>NZ_CP041025.1:3300833-3674166 GCF_006385135.1 Paremcibacter congregatus
CCGCGTTCGATACGGCCTGTTACAACAGTACCACGACCGGAAATGGAGAATACATCTTCAATCGGCATCAGGAACGCGCCGTCAACCGCACGGTCAGGCTGTGGAATATATTCATCAACAGCAGCCATCAGTTTGATGATGGATTCTTTACCGATATTGTCGTCACGGCCTTCAAGCGCTGCCAGAGCAGAACCGGCAACGATTGGAATATCGTCTCCCGGGAATTCATATTCGCTCAACAGTTCGCGGATTTCCATCTCAACCAGCTCCAGAAGCTCTTCATCATCAACCTGGTCAACTTTGTTCAGGTAAACAACCAGAGCAGGCACGCCAACCTGACGGGCCAGCAGGATGTGCTCGCGGGTCTGTGGCATCGGACCGTCAGCCGCATTCACCACCAGGATCGCGCCGTCCATCTGCGCCGCACCGGTGATCATGTTTTTCACATAGTCAGCATGGCCTGGGCAGTCAACGTGCGCATAGTGACGGGCTTCCGTCTCATACTCAACGTGTGACGTCGAAATGGTGATACCGCGCTCACGCTCTTCTGGAGCTTTGTCGATATTTGCAAATTCAGTAAAGGTCGCGCCGCCAGTTTCAGCCAGCACTTTCGTGATCGCCGCTGTCAGGGTTGTTTTACCATGGTCAACGTGGCCGATTGTACCAATGTTACAATGCGGCTTATTACGTTCAAACTTCTCTTTAGCCATTTTATTTCACTACCTAAAATATAATGAGGGTCAAATTACATGCCCTGAACACATCAAGTCAGTGAATGAGCTTTTGCCGCATCCACCGCATTTAAATTTTGGAGCGGGCGAAGGGAATCGAACCCTCGTATTCAGCTTGGAAGGCTGCTGCATTACCATTATGCTACGCCCGCACAATCTCCATCTTGTACATCACCCCACCGAAAAACACAAACAGGGAAATGGTGGAGGGGACAGGATTCGAACCTGTGTACGCATACGCGGGCAGATTTACAGTCTGCTGCCTTTAACCACTCGGCCACCCCTCCAAGGATGGACAAAACCGCACGAAAAACGTAACGGCTGTGAAGCCGCAATATGGACATTTATTTGGTCATGTCAAACGAAAATTTCAGAAAAAATCTTGCCGCCACGGGAAAGCATCGCCAAAGGCGCACAAAAGTCGCAAGAAGCCATATTTTGTCCAGTGAAAGCAGTTGCCCTTGGCGCGGGAGTGGCTTATAGCTAATTCATGAGTAAAAAAGATCAAAAAGCGCAGCGCCACGGCCAGAAGCGCGACAATTCCGCCCGGAAGTCTTCGAAAGAATCAAGGCGTGAATTAGCCCCGAAAAAATCACCGGCCCCTTTGGCGCCTCATCCGGCGCGAAACCCGGCCAAACACCCCTCTGAAAGTCGCCCGGAAAGGCGTCCCCAGCGCCCCGCGTCTCATGACGCCACCGACCTGTGGCTTTTCGGCAAACATCCCGTGATGGCCGCCCTGCAGAATCCGGCCCGCCCGATCAAGCGTCTGTTCGTCACCAAGCGCAGCGCCGAACAATATAAGGAAGAGCTTTACAGCATTATGGAAGACCGACCGGAGCTTAGCCCCGAGATTGTTCCCATCGAAGCATTGATGAAACCATTGCCGGATGAATGTGTCCATCAGGGCATTGCCCTTCAAACCGCCCCCCTGCCCGCTGTCGCGCTTCAGGACTGCTGCGCCATCACCGAGGACGGCAGTCACCTGGTTCTGATCCTGGACCAGATCACCGACCCTCACAACGTTGGCGCCATTATCCGATCCGCCGCCGCCTTTGGCGCCCGCGCCATCATCAGCACCGACCGCAACGCCCCGCCCGAATCCGGCACTCTGGCCAAATCCTCCTCCGGGGCGCTGGAAGTCCTGCCCTGGGTGCGGGTCACGAACCTCAGCCGGGCACTCGATGAACTCGCTGACATGGGCTATTGGCGGCTGGGCATGGATGGCACCGCCGATCTGTCGATCCGCGATGCCGACTTTGGTCAGAATATCGCCCTGGTGATGGGAGCCGAAGGCAAAGGCCTGCGCAAAGGCACCGTCAGCCATTGCGACGCCCTGATCAAGTTGCCGATTCAGCGCACTGTAGAGAGCCTCAATGTGTCCAATGCCGCCGCCATCGCCCTGTATGCCTTTTCCGCCTCATGACCCAAATGGAGACAAAAACCGCACCATGACAACCCCTTCACAAATAACCCGTCGTTTGACAAGCCTGATACTCCTGTCCGGCCTGATCCTTATGATGGGAACATTTGTGCGCCCGGCCGAAGCCGCGACATTTGACCCCCTGCAGGCGACCGAGGCCCTGATGGCCCAGATCGACATATACGCCTCGGAAACCTCCGACGCCTATTATGAAGGACGTTACTGGCTCAAGTTCTGGGGCTTTCTGTATGCCGCCGCCGTCTGTTTTTTTCTGCTTCTGACCCTGATTTCATCCTACATCCGGGATCTCGCGACACAACTGTCGGACCGCCTGTGGCTGCAGGTACCTTTTTACATACTTATATATACACCGCTCGCGTTTCTGCTTTATTTCCCCTTCCTCGTTTACAAGGACTATACCCGCGAACACCAATATGGCCTGTCCAACCAGACCTTCTTCCAATGGCTGAACAGCCACATGCTGATGGAAGTGATAAATATTCTCGCCATCGCCCTGCTGCTGACCCTGGTCTATACCGCCATTCAGAGGGCCCGCCGGGTATGGTGGCTGTGGGGCGGCACAATCGCCAGCCTGTTGCTCGCTTTTTTCATGATTGTGTCCCCGGTGCTGATCGAGCCTATGTTCAACGACTTTTCCCCTCTGGAAGAGGGGCCGCTGAAACAGGATCTGATTGTCATGGCCAAGGCCCAGGGTCTTGATACTGACAGAATTTTAATCTATGACGGGTCCAGACAATCCAGCCGCATGAGCGGGCATATCAGCGGACTGTTTGGCACCACACGCATCGCCCTGTCAGACACCATTCTTCAGAATGCCGACAACCGGGAAATTCGCGCCCTGATCGCCCATGAGATCGCCCATTACACCCACCACCATCTCTATCTGGCTTTTGCCGGCCTGGCCGTGATGATATTTGGCGGCTTCTTCTTTCTTAATTGGTCCCTGTCCTGGATCATCACCCGTTATGGGGCACTATGGCGTATTAATCATATTGGCGACCTGGCCGGGCTGCCTTTGATGATTCTTTTGATCAGTAGCTACACCCTTCTCATCACACCATTGGATGCCGCCCTGAACCGATATATTGAGGATGAAGCGGATCTGGTCGGGCTGGAAATTTCCCAGGACCCGGACGCCATGGCCCGCCTTTACATCAAACTGGCCAAATACAGGAAAATTCGACCCAATGCGCTGGAAGAATTCCTTTTCTACCGCGAGATGCCCACAGAAGAACGTATTCTCGAAGCCATGCGATGGAAGGCTAACCATATGGAAAACAAAGAAGATTGACCCACACGGTACTGAAATATGCTTTTTCCGGCCCCAGGATGATTTTTTCGCTTGATTTTCAAAACAAAGACCACTAATTTGCGCCTACCCCACTCAAGGGGTGTTCGTGGTTAAGCCCCTATAGCTCAGTTGGTAGAGCAACTGATTTGTAATCAGTAGGTCCGCAGTTCGAGTCTGTGTGGGGGCACCATCAAAAAAAAGACCTGGCGTTTGCGTCAGGTCTTTTTTTGTGTCTCCATACCCTGCATCAGTATCCGGAAGGCGGGTTTCCTACTTCTTCATGGCTTTGATCTCATCCGGCAACGCCATGTTATGGTGTTGATATATCGGGACCAGTTCACCGTCCCTGACCATCGCCATAAACGCCTGTTGCAAATCCAGCATGATTTTGGCTTGCCCCGGATAAGCCCGGCTGATTCCAAGATAAAGATGATCTATCGCCACCGGCGGACCGACCTGCACCACATCCCGTTCGCCAGTAGCAGAGCCACCATTTTTTCCCGAACAGGGGGACACCTGATCAGAAATCAGAAACGTCACCCGTCCACTGCGCAACAACCGGCATTCCACCTCATCATTAAAAACATAAATCAGATTCGTCGCGCCCCGGGCAGCCAGCTGATTGGCGTTATAGGAATCCTTCTGCACCGCAATGCTCTGTCGCAACAGATCCTCCAATGAATCGGAAGACAGGGGATTTGATTTAATTTTAAACAGAGAAATCTGCGCCGAATAAAAAGGAACGGGAAAATAATGTGAAAAGGCTTCCCGCTCCGGTATGTGGGATAAACAATATATCCCCGCCAAGCGTCCGGCCCGAAACTCAGATAACGCCCGCACCCAGGGATACTCGCTGAATACAACATCATACCCGGCCCGGCGCGCCATCTGATCGGTAATTTCCCGGTACAATAAAGCCTGCGGCCGCATGGAAGCCCCAATGCTGCAGGCCAGTTCCAGACGAGGTGACGTAACAACCGTCTTCTGGTCAGTCGCCAATACGGCACCCGTCCCTAAAATATAAAATCCAACAAGTATGATCCAACGCCGCAACATATTACTCTACCCGATGATCTGGGGTACTCATTCTGACAGGCTTACAGAACAACTCCTCCTCCTGTACGGTACGATATGGTCCCTGGCACGAGGCACCGTACCTTATACCGCCCGCACATCAGAAAGAAAATTCTCGACATCAAGTTTGAGCGTTTCCGAGATTTTCCCCAACTCCTCAGCAACCATAAGAACTTGCGATCCTGCCGCCCCGGTTTCATCGGCGCCTTCTGCCACCCGGGCGATATTACCCGAAACTTCCTGAGTACCAACCGCAACCCGCTGAATATTTTGCGAGATTTCATTGGTGGCCGAACTCTGCTGCTCAATCGCCGCCAGAATGCTGGCGGTCGTTTCACTGGAACGGTTGTTCACTTCGACAATGGTTTTGATGCTGTTAACCGCGGTTCGGGTCAGGTTCTGCATCTCTGTAATCTGACTTGAAATTTCTTCGGTGGCGCTCGATGTTTGCCCGGCCAGAGCTTTCACCTCATTGGCAACAACAGCAAACCCCTTCCCGGCATCACCGGCACGGGCCGATTCAATGGTTGCGTTCAGGGCCAACAGATTGGTTTGTTCGGCAATATCACTGATCAAACCGATAACCTTGTTAATCTCTTCCGCCGCCAGCGCCAATGCCGAGATGGCGTTTTCACTTGCCCCGACTTCTTCCAGAGCTTCCCGGGAAATTTCGTTGGCCTTATGGACCTGCCGACTGATTTCCTGAACAGAACTGCTCAGTTCTTCCGCCGCGGAGGCAACCATATTCACATTATTGGTCGATTCATCAGATGCGCTCGACACGGCTGCAGAACGGGTTTTCGTATCATCAGATGTCATCACCATCTGATTCGCCGTCGCACTCATTTCAGTCGAGGACGCGGCCAAGACCTCCAGCATTTCTGTGACTTTATTCTCAAAGTTTTTAATCAACTGTTCAATTTTACGGGCCCGGGCTTCCCGAGCCTCCAACGCCGCGCGTTCCCGTTCCATCTCTTCCTGTTCACGGGCGGCCGCCGCCTGTCGTTCCTCTTCCTCACGCTGCAATTGCGCCTGCTCCGCTTTCCGGGTCTCTTCCTCGAGGCGAATGCGTTCCGGCGCGCTCTGTTTGAACCCCTCCACAGATTCAGCCATCGCGCCTATCTCGTCCTCGCGTTCGGTGTGAGGAATATCAATATCGTTATTTCCTGCAGCCAGAATGTTCATGGTATCAACCATTTCCGTGATCGGCTTGACCAGAGTGCGGGTGAAAAACAACGCCACCCCGGACAATAACGTCATAATAACCAGACCAATCAAAAGCATGCCATTACGCATGCTGTAGCTGCTGGCGTTGACTTCCGCTTCATCAATCTCCGCAATAATGGCCCATTTGGTGCCATGAATATTCATCGCCGTATAGGCCGAAACCACTTGAACACCCCGGTAATCCTCGATCAGTTCAAGACCGGTCTCTCCCCGCAGGGCCGCCAGAGTGGTCGCCCCCTCAATCTTTGTCTTCAAAATAGTTGATTCTTTGGAAAAACGTGAATCCGAGCGCATCAGATTATCATGACCGACAATATATGACTCACCGCTTTCTCCCATGCCATCCTGCTTTTGCATGATGCTGTTGATCCGTCCAATGGGCATTTGAAAAGCGAGTACGCCCACCTTATACCCCTGTTCGTCCATAACCGGAGTCGCCATGAAACTTGCGGGCGCCCCGTAACTCGGGGCATACGTTCTGAAATCAAAGAAAGAAATTTCTCCTTCGGCGGAAGATGACATGGCCGCCTGGAAGGCATTGGCCAGGTCGGTATCACGCCATTCACCATTATTCATATTTGTGGCGTAATCATTCTCTTTAAAGACGGAATAAATCAGGTCACCCTGCGTGTTAAACAAGAAGACGTCATAATAATCCCGCACCTTCTGCAACTGATGGAACCAAGGATGATATTGCGCATGGGCGGCCGAATACAGCGACCCGTCGCCCGCGTCATTATAATTGTCCTTTTCCCCCAATGATTCCGGGTTATCGGTAATATAAAGCCGTTGAAGTTGTGATGTGGGGTTATCACCCAGCTCAGTCCAGGCTGCCTGGAAAGTTGTAATCGCCTTCGCGGTCGACGGGTTCATCGCCGTGACCTTCAAATCTTCCTCAATAGAGCGGATATAACCTTGTAATTCAGACTTTCGCGAGGACAAAACCGCCGTCAGTTTGTTCTCTGCTTCACTGTGAACAGTTTCTTTCGCATCAAAATAAGCCGATATCCCTACTGCACCACAAGCGATCACCAGAAATGTGACAATAAATGCCGGCAGTTTCAAAGAAATATTAAGATTATTGAAAAAATTCATCATCGCACCCACACCTTTATAAAAAATACTTTGTAGACACCCGACCCGCCATATATAACGCTAGTCTTATTTAATTAACATTATATTACTAAGAACATTAGAATATGCTATTTTTCAAAATATTTTCCTGCACCGAAACATATGAATAATCACTCTTTCAGGCATCCTTTTCCTAATAAAACGCCGGGGTCTGTTTTTCACAAACCCCGGCGTTTTATGATCTTTATATGTGGTGGAGCGTTACTTTTTAGCCATCAAATCCATCAACGCCAGCACCGTCGCCTCTACGCCACTTTTAACGGCCGGTTCGGGTGTGATTTTAAACAGTGGTGAATGGTGACTGGGGACGGGCGCCCCGCCAGCCTTGGCCCGTTCAAAATCAGCCTTTGGGGTGCCCCCGACGGCAAAATAAACACTCGGGATGGCCGGGTCGGTGGTGAAGTAAGGAAAATCTTCCGCCCCCATCCCTTTTGTCGGGATATCAACAACAGCAGCTTCCCCCATTTTGGACTGCCATAAGCCCCGTAACCGGCGCGCCAGTTCGGCATTATTTACAGTAGGTGGCGTGGTTTCCTGAGATATAATGACCTCTGGCAACTTGTCTTCCGGCAAACCTGCCACCCGGCCCATATTCTCCGCGATCCGCTTTATTCCATCCAGCAGGGTTTTTCGGGTTTCCAGGCTGGTATTCCGCACGGTCAACTGTAGATGCGCCTTGTCGGAAATGATATTATGCTTGGTGCCCGAGTGAAAGGATCCCACCGTTACCACGCCAGGGTCCCGCGGCGGGAGTTCCCGTGACACCAACGCCTGCAAGGCCACCACAATCTGGCTGCCAAGCAATACCGGGTCCTTGCCGGCATGAGGCGCGGCGCCATGCGCCCCGACTCCATGTACAATGATATCCACAGTATCGGCGCCAGCGTAAGGTGCGCCTTCCGACAGGTTGATCACCCCGGCCTCATCGCCTGATGACACATGAAAGGCCAAAGCGTAATCCGGCTTGCCAAATCGCTTCCACAGGTTATCTTCCATCATCGCCTTGGCGCCCATCACCCGTTCCTCGGCCGGCTGGCCAATCAACATAAGGGTACCAGACCATTTATCTTTCGCCGCCGCCATACGCCGGGCAGTTCCGACAAGGCTCGTGATATGAACATCATGTCCGCAGGCATGCATGACAGGCACCACGTTGCCGCTAATGATATCTTTCTGTGTCGCCTTGGAAGCATAATCCAGCCCAGATTTTTCTTCCACCGGCAACCCATCCATATCGGCGCGCATCATCACCAGCGGGCCAGGCCCGTTTTTCATCATCGCCACAAGGCCTGTTCCCCCGACCCCGGTTGTCACCTCAAAACCCGCCGCCTTGAGTTCCTTGGCCAGCCGTGCAGCGGTGTTATGTTCCTGCAGGCTCAATTCCGGGTTCTTGTGAAAATACACAAACAAGTCCGAAAGATAACTGTCATAGTCTTTCGCCACCGCCTGCCGCAGACTGTCCGCCGACAAGGCGGGCGTCGTCATCATGCTCAACCCGACGAGTGAAGTTAATAATTTACGCATAGATTATTCTCCCAATTGATATGTTCAGTATTTCTCTAATTTTTATTTCACACTTGAAAGACTAACAGAACCCCATGCCAACGCAATCTAAATATGATAGGCTGGCGAGAAACCGATACCATAGATGAAGGGGCATTCGTATGAACATATGGGGTGAAAAAATACTTGATCTGGCCGCCAACCCATATTGGGTGATCGGATTGTTTCTCAGCCTTACCCTAATCCTTCACGGGCTGTTTGTTTTCTTGTTTCCCCTTAGTCTCCGGGCCTGGAAACTGGCCGACTACATCTGGCTCAGTCTGGCTTTTCTTTCCATCCTTGGGCTCGTCGGGCAAGCACAGCAATTTCGCGCCGAACGGGTCCATAATGATGTGGAGTGGACCACGACCCAAAGCCTGAATGATGTACGGAGCTGGTTCACCAATTACCAGATTTTGATCTGCGCCAAGGCAAAAACGAACAAACAGAACAAGACCGGTCGAACCGATTATTCCGCCTTATGTAACCTGCTGGAGGCCCGCATCAATGACATCACATTGTTGCAGAAAGGGGGCGAAGCCTTCCCTCCCCTGAACCATAATCTGACACATGGCCTGAAAGACTTCAGCGCCATCATTCCCCTCAATGAACAGAAAATCCTCAGAAACCGCCTCGATCGGTACGCGGAAAACCGGAAACGGAACATCCGCAATATTCAGGACCTGGAACGTAATGCAATTCAGCGAATTTTATTAATTCTGGCCCCCGTCATGTTTGCCACCGCCCTCGCCATTCGCATCACCAAGGTTACGGCCGAATACCGCTTGCTTCCACCACATAACTGACATCTTCTGCAGATACTGTTATGGTAGGCAAGCGCGATGATGGGGACAGGAATGTTAAACAAAATCAATACATACAAAATCGGGATATGCTTTCTGCTGTTCATAATGACCGTCTCTTCCGGAGCAGAGGCGGCAGTGGCCTTGCAGGATCAGCTCAAAAAGGCCACCCGCCAGAAAGTCACCGCGGTGACCGACGGCGATACCGTTATTCTGGAAGACAACAGCCGCGTACGCCTGGTCGGGCTTCAGGCGCCCAAACTGCCGCTCGGCCGCAAGAACCACACCCCCTGGCCTCTGGCACAGGAATCAAAGCGAGCTCTGGAGAAACTGGTTCTCGGCCAATATGTAACGCTCTATTACGGCGGCGCAGAAAGGGACCGATATGGCCGGGCGCTGGCTCATCTGTTTCGCGACAACGGTCTGTGGGTTCAGGGGGAAATGTTAAATCACGGCATGGCCCGGGTGTACAGCTTTGCCGATAACCGGGCGCTGGTGACAGAGATGCTCAATCGTGAACAGCAGGCCCGGCGACGCCAGGACGGTATTTGGGCTCTGGATTTCTATGCCCCGCGCACCCCGGCGGAAGGCCTGCCGCAACGCAACCGGTTCCAGCTGGTCCAGGCTATCGTACGTAATGTTGCCAAGGTGCGCGGGACTTATTATCTTAATTTCGGGGACGACTGGAAAACTGACTTTACCATCATGATCAAGTCTCCCGCCGCCCGTCTGTTCCACAAGACGGGCCATGCACCAGAAAGTTACAAGAATAAAAAAATTGAAATCAGAGGGTGGCTGAAAACCTACAATGGTCCTATGATCGAAGCCAGCCATCCGGAACAAATTATGATCATTGACGAAAGGATCCTCCATGACCCTCGCAAGGAGTAACAACAGCTTAACCCATAAAGCCGGGCGCAGACTCCGCAAAAGCGGCTTCATCGGGGCTTTGGTCACCCTGCCTCTGTTGCTTCAGGGCTGCGTGACCACCAATCCCGCCACCGGTCAGTCAGATTTCACCCCGTTTATGAGTCCGGACAAGGAAACCGCCATCGGCAAGGAACAACATCCCTTGATCCTCAAACAGCATGGGGGCGTGGTCGACAACCCGCAAGTGGCTGGCTATGTCGCCGTGACCGGCGGCCGGCTCGCCGCCGTATCAGAAATGCCTAAGACCCCCTTCACATTTACGGTGCTCAATTCGCCAATCGTCAATGCTTTCGCCCTGCCCGGCGGTTATATATATGTCACCCGGGGTATTCTCGGCCTGTTCAACAGTGAATCCGAGATGGCCTCCGTTCTGGGTCACGAAATCGGCCACGTCACCGGCCGCCATTCGGCCAAACGCTATAATCAGCAGATTCTGACCGGCCTGGGGGCCACGTTGTTGGGGGCGGTGCTCAAAAGCAATGAACTCAGTGATATGGTCGGCTATGGATCTCAGCTCTATCTGAAAAGCTATTCCCGCGGCAATGAATATGAGGCCGACAAACTCGGGGTGCGTTATTCAACCAGAGCCGGCTTTGATCCTTATGCCGCCGCCGACATGTTGCGCTCTCTGGATGCTCAAAGCCAACTGGAAGACGCCATCGCCAACCGGACCGGACAACAGCGCCCCCCCGAATTCTTCTCCACCCATCCCAACACCAAGGACCGGGTTACCCGCGCCCACGCGGCCGCCCGTGAAACAGGTCTGCCGGAAAACAGCCGCGACCGGGGCCGCGACCGCTTTCTCGACGCCATCAATGGCATGACTTACGGCGACGACCCCGCCCAAGGCGTGATCACAGGCCGGACATTTTCTCACGGCCCGGCACGTTTCAGCTTCACGGTGCCGGAAAATTATCGCCTGCTCAACAGTTCGGATGCGGTCTATGCCCAGGGCACCGGCCCGGCCGAAGGTGGCGTGGTGATTTTCGCCGGGGACCGTCTGAAAGGCCGCAACATGATCGAGTTCACGTCTCAGACCTGGAAAGGGCTCGTCAAGGATGCGCCCCTGGAAGGATTGCAGGATTTCACCCTCAATGGCATGGAGGCCATTACCGGCTGGCATACCATGCAGGTCGCCAAAGTCAACTCCCAGGTGCGCATCGTCACCGTGCGCCATAGTGCGGATCAGGCCTATTTCTTCCTGATGGTCACCCCACTCACCAAACTGGACCAACAGCGGGAAGCGCTGCAGCGCATGACCTACAGTTTCAAAAAACTATCCCCGACCGAGGCCCGCGACGTGCGGGGCAGAATTATCCGGGTGGTGACCGTCAAGCGGGGCGACACGGCACAAAGTCTGGCCCGCAAAATGGCCTTTTCCGACCATCAACTGGATCGTTTTCTGGTGCTCAACGGCTTAAACAGTCCACAGAGCCTGAGAGCCGGACAGCGGGTTAAACTGGTGGTATATGGACAGTAAGGACAAAGAGACGACTAGGACATGCCCCCCGCCCATTGATTTGGTCTATGAAAACAGCTGCCCCAATGTCGATCACGCCCGCGAGCGGCTGACGCAAGCCTTGCAGGAATGCGCATTGCCCGTCGCCTGGCGGGAATGGGAAGTGAACACCCCGGATACCCCGAAGGCGTATCGCCAGTACGGGTCCCCGACAATTCTGATCAGGGGAAAAGATGTCAGTGGTGACGAGCCCGCCACCAGTTGCAGCAGTTGCCGGGTATATGTCACAACGGAGGGCTATGACACGGCCCCCTCGGTTCAGCAGATTGTCAAGGCGCTCTCGCCAGCAGTCTGACGCCATAAAAAAGGGCGGCACACTGGCCGCCCTCAGAGGATTTTGTCTTGGCTTATTCCGCCGGTTCCGGCAGACGTTCCACAACCTGCCACCCGAACCAGCCATAGATGCGGTCCCGGGCGCGGGTCATGGTGATATAAAGCACCGGCACCAGGATCAGGGTCACGAGTGTCGCAAACAGCACGCCAAACGCCAGGGATACGACCGTCGGCTGCAAGAACTGCGCCTGAACACTTCTTTCCATCATCAACGGGATCAGACCGATGAATGTTGTAAAGGAGGTCAGGAAGATCGGCCGGAAACGCTCCTCCGCCGCGATCTCGATCGCCTGGATAACGTCATAGCCCTTCTCCCGCAAACGACAGATAAAATCGACAAGCACCAGATTGTCGTTGATCACAACCCCCATGGCCGCGGCAATCCCGAGGATGGAGAAAATGCTCAGGTCCATGCCAAGGAACATATGCCCGAGGATCGCCCCCATATACCCAAAAGGCAGGGCCGTGAAGATCACAAACGGCTTAAAGTATGACCGGAACGCGATGGCAAACAGGACATAGATGATCAACAGACCAAAGAGGAAGTTGGTCAGAATGGATTGCATAAATTCTGCCTGGCCTTCATCGCCGCCACTTCTGTGACGGGTCACCATCGGATATTTCTTCTCAAAATCAGGAAAGAAATTCTCTTCAAGGTCCTGTTTGATCTTTTCAATCTCCGCTTCCTTACCTTCCGACAGGGACGCGATCAGGCTCATGGTCCGGGCCCGGTCGGTACGCCGGATAGAAGTATAGGCCGGATGATATGTCACATCCGCGACAGATTCGAATGGCACCGCTTCGCCTTCTTTGGTCCGCATGCGCATATTGCCCAGCGTATCAAAAGAGCGGCGGTCTTCTTCCGGGTAGCGCACCATGACTTTCACATCATCCACACCGCGCGGTATCCGTTGAACTTCATCGCCGTAGAAAGCCTGACGCACCTGACGTCCGACATCCTGAAGCGAGAAGCCCAGGTTTTCCGCGCTGGATTTCAGCCCCAGCACAGCTTCCGCCTGCGCCGATTCAGCCGTATCCGTGACATAGTAAATCGCGTCATAGGTATTCAGTTGCGCCTTAAGCTCGGCCGCGGCTTCCTCGATCGCACCAATATCTGCGGATGACAAACGTATCCGCATACCCCGACTGTTGTTGTTGAAGGTATTATCAAATTTGATCTCCTTCGCGTCGGGGAATATTGGCGTGGCTTCGCGCCACATCTTGGTGATTTCGTCACTGGAAATCGGACGATTTTCTCCAGGCTCCAGGACAAAGAAAGCCCGGGCGCCCCGGCCACTGGCGAACGACATGGTCGCCTTGAAGATCTTGGTGTCCGGATATTTTTCCTCCAGTTGATGTACGACCTTATAGGCGGATGTTTCCAACGCAATCGCGGCTTGCTTCACGGTATTATAAGGCACACCGCTCGGGAAGGTATATTCCGCCCGGACAAAGTCCTGAGGGATGCTTGGTTGGAAAGCAAAGCCCACAAGCCCGCCCAACTGGATGCCGCCAATCACGAAAATCAGCATGGCCAGGAATGACGCCAGGGTAACCGCCTTGCGACGCAAACACCGATCCAGGAAGGGCCGATAAAATTTGGTAATCACCACATCCAGAAACCGGTCCGCCTTGGCGCGCGCGATATTGACAATTCGGGTCAGGCCGATTGCCGTGAAGAACCGGGCCAGCAGGCCGACCTTCTCTTCACCGCCATGCCGCAAATGCGCCGGCAGGATCAGCAAACTTTCCACAAGTGAGAAAGTCAGCGTCAACAAAACCGTCAACGAAATGATCAGGGTAAACTGACGGGTATCCCCCGGCACCAACGCCAGGGGGGCAAAAAAGATCATTGTGGTCAATGCGGAAAAGATCACCGGCTTTGCGACTTTCGTCGCGCCAAGCACAGAGGCTTTATTCCCCAAAATACCCCTCTGGTTTTCCCGATGGACATTTTCGCCAACAATAATCGCATCATCCACCACAATCCCCAGGATCAGAATAAAGGCGAACATGCCGATCATATTCAGGGTCGCCCCAATCATAGGCAGGAACATGAAAGCCCCCAGGAAAGATACCCCGATACCGACGACCACCCAGCCAGCCAGACGCGGCGTCAGGAACAACATCAGGCCAAAGAACACCAACACCAGGCCACTCAGACCATTGGATACCAGCATGTTGGCCCGGCTTTTAAAGCCTTCGGAATTATCCAGCCACAGAACCGCCTGAACCCCTTCGGGCAGACTAGGTTTCAGCTTCTCATCCACATAGGTTCTAACTTCCTGTGCGATGGCGACAACATTTGGATTTTCACCACTGTTCACCTCAAACAGAACCGCCTTATGGCCATTGATCCGCGCGTTGAAACGATCTTCGGTAAAGCCGTCAACCACGGTGGCGATATCGCGCACCAGAACCTGGGTGCCATCCGCATTGCGCAAGACAACAATATCTTCGAAGTCTTCCCCGACATAGCCCTGCCCACGGGTCATGATCTGGATCTTACCCGCGTCATTATCCACTTTACCGGCCGGCATATTGACCGATGTCCGGGAAATCGCATTGGCGACATCATCAAAGCTGAGGCCATATTCCCGCAGTTTCTCTTCTGTGACCTCAATGGAAATTTCATAGGGCCGCACAGCTTGGAGGTCAACATTGCTGACCCCTTTAAGCAACGCCAGTTCATCCCGCACCCGCCGCCCGAGTTCCTTCAGATCCCGTTCCGGAATATCGCCCGACAGAGCCAGCTGAACAACCGAGTTTTTAAACAAAGGCTGACTGACCTGAGGCCGTTCCGACAACGCCGGGAAGGTGTTAATCGCATCAACCCGTGATTTGACCTCATTGAGCATCTTGGACATGTCATAGTCATCCACCGCTTCAATGGTGACCTCGCCATAGCCCTCACGCGCCGTGGAGTAAATATGTTTGATGCCTTCAAGATCATAGACCGCTTCTTCAATGCGGATCAGAATCCGTTCTTCAACTTCTTCCGGGCCGGCGCCGAGATAAGATACCCCGACCTCAATCTGATGCGGTGCAAGCGACGGAAAGCTTTCTTTGCCGATCTTGACCACCCCGAACAACCCGCCAACGACGAGCATCATCATCAGCAGATTGGCTGCGACAGGATTGTCGACGAACCATTTGACGAGGTTACTCATGATTTATCTCCCTCTGACTTCTGAGGAGCACCGGCCTGCTCGAACTTGACCAGCAAGCCGTCCACATCCAGACCAAGTTGAGATTTACAAATGATATCGCCTTCTTTCAGACCTTCGGTAACCACAATGAACTCACGATTGGATTCGATCACATTGACCGTGCGGGACCGCAACTTGTTGTCTTTATCCACCACCAGCAGCTTGTTGCCCTGACGCAGCACATCCCGCGGCAACTGGAAAACATTTTGGAAATGACGCCCTTCTACTTCCGCGGAAACAAACTGTCCGATACTGACCGGCATTTTTGCATCAACTGAATAAATTTGATCGCCGGACAGTTCCGCCACCGCATAAAGAATGCGGGTCTTGGAATCGATCAGACCCTCGGTGCGGGTGATCTTGGCTTTCCAGGTATTCTCGATTCCGGCGAACTGACCCTTCAGTGTGACATGAAGATCAGACGTACCGGATTGCAGCGCCCGCGCATCAAGCTGTGACAGGTCACGGCTGGACAGCGGCAAACGCACTTCCAGCACATCCGTGGAATAATATTCCCCGATCCGGGTGCCTGCGCCGATATACTGACCGAAATCAACCGCTTTGGAAATCAGGATACCCTCGAAAGGCGCCTTGATCTCCGTCCGCTCCAGGTCCAGTTCTGCCCGGCGTAATGTGGCCTCGGCCGCATCCAGTTTGGCCTGGGCGTCCGCGAGCTGCGGTTTGCGCAGGGTAAGGTCGGAGGCTTCGCCGTGACCTAACAGGTCCCATTCGGATTTCGCCAGCGCCGCTTCGGCCTGTTCACGCACCAGAACCTGGCGACTTTCCACGACCCGCGATCTGGCGGAAGTGACTTCATATTCATAATCCCGGGGATCCAGGCGCAAAATCACGTCGCCTTTTTTAAACCGCCCCCCGGCGACAAAATTATCGGCAACATAAACCACCTTGCCGGATACCTGCGGCATCAGGCCAATCTGCTGTTTGGATTTCACCGTGCCCTGGGTATGCACGGTAAGGAAGACCTCGCCTTCATGGGCCGTCACCACCCGAACGTTGCGGGCAATCTCCGCCGCGGGTTTTTTCTCCGGCTGCGGTTTGGCCTGCACCAAAATAAAACTGGCGATCACCGCCCCGAGTATGATCAATCCTGGCAGCATGATCGTAATTATTTTCTTTGATTTGGTCATAGCGCGTTTCCTTCATTCAGATGTGTTCCTGTCTTTTCTGCGGCCATCGATACCTGTGCGGCATCGGCTCCTGCGTCAGACAGGGTCTGAGTATCTTCATCCTTGGTAAAATCGCCGCCCAAAGCCAAATGCAGGGCAATGCGATTGTTGATCCGTTGTTTCTTGACAGAGAGCAAGAGGCTCTGCTGATTCAGGCTTTGACGCTGGGATTCCAGCACCACCGTAATCTTGATCAGGCCACGACTGTATTGGTCCAGCGCCACATCCCGGGCCGCAACAGCATTCTCAGCCGCACGCGCCGTATGCTTTACTCTGCTCTTCAAAGACCGTTCCGCAGACAGGGCATTTTCAACTTCCTGAAAAGCCGCCAGAACTGTTTGAGCAAAAACCTGTTTCTCGGCTTCAAACAGTTCCTGTTGCGCACGGGCCGCATTGCGCAGCTTGCCGCCCTGGAAAATGGGCTGGGTAATACTGCCCATCAAATTCCAGAAAACATGATCAAATTTCAGGAGGTCGCTAAAAGTCGAGCTGCTGTTGCCGGTCCGGGCCGTGAGTGACAGGCTGGGCAGAAGGTCTTTTTCCGCCGATTGCTGACTGTAGCCCGCCTGCAACAGCCGCGCCTTCGCGGCCCGCAGGTCGGGGCGTTGTTCCAGCAAATTCATCGGCAGACCGAGCGGAATATCCTCATACTGATCCGGCAGAGCGCCGGCAGTCTTGATGCCTGCCGCCGGATAACGTCCGGCAAGAATTTCCAGTTTCCGCTTGTTGCTGTCCAGCACATCGCGTTGACGGCTGGCATTGGCGCGTTCCGCCTCCAGGCTGCTGGTGATCAGGCGCAGATCCAGCCCCGTTTCCAGCCCGCGTTCATAGCGGTTGGAAACAACCCGTACCGCCTGCTCATAACTCTCCACCGTCTGCTTCGACAATTCCAGTTGCGCTTCGGCTTCCACCACATCGAACCAGGCCTGGGCCACCTGGGCCGCAAGCGACAGGCGCGCCGCCCTCAGGTCCTGGTAGGTGGCCTGAAAACCTGCATCCGCCCCGGCGCGATCCGCCGCAAGCTTGCCCCAGATGTCGGCTTCCCACCGGGCGTCTAGTCCGAGGGACAGTTCGTTCTCCGGACTTGAGCCTGCTGTTTTCTGGCGCTGGGCGTCGAAACTGGCGTCCAGGGTCGGGAAACGGTTGCCCCGGGTTACATCACGGGTGTACCCCGCGGCCGCAAGCCGAAAGGACGTTGCTTTGAAATCCGGATTATTCGCCAACACCTCATCGACAAATTCTGTCAGGGCGCCGTTGTTCATATCATCCAACCAGCCATGCTGCACACCAGCAGGCGTCTGATCCGTTTTTGAATCAGTCGCCACCCAGTTTGCTGCAATATCGGGGGTTGGAAGCGTCGCATCTGTCACCGGAACCGCCGCACAGGAACTGAGGGCGATCAACGAGACAGAAAGGACCAAATACTTGGGTCTTCTCATTTTTATTAAGTATCCTTAACCTGCTCTTATTTTTATATGCAGGATCCGTAGTTCACAATTATAGTTTGTGATATCTTCCAAAGATTAATTTATATGAAATAATTGCAAAAAGCGATAGCTTCACCTGAAACTGATCTCAAAATTGCGTTCCTTTATCGCAAAAGTAACGGCGGCAAAGAAACATGGTCTTGAAAAATGAAATCAACCGGCTTCCGTCTGCACGGAAATATGGTCCGCGACATCACCATCCGGCGTGAAACAAACCGCATTAAGCGCCCCGCCCCGCCCGCAGCCCCCGTCAAGCGTCGCCGTATGCGGGCTGTTCAGCCGCAACCCCTTGTTGCTATGGTCATAACCGCGCACGATTCGGGCAAAACCGCTGTAGGGTGATGTGATCTGGTCGAAGCGCCCATTATCCCACCAAAAGTTATCCTTCTGCATGGTGACCGGTCGGTTCACATCAATTGAGGCGTGAACAAACAACATCTTACCATCCCGACTGAAGCCGGCCCGCCGCAGGTTGCTCAGAAAAACCGAATGCCCCGGATGATTATGAATGGCGCGGCGCAAGCTGCTGGTCCAGCGCGATATGGACAGGGTGCCTTCGCGGGAAATCGCCCGCGCCACATGTTCGGGGGTGCCATAACTGGCGACCACCGCCCCGATATTATGATCGACCAGCCAGTCCATGACCTCCCCTGGATTAGGGGCAAACTGCAGTTCCAGCAGCTTGGTCAGCATTTCTTCACGGGCGCCGCGCAGATATACAAAGGCTTCGGGTTTCGAGGTGCCGCCCAGGGCCATAAGTTTGCGGCGCGTCTCCAGAAGTTCGTTGAGCGTCGCCACCACCGTCGGGCGATTGCCGAAATAATTCCCCAGATATACCAACTGGTCGCCAGGGCGAAACCGCGTCAGCAGGTCTTCATGCAACGTCGCCAACGCCCCGGTCTCGCCGTGAATCGCCGCAACCGCCCAAATCCGGCGCGCCTGGTCAAGACAACCGAATTTTTCCATATCCATGTTTGACAGGTCCGTCACAGTCATACCCCTGATTTTATTCTCTCGATTTTCGTGAAAATGCCCTGTGACGCAGAATAGCCCAGATTAAATAATTGCGCTACAGGAAGGCGATAAAAAATACCCGCAAACAAAAAAAGAGCCCGATCTGACATCAGGCTCTTTTCAAAATGTTTATGTGGAAACTTGTCGTTTACATCCTACGGCTCAACGTCCCCGGACAGTCAGGCGGCCGCCATAACTTCCGTCAACTTGACCATGGCTTCCTTTTCCGCAATTTCTTCCACTGCGGCCACTTCACGGGCCAGACGGCTGATGGCGGACTCATAAATCTGCCGCTCGCTGTAAGACTGCTCTGTCTGGTCGCCCCCGCGATGCAGATCCCGCACCACTTCGGCCAGATGTATCAGATTGCCGGAATTGATCTTGGTTTCATATTCCTGCGCCCGACGGCTCCACATGGTCCGTTTAACCCGTGCCCGACCCTTCAGGGTCGTATAGGCCTTGTCCATAATTGTCGGACTGGACAGAGACCGCATGCCGGACATTTCGGCCTTGTTGGTCGGCACCCGCAAGGTCATTTTTTCACTTTCGAAGCGGATCACATATAGCTCCAGCTTCATGCCGGAAATTTCCTGCTCGCCGATTTCTGTGATGATTCCTACGCCATGTTTTGGGTAGACGATATGCTCATTAACTGAAAAGCCCAATTTATTCTCTTTCACCATATTACGATAACAACTCCAACCTGATATACGAACCCCGTGCCTTCCGAAAAACTCCTGGCGACAACTCTCGCCTCAAAACTTCCGGCTTCGTAATGTTTGCCCAAAACATCCCGTATCTGCGGTTACGTTATCTTCAGAACTTCGTCACAACGAAGTTTCTTCAAAACGAACGCTTGGCGATCACCCTTGTTTTCGGAGCGTGGCCTTGTCATCGTTTCGTCACCATAATAACATAAAGTATGTATATTTTATGGTTAACAAACTCTTAAAAAAGGCACGAATCGCAAACAGGACATATACCAGATCTCTATAAATCTGGCATCGTTCAAGCCCGGACCGGGATTAATCATTTGAAACAAAGCTTTAAAAAAACACGCTCAAATACTAATCAACGCGGATATTATAACATATTTTTCACTTAAAAACACCCATAAAGCAATAGGTCCCCGGCCACTTTGATAGAATATTCAATTATTACGGTAGATTATCATTGAAAAATTTATTGTCCGTCCCTCTCTTCAGACCGGGGGGAGCATCTATTTTCCCCGCGAAAGTAGCATTCCCCATAATTCTGCAACATTTTATCTTTATGTTACGCCTCCTGTCATATAAGCCGCCTGTGCCTGGTTTTCCAGTATGCGGTAGTATGACAAAATTCCATAAAAAACATGCCCCAGGCATATCACGGAGGACTTTCCATGCGATCTTTATTCGCGCACATACTGCGCAACAGTTTTCATAAATTCAGCCCTTTTCTCATTGCAGGTTTCTGTACAGCGTTACTGATACCAACGGCTTCCGCCAACCTGATTACCGATCCGGACGGCATCAACATCGCTTATCTCGAGGGCGGCTTTGGCACGGACGCCGGCAGCCCTCTCAATCCGGATATCGGCCTTATGGTCAGCGACCCCGGCGTCGAAATCGTCGGTAACGGCTCCAAGGACAACAGTTTCGCCGGCTTTTTATTCGCAGGAGAATCTGTGGATTTTCTCGCAAATTCCATCACCTTTATCACAACAGGAGCGATTGAAGGATATATTATCATCAGCAATATCCAAGCCACCCTGTTGTCCGTCACCTCCAGCGGCGATGACATCCTGGATTCAATCACCCTTATCGACGAACATTCTTTCAGCTTTCGCCTCTCCGCCAGTGAAAATACGTCAAACCCCGGCTCACCAGGCTCCCCGACGACACCAATCCGCATTCGCAGCCTTGACCCCTTCACCGCCGACAGCGGGCAAAGTATGGCTTCCTTGCTTCTGGTGTTTGCAGACGAGCAAACCGCACCGCCCGTCACAGACGTATCGGAACCTGCTTCGCTCGCCTTGCTGCTGATCGGCGCGGGAGGTTTTCTCTATAGTCGTCGACGTCAGGTGGCTGCCCCTGTGGCATAAGACACCACAAATAGAAGACCAGAATCACCAAAGGGGCACTCGGTTGAGTGCCCCTTTGGCGTTAATAATTCTTATAGCGCAAACGCGCCTGTGTCTTAAATCAGGTTCCGGCGCCTGGCTTTTCGCTCAGATCGGCAAGCTTGTTCGCTTCGCCAACGGCATCATCGGCGCCCGGCAAGGCGTCAACCTTCTCGGTAATATTCGGCCAGACCGCAGAGAATTTCTCATTGATCTCCAGCCACTGCTCCAATCCGTCTTCCGTATCAGGCAGAATGGCTTCGGCCGGACATTCCGGCTCACAAACGCCGCAATCAATACATTCATCGGGGTTAATCACCAGCATGTTCTCACCTTCGTAAAAACAATCCACCGGACAGACTTCCACACAATCTGTATATTTACACTTGATACAAGCCTCAGTGACGACGTAAGTCATAGAGTTCTCCTTATACTTTCCACCTTGACGGAATCCACATCACATCTCTTGTGTTTGGATATAGCATCTCTAAAACAGGATACAACAAAAAAAACCAAAACTTTCAATTATGTCCGGAAGTTTCCACCGCGGCGCGACAGCCGCGGAGGCCCCACGGGCCGTTAGTCGGCGTGTCTGACCTGGACCGTTTTGCGGATCTGGCCACTTCTCAGGTCAGAAATATACAGAAGACCCGCCACCCGGCGCATCAGATTGCTTTCATAGGCATCTTCCTTGCCGTCGGCAAAGACCACTTCCCACATCAATTCCAGAATATTTTCGCGTCCGGCGTCATCGAAATGATCCTTGATCCGGCGGGTAAAGCCGAGAATATGGTTGGCCTCACTCTGGGCCGCCAAAGCCTCGACAAACAGCTCCAGCGCCTCTTCCTGGCTCAATCCCAATCGGTGTTCCAGCAAATGTAGGATGCGCTCCCTCTCGACCCGTGAAACCTCCCCGTCATGGGCCGCCACTTCAACCATCAGGGCCGCCGCTGCCAGCTTCTCGCATTCCTTGTCCGGGGTCTCGCCCGCAGCAGGTCCCTGCAGCATGGCAGAGATCTTCTTTAAAATTGACACGTATTATACCCTTTAAATTTGATTTCTTGTTTAGTCAGGAGGAAATGACCAGAGACTGCGTGAAAAGTTTCGTCACCTGCTCCGCCATTTCTGTGCGCCCCCCCATATCCATTTTATGATCCGATTTCATATGTTCCATCAGGCTCTCGTTCATCAACAGCACCGAAAGTCCATGCACCACGGACCAGGCGCTCATCAGAGCCACCGCCGGATCAATCTTCCGGGCGTTGGGCAAGGCCAGACATTCCATCACTGTTGCCTGAAAACAGGAAAAAGTGTTGTCTGCCGTATTATGCAGTTCTTCATATTTATCGTCACATAATTCATATTCAAACATGACCTTGAAATGCGCCGGATACTTACCGGCGAACTGTACATACTGCAGGCCAATCTTCTCCAGCCGCGCCAACGGATCTTTTTCTGTCTCAATCAGGCCGCGCATGCCTTCGCCAAGCTTTGCCATACCATCGGCCTTCAGAACCGCAATCAGGGCTTCTTTATCCTCGAAATGGCGATAGGGCGCCGTTTGAGACACACCGGCCCTGCGCGCCAGCGCCCGGAGGCTCAGGTCATCCAAACTGCCTTCTTTAAGAATTTCCAGCGCAGACTCAATCAACGTCTCGCGTAAATTCCCATGATGATATGATTTTTTGCCCTTTGGGCAACACCATTTGTTCAAAAGTAACTCCTACACACCCCAATCCGTTTTCCAAGCCTACCCATACCCTGGAAACACAATTATCGCCGTTCATGTTGACGGCGTCAATATTATTTTATTTATCCATGAAATACAGATGTCATAGCATGAAAGCCTGACAATATAAAGGCGAATGCCGGAAAAACTCACCCATGAAAGTCATGGGGTCAGCAGCAACTCGCCCCCTTCAAACTTGAAGCTCGACAGGCGACTGAGGAAATTCATCCCCAGCAGGGACACATCCAGCCGACCAGCCTGGGAAACTGATGCCGGGATGCTGGAAAATGGCATGCCTTCCAACGCCATCCGGTCCAGCAGAACAACCGCCATGTTGCTCTTGCCGTTGGCGGTCCGGAATACCCGGTCAAAGGACAGACCCGCAGGGTCCAGCCCCGCCGCAAGGGCATCTTCATACCGCAACGAAACATGGCTTGCGCCGGTATCAACGACAAAATGCACCGGCGTACCGTTGACTTCCAATGTAATCCGGTAATGGCCGTCCCGTGAAACAGGAATGCGGATGGGCTGGGTGTTGTCGGCCATTCGTGTTGTGCCATACACCAGCTTGCCGGAGGCGCTCTCCATCTGCGCCCCATCCCGTTCCGCTACCGCGTCTGTGGTGTCCAAAATCTGCTCGCCAAAATAGGCCACCACCGCGGCAACACAGAGAGCAAACAAAAGAATCATCGACGGACTGTTCATGAGAGCGACCTACCTTCATCTTGAAAAACCGGATCAGGGTAGCGGCAATCATTTAAAATCAGCTTAAAGAATAGATATAATATGATCCATTCTTCAGCCGGCGGGCGGCTTATTCCCGCCGGAAAACTTTACCGGATTTCATGACAAAAACCACTTTTTCGATATTCTCGATCTGGGTCAGCGGATTGCCGTCAAGCGCGATGATATCGGCATATTTTCCCTGTTCCAGCGTTCCCAGCTCATCGCTCCTGCCCAGAAGATCGGCGCCATTCACGGTCGCCATCTTCAATGCCTGCGCCGCCGGAATGCCCAAGGCCACGAAACGCTCGATCTCGCGATAGTTCTTGCCGTGCGGCACGACACCTGCATCACTGCCGGTCGCGATCTGCACGCCCATTTTATAAGCCCGCAATATGGTGTCAGGATGTTGGGCAAGGAAGGCGTCATTATGGGCCAGCATCTTTCCCTCGACCTTGCCGTCAGCCTTTAGTTTTTCCAGCATGTCATGTACGGAAACCGTCGGGACAAAATAGGTGCCCTGCTTTTTCATGGCGCGCAAGGCCTTGTCATCCATAAAAGAACCATGCTCAATCGAGGACACCCCGTATTTCAGCACGAACAGGGCGCTGTTACGGGGGTGACTGTGCGCCGCGACCTTGACGCCGTATTTGGCCGCCACCTGGGTCACCGCTTCAATCTCGTCAGCAAAGAACACCGGGGCTCCGTTTTCATTGGAACACAGCTGGCTACCGCTGCAGGAAGAATATATTTTGATCCAGTCCGCTCCGGCTTTGATCAGGTCGCGGGTCGTGCGGCGACAGCTTTCCGGGCCATTGCACTCCAGTCCCCCGTCTTTGCTCCCAACCCCGATGATCTGCCCGGCGGCGAAAATACGCGGCCCATCAATCTCGCCGGCCTGCACTTTTTTGCGCAGTTTAAAAATCGTATTTCCCCAGGCGCCAATATCCCGCACGGTCGTATAGCCGGCCATCAGGGTTTTTCGGGCATTGACCACCCCAACGAGCGCCATGTCATCAGCCTTGCTATCATGGTCCTTGGTCATGGTCAGGTGAACATGTAAATCCATCAGACCCGGCATGACAAATTTGTCTTTCAGGTCGATGAGCCGGGCATCCGGAAAATCAAGATCTTCAGGAGTCTGGTACCCGGCATGAACGGCCTTGATCTTATCGCCTTCCACCACAATGGTTTGCTGCGTCAGCGGGGCTTGCCCCGGCACCGCCAACAGCTCTCCCACTTGCAATAGCAAGATCGGCTTGCTGTCGTCCGCCTGTTCAGATTTTTGTTCTTTTTTCGTGTCGTCAGACGCGCCATAAGACAGCGGGGCTGACAAAACAAGCCCCATCAGAATCACCAAAATAGCCGATAAATGTCTCATACTTCTCTCCCAGATACATATCATTTTGCCGCAGCATGGCACAGGAGAACAAAAATAGGAATAAAATTCAGTTCCTAAATCATGACTTATTCTAATAGGTTAATCAGGAAAAATATTACGCAGGCGGTCCGTGGCGCGGCGTTCGGACTTTGTCGGGCGCCCCGCGCCCCTGTTGCGCGGCGCCACTTGCGCCTTGCGGTTGGCCGCGGTGACTTCTGGCGCCGGAGTCCGGTCCTCATACAGGGCCTGGGCCTCGGGCGCCGGGCCGCGGCGCTGACTTAACGCCAGCACCTTGACGATGCGAATGGTCTTTGCCTGGGGAAAGGTCAGCACATCGCCGACCGTCACCGCCGTTTTGGCTTTGGTGAATTTTTCCCCGTTCAGCCGTACCTTACCCGCCCGGCAAACCTTGGTTGACAAGGACCGGGTTTTAAAAAAACGCGCATGCCAGAGCCAGATATCAATCCGTTGCGAGAGCTCTTCCGGCTGCGGCTGCGCCATGGTTTATTTCTTTGTTTTCAGCTGATCTTTCAGACCAGCCAGAGCGGCAAAGGGACTATGCGGATCAATCGGCGCGGCTTTGCGTTGCGGTTTGCGCCCGGCCATTCCTGGCTTGCCATGTGACTTGCCGTTTGGCTTGCCCGCCCCCGGTTTCCCCTGTGGCTTGCCCCGATGCGGGGCGCCCGTGGTTTTCGGTTTTGGCTTACCCTGAAACGATTTCCGAGGCCCCCGGTTCTGGGTGGCCTGATAAGGCTGATGGCTGAACAGGAAAATCTTTTCCGGGCCCGCCTTCTCTTCTGCCTTCTCTTCCTGCTTGGCATCCGCCGGCGTTGCCGCTGCCGTGTCCACCGGATTGGTCGGCAGTTCCTGCGGGGTTTCCACCGGTACTTCTGCCGGGGCTTCAACAGGCGCTTCGACCGGGGCTTCCTGCGGAGCTTCCACCGGTGTCTCCTGTGGCGTTTCCGTCGGAATTTCAGTCGGGATTTCAGTTGGCTTCTGATCCGGCTCTGCGGTCTTTTCTGTTGGCTGAGTTTCCTCTGTCACCGTTTCCTTGGCCGCAACGTCCTGATTTTCCGCAGCCTGTTTGGCTGCAGCTTCCTGATCTTCCGCAGCCTGTTTGGCTGCAGCTTCCTGATCTTCCGCAGCCTGTTTGGCTGCAGTTTCCTGATCTTCCCCAGCCTGTTTGGCTGCAGTTTCCTGATCTTCCGCAGCCTGTTTGGCTGCTCGGGCTTCAGCAATCTTCGCCGCCTCATCCGGCGCATATTCCTTATGGACATAACCCAGATAAGCCATGATCTCGGTGAAATCATCGCCGCTGGTGCCCACCAGGCTCATCAGATCGGGGTCGGCCGGAAATGGCCCTTTCAGCGACACTTCACGGGCGGCGTTGGCCAGCCGTTCCAGCATATCAAGACGCACGGCGTTCTTGCCCACCACCCGGTAACCGGACATTTCATAGAAGGTGCGCGGGGCTTTGGGATCAATCGGAATGGTGCAGAGTCCCGCCACCGGCACGTCCGGCAGCTGATCCATATCATTGAACAGGGCCCAGAGGAACAGGCGCAGCTGCGCCGGGGCCGGTTTCAAAAGGCTCGGGATGTAAAGACTGGCGGAGCCGAGCCAGATGCCGAGCTGTTTCATCTGGAAACGGCCTTCGCGGTCGACATCGCGGAAATCGCGGGCGATCATGCGGCGGGGGATGGTGCCAAGTTTTTCCAGCATCTGAAAAGCGATACCCCGGGCCATGCCGGTAATGATTTCCTTGCCGGCCCCGTCCTTGGCGCCGTTCACGGCTTCCTGCATCGCAAATAATGGCGCGAGAATTTCACCCACATGATTGGCGAGCCAGCGGTCGACGCGGGCCTGAACCAACGCCTGGGAGTCGCCTTGCAAAACCGGAGTTGGATTGACAATGGCTTTCGGGGCGAGCGCGGTTGGTCCCTTTTCCACCCGGGCAATGGCCACACCACGCCAGTTGATGGTCGAGCGGGTCAGCGGATCGCCGAGGATCAGGCTTAGTTCGCCGTCTTCGGCCTGAGCCAGTTCTTCGGCTTTGTTTTTGATTTCCTCGGACAGCACCTTGTCGGCGGCGGCGCGCAAGATCTTGCTGTCTTCCCCAAAGGCGGATGCGTCTTCTTTAAATTGGAACCCTTCCAGGGTACCGATAAAATGGCCCTCTACGTATATACTGCCATCTGTATCAATATTAGCCATTAAACTTCCTTTTAGGCGTAATTCTCTCATAAGAACCGACATCCGTCGATCCACAAAACGATGTGTCAGGCTTTCATGTAGCGCATCTGATAGCCTGTCTTCAATATCTCTTGTCAATTCCTGCCAATATTTTGCATCATCGAACCAGATCGCACGGTGGGAAATATAAGTCCAGGTACGGATATGGGCGATGCGCGACGACAGAGTATCCACATCCCCGTCCGTCCGGTCAAGCGGACTGATCTGACTGTTCAGCCAGTCCGGATCAAGCACCCCGTTATCCGCAGAAGTCTGCCGATAAATCTCTGATAATATTCGGATATGTTCGTCATCCGAAGTGCGGCGAAAGTCCGGAATCTGACAAACTTCCCACAACCGTTTCAGGCTCGCCGGGCCGGCAGCCAGCGCGCGGATATCGGCCATTTCAACCATTTGACGCAAGGCGGCCAAATCAATATTTTCCAGCGTCCGGCTGAGACCTTTCCGCCCTGGCACGGCGTCAAGCGAGCGAATCAGCGCCGAAGCATGACTATAATCCAGCGTCGTATTGCGCCATTGCAGCACGGTCAGTGGTGCGAACTGATGATTTTCCACCGCATAGACCATCGCATCATCAAGTCCCGCACTGTAAGCCCCGCTGTCGGCAAGGCAGCCGAAAGTACCGTTATTCATATGCCGCCCGGCGCGGCCGGCGATCTGGGCTACTTCCGACGGGGTAAGTTCCCGCATGCGCCGCCCGTCAAATTTCGCGGTACCGGCGAAACACACATGGTCAATATCCATATTGAGCCCCATGCCGATGGCGTCCGTCGCCACCCCCAATGGTTCGTTCGTGTCTGGGTCACCGATATTGAGCCCCATGCCGATGGCGTCCGTCGCCACCAGATAATCCACATCGCCGTTCTGGTAAAGCTCGACCTGCTTGTTGCGGGTGCGGGGACTGAGAGAGCCCATCACCACCGCGACGCCGCCCTTCTGCCGCCGGAGCATCTCGGCATAGCCATAAACATTATGGGCCGAGAAGGTCACCAGCGCCGTGCGCCGGTGCAGGCGGCTGAGTTTTTTTGGATCGGTGTAAATCAGTTCGGAAAAGCGCGGCCGTGTACTGAATTCCACATCGGGGACAAAACGCCGGATCAGGGAGGCGATGGTCTCGGACCCGAGAAACATGGTTTCCTGCCGCCCGCGCGCCCGGATCAGCCGGTCGGTAAACACATGCCCCCGGTCGAAATCCGCCGCCAGCTGTATCTCGTCCACCGCCAGAAAATCCACCGTCTTTTCAATCGGCATGCTTTCGACAGTACAGACCCACCAACGCGGGTTCTTCGGGATGATTTTCTCTTCGCCCGTGACCAGCGCCACGGCATTTCGGCCCGCCGGATTTTGCGGCGAATTCACCACCCGGTCATAAATCTCCCGCGCCAGCAGCCTAAGCGGCAGACCGATCATGCCGGTCTGATGGCCGAGCATCCGCTCCACCGCCAGATGGGTCTTGCCCGTGTTGGTCGGCCCCAGCACCGCCCGCACCCGACTGGAGGTCTGGATCGCCTGGTTTGAAATATGTTGCATACCACGTGTCGTCATGACAGGGCATTAGCATATCACAGCCGAAAGGTCATGAAGAAAGCGACCCCGCCCGGGCCGCCTGACAAAAAAAATCTCCCCCGATACGAACAGGTCTTGATTTTTCGGTGTTCGTTTGCTACATAATAATTGAATATTCAATCATATTAAGGAAAGACCCGCTTGATGACCGACCGCAAAAACGCCCCCTCCACAATGCCCCAGGGTGAAGAGTATCAAGCGCTGCCCCTGCCGCATCGCTGGACCCTGACCAACACGGAAATGGCCGAACGCGCCACGGACTTCCTGGACCTGATGAAAAAACGCCACACCATCCGCGACTTTACGGATCGGCCTGTGCCGCGCCAGATTATTGAGGATTGCCTGCTCACCGCCGGGCTCGCCCCCAGCGGCGCCAATCATCAACCCTGGCATTTCGCGGTGATTGAGAACCCTGACGCCAAGAGGCAGATCCGCGCGGCGGCGGAGGAAGAAGAACGCACCTTCTATGCCGGACGCGCCGGGGATGAATGGCTGTCGGCGCTGGAACCCATCGGCACCAACGATCAGAAGCCTTTTCTTGAAATCGCCCCCTATCTGATCGTGATTTTCGCCCAGCGCTACGGCGTCACGCCGTCGGGGGAGAAATTTAAACATTATTATGTGCCGGAATCCGTCGGCATCGCCACCGGCATGCTGATCACGGCATTGCATAACGCGGGGCTCTCGACCCTGACCCACACGCCGAACCCGATGAAGTTTCTCAATAAATTGTGCGGCAGACCAGATGCGGAGAAACCTGAAATGATTTTGGTGGTTGGCCACCCGGCGGAAAACGCCACCGTGCCCAAACATGCCAAATGGAAGAAGTCCCTGGAAGAAATCGCGACGTTTATTTAGCCGCGTCAGTGGTCCGGGCCGGACACAAATTACAATATTTTATATGTTGTGATCCGGCCCCGCCAATATGCGGCATAACCCGTATCATAAATATACCCTACTTCTCCGCAGGTCGGAATGCGCCGACCATCCCTGATCTCATAAGCGGAAAAACGCCCGATCCAGGGACGCGCTGTTGCTCCCTCTACCGCCCCGCCCCGGGCATCTGCCTGAATCTCGCAAATATCACCGGCCTCATTGAAATATAACCGTACAGATACCGGCGTTCCCCGACTGTCAGCACTGACTTCCACTGTGCGTTCGTCAAGCCTGCGCCAGCCCAGCGCTTTATTATGCAATACCGCATCTGGTGCCCATGCCAATTCCGCCAAATAACGCATTAATTCATCCCTGTCCGCCTCCCCCTGAGACAGGTCTGCCACCGGAATTGACCCAAACAGGCGCGCCTTCAGAACCCCGGCCCCGTTCAGGTAAGCGTCCATAATCCGGATTATGGTCATCGGCCCCAGAACCTGTCGCGCATCCCAGACAAATCCAGGCTGAAAAACCGCGATGCTCTGCCGCGCCCTGACCCGACGCCAGGGTTTATCCGGCCCCATGCGCAATTCCGCATCCTGCTCTAAATATATCCCCCGAACAGGAATATCATCCGACGCTCCGGATTTCCGGGCGAATTGACGCACCAGCTCTGGAAGGTGAACCGATATTTCTTCTGATCCTGACATTACCCTGACGTCGCCGTCAACTGCCGCCGTAACATCCTGCAAGGCCTGCGCGATCTCCTGATCAAAACGCATGCAGGCCCGGACATGCAGAAGCACGATCACCCCGGACAAAATCAGAATACTCCCAAGAAAAAAAGCCATCCAATACCCCTCTTGCAGCTCTACACCCGACTGTCCATATCCAGTTTCAGCTTCTGAACGATATCATAGATCAGCGCCAGCTCCTGAATGGTTTGCTGGATATGCTTGGTATCCGCCAGATTGGCGAAGACCGAACCAGCTTCAAAGCTGTTTTTATCCTTCTTGATCGCCAGCAACAAATGGCCGCGATGAAACGCCAGTTGCAGGTTGCCGCGCCCCACCTGCCCCGACAACCGGCACAGCCGTTCCATAAAGGTCGGCGTCAGCAGGTAACGCGCCTCGACCTGATCGGTGGCATAGACCTCGAACAGGCTTTCGAAGGTGGGGTCTTCCAACGCCACCCGTTCGCCCTGCTTGCCCCATTGCCCGAAAAAATTACCAAACGCGCTATAGTCACGGGTGATGATCGTCGTGCCGGCGAAATTCTTGTGAAAATCAAATTCCGCCAACAGGCCGCGAAACACTGTCGACTTGCGCCGTCGGCCCTTGCTGTCGTGACTGATTTTAATCAGTTTGGCTTCGAACAGGTCAAACCCGACCTCATCGACGGCGCCGGTGATCTGGTCTTCGAGCTTGCTTTCATCATAGGAGGGGATCAGCGACAATTCCCGAAGTCGTGTCAAGGACACATTCAGCGGCTTTAATCGATAGGTCATGCCAAGATAATCACACAGATGATGCATGACCACCATCTTGGTTCTGGTTTTCAGGGCCGCCAGGGGGCGATACCCCCAGTAGCCGATAAAGATGCAGCCAATCCCGACAAAAATCACCATCTGCGGTTCCGTTGCCTGGGTCGCCAGAATAAAACCCGTCCCCAGAATGAACAACACCGCCGCAACCCCCGCCACCATAAAGAATCTTTTCACGGCCTTGGGGCGATCGGCCTCAAGCTTTTCCAGAGCCGGTTTCAGAACAGTCTCGAAATGCCGGTCAAAGCCATCAAGCCCGGCCAGGGCGCCCTCAAGACTTCCCGTAGAGATTTCGTCTGCCCTTTTACGATAATCCGACATCCGCCTTCTCCCTCATTTTACAGATAGTCCGCCGCGTCCACCGGTTTTTTCTCGATCTCTTCCATTTCAAAATAGGGCATGGCGGTAATGTTGGCCATATTGGCGATAAGATTGCCCGGGAAGATTTCCACCGCATTATTGAGCGACGTCACCGCAGCATTATAAAAACGCCGCGCGGCAGAGATATGACCTTCGACTTCCTCAAAGGTTTCCTGGGCCCGGATCATATTCTCGTTGGCCTTCAGTTCCGGATAATTTTCCGCCACCGCGAAAAACTGCATCATCGCCGATTGCAGGCCCTGTTCGGCTTCCAGATGGGCGCTGACGTCATCCGGGTTGGTTCGGTCATAACTACGGTGCGCCAGATTGCGCATCTCCGTCACCTTGCTCAGAACCTCACGCTCATGATCCATGAATTTCTTGGCGATCTTTAAGATGTTCGGCAACAGGTCATGGCGCTTTTTTAACTGTACATCAATGGACGACAGCGCCTCCAGCGCCCGGTTTTTCTTGCCCACCAATGACACATACCAAAAATACATCAGCAGCAAAAGGCCGCCCAAAACTGCAAAAACAATCATATCAATTCCCCTTTGGGTCTTTTTCTAAAACAGGACTGTGCCAAATATTCTTTGGCAATACAAACGGATAAGGCCGTCACGAATCCACCCGGAACCCGCAACGGCCTTAAAATACATCCCCCATCCCGGCTTACTTAAAGATATCGCCGAGCTTTTTCTTCACATCGCCAAGGGCATTATCGAGCATATCCTTGGTAATGATCTTGCCGAGACCTTTATTAATGGCGCTAAAGGTTGCTGTCGCCACTTCACCGGCTGTGGCGGCCTTGTCTTCGGTCCCGATATTTTTCAGATGGATATCCGGCAATGTCAACCCGGCCCCTTTCCCCGCCATCAGGTCGGACGCCAGCTTTACCTTGGTTCCGTTGATATAGATATGATCAACAATAAATTTTGCCTGACTTTCCGATTCAGAGGATTTGACCCCCAGGCTTTCGGTATAGGCCTCAATATTTTTCTGAATTTTTGAAATATTGTTGCCCTTGGTGCCGATTTCATAGATCAGGTCGGCGCCCTCGATACGGATTTCCTTGATACGGATGACATCTTTCAGCAGGGACCCCACATCAAGCTCCACGGAAACATCATCAACCTTGAAAGCATGAGGCGCCTTAAAGCCGGACGGGTTACCCACGGTTAAACCCGACAGACCGGCCTTGCCACCACGAATGGCCACATTGACCTTGTCCAGGGTCACCGGCGCCCCCGTCGCCTTTGGGGCATATTCCAGAACCGCGTCCCGGATCAGGGTTTCCGATTGAGATGCGCCGTAAACAACGACACCGATCACGATTACAATGAGGGCCACCAGGCCGATTAGAATTTTCTTCATAAGTTTGATCCCCTTGAGGTTTCACATTTTATTCCCCCGGAGTGTCCCCCATTCCGCGCCTGAATGCAACAGGCAGATCCCACATCACACAGAAAAAACGGCGTTACGGCCGCCGCGCCGCCCTGCCTGTGGGCCGCGTCCATTTTTTCCTGAACCAGCGGATGCGCCCTGAATGATCACCGCCCGATATCCGGATCATTGCTTTTATTTCGCGCGTCCTGTCATTTTTTCCGCCGTGCGTAATCCGCCAAGCCCGAGCAGCGCCAGCACCAGTTCCATCATGTGGTCGGTAACGATCACCGGCGGTTCCACCTGTAATCCCCAGACCACCACCGTCCAGACGAACAGGGGGTGCAACAAAAAAGCCCACAAAAATCCAATGCCGCACACCCAGCCGATAAAGGGCCGCCAGCCGGCAACAAACAACGATCTGTGCCCGGCTTCGATCTTGTTGATTTCCGCCTGCAGCAGATGCGGCTTCTGGCGCAGTTTCGCCATCAGCAAAGCCGCCTGCGCCCGTTCTTCATCACTGGTGAACAGCTGATCGACCACTTTGCCCACCGCTGACACCGCATCCCCCGCCGCACTGCCGAACAGTTTGCCCAAAAATCCCATGTTAAAACTCCCTATAGCTGCGTCCGTCAAAAATCAGGCTCATCTGACGATTATTCCCCTGCCGGTAAGAGCAATGCACCCATCCGCTGTCAGGCACGTCAGGATTGTGAAATTCCAGAATCAACTGGTCAAAGATAAGAGTGTCCCGGATCCAGCCCGCCAGATCCCGGTTGGCAATCCCGGGCAACTCGAAATCCACCGCCTCACCACGAATATGCTGAGAAGCCGGCGACGATTTCACCAATGCATTCAACGCCGGGCAACGATAACCGCTGGACGGCGTGAAAGGCCGTTCGAACCGGGTCCGCACCGGTTCCAGAATATGCGTCGCCAGCCTGGCCAGCCGCGCAACTTCCCGGGGTCCGGGACGATTGTCCATCCCATGCCGTCGGGCCAGAGGACTATGGATCAGCTCCCGCAGGGTGAAATGCGGTGATAAAATCCTATTCATGCCTATTGACTCGGCCATAAGTCGCCCCGTACAGATTAAGCCCCGCCTGCAGATGGGATTTCGCCCAGCCCTTGCGCCGGGCCCATTTGCGGTCCACGGCACTAAACGACAGCTCGTCCAGGATGATGTCAAGGATCGGCCCCACCGGCAGCCGGTCCGCCGTCATCCGGTCCACCCAATCGCTATAGGATTCTTTCAGTTGAATTTCATGATCCCGTTCCCCCGTATCGGCACAGCGGCTGGTCTGCACCACCACGTCGGCCAGGCGGGAAATCCGCACCTGGGTACCTGCGGTAATCATCTGTAACGCCCGCCGCAAACATCGAAAAGCCCATAACTGCCTGTCGTTGAGGATGTTCCTGCGTTCCATGACCAGAAGCGGGTCAGGCGTCAACTTGGCCCGTGTTTCAGGTGTCGGCCCCACTGATCCCGGCTCTGCCGGTCCCTGCCCGGGTCGCACGGGCCTTAACGCCTTATCCCGCCTGTTCTGCAGGCGCCCCAGACGACGGGCCTTGCGGATTTTACGGAACGACTGGCCTGCGCGACCCGGCGGGGGGCAGGAGTGATCACACATGATTTTCATCTCTGTCGTCATCTTGTTTTCCTGTTCAGTGTTGCGGGCGCGTTAATCTGGAAACACTGCGACCCCGGTGGTGCATTCAACGCGACTCAATGGTCCTATTATAGGATAAAATAAGAACATATCAAGAACAAATATGGAAAAACATCGAAATCTATCGCGATAGGGTTGTAAAATCACCGCTTGACCTGCCGGGGATAAAACAGGACAATCGCCACAGTCAAACAACGAACACAACAGATTCAGGAGAGAGCGGAACATGGGCGTGTTATCCTATGCGGGAGGATTGGGGCTTATCACCCTGTTGGTCTATATCATGGTCATCGGTCGCGACCTGATTGTGCCTTTTTTGATTGCTGTGGTGATCTGGTATCTGATCAATATCCTGTCCGACACCTACCATAAAATCCGCATCGGCACCTGGCAACTGCCCAAGGCGGTCAGCTACGGCGCCTCTCTGCTGACCATTGGCGGGGCGCTGAATTTCCTGATCGGCATGATCAATCACAATATTCTTGAGGTCAAGAAAGCCGCGCCGCTGTATCAGGAAAATTTCACCCGCCTGACCGCCAAACTCTATCAGATGATCGGCATTGAACAGGAACCGAGCTTCAACGAGATCATCAGCCAAATCAATCTGACCACATTTGCCACCGATGTGGCCGGCACGCTGGCCTCTCTGGTTGGCAGCGCCAGCCTGATCCTGATTTACGTCTTGTTCCTGATGCTGGAACAGAAATATTTCACGGGCAAGCTCGAACGACTGGTCGAAGGCTCGCCCCTGAAAAATACGGTGTTTGAAATCATCGATCATATTTCCACCGACGTCAAAACCTATCTCGGGGTCAAGACCTTCGTCAGTGCGCTGACCGGCGGGGCCTGTTATCTGGTGCTGATCGCGGTCGGGGTGAACAACGCCAGCTTCTGGGCTTTCGTGATTTTCCTGCTGAATTTCATTCCCACCGTCGGTTCCATGCTGGCGGTATTATTTCCGGCCCTGCTGAGCCTGGTGCAGTTTGACAGTTTCACGCCATTTCTCATCGTCATCACCGCTCTTGTCGCCATCCAGGTCACCATGGGCAATATTCTGGAACCGAAAATGATGGGCAGCTCCCTCAACCTCAGTCCTCTGGTCGTGATGCTGTCTCTGGCGCTCTGGGGCAGCATCTGGGGGATTGCCGGCATGTTCTTGAGCGTCCCCTTCACGGTAATTCTCATGATCATCTTCGCCCAGTTTCCCAAAACCAAACCGATCGCCATTCTGCTGTCCCAGGACGGCAACATCAAACCCCGGGATGCGGTCATGACAGCGGATTAACCCTGATCCGCCTCCCCTCTGTGGGGACCCCAAAAAACAGGCGCCGTGCCCTCTTGAAAAGCGCCACGGCGATAGACATCTTGTAAGGCTGTATTCTTCACAACAGGCCTTTAAATAGTTATGAGCAAACTCCGCGACCTGATCCAGTCCGAAACCTTTAACCGCTTTATCATCGCCGTCATCATCCTCAATGCCATCGTGATCGGTCTGGAAACTTCCGTGACCATGCGGGAAAAAATCGGCGGAGTTTTAAAATTCCTTGATGGCATGGCGCTGACGATCTTTATCGTAGAGGTGATCCTGAAACTCGCGGTTTATCGTCTGTCTTATTTCAAGACCTTTTGGAATTTGTTCGACTTTTCCATTGTCGCGGTGTCCCTGATGCCGTTCGGCGGCAGCGTCACCGTGGTCCGCGCCATCCGCATTTTCCGGGCCTTCCGCCTGATTTCAACCGTGCCAACCATGCGCAATGTCGCCTATGCCCTGATGAACGCCATTCCCGCGATGGGGTCTGTGATGATGATCCTCGGGTTGATTTATTATGTCTTTAGCGTTCTGGCGACCAATATCTTCGGCGAAGCCTACCCCGAATGGTTCGGCACGATCGGCGCATCGCTCTATTCCCTGTTTCAGATCATGACGTTGGAAAGCTGGTCGATGGGGATGGTGCGGCCTATCATGGAAACCCACCCCCAGGCCTGGATGGTGTTTGTCCCCTTCATCATCATCACCACATTTGCCGTGGTCAACAGCTTCGTCGCCATCATCGTCAACAGCATGCAAAAAGTCACGGAAGAGGAAATCCAGGCGGAACGGCAGGAAATTCACATTCTGATCGACGAAGTGCGTAAATTACAAAAAGACATTCAGGACCTGAAAGCCAGAAGCTGATTTTCAGGCTTCAATATCAGTTGCAGGCACTGTTTCCGTTTCTTCGTCCACCGACGGCAGTGCATCCGGTGTGTCCGGTGTGTCCGGTGTATCGCTGCTCTTCAGACCTTCCAGAATTTCCGTAGTGCGCAGGGCAAATTCGCGCAAACTTTCAAGCCGCGCGGAAAGCTCAATAAAATGAATCAGGCTCTCATCGACCAGCACGGAGCTATGCTGCTTACGGAAGAATTCATTAAGCTCTTTACGGCTGCTGCGCACCTCTTCCCGGGCCTCCAGATCAAGTTCACCGAGCTTGGTATCGGTGCCACGGGCTGTATTCAGGGCGCTCACAATTTTAAATAACCGCTTGGCGACCTTACCGGTCAGACCCTGATTTTCTTTCACTTCTGCCAAGATATTCTGCAGCGCCGTTTCCAGCCCCCCGGCCCGGGTTTTGGCGGGTACAGTCGCGTCATCCTCGACGTTTTCCTCCGGCTGCTCGGTGGTCAGAAGTTCACCGGTCACCCGAATGGCATTGATCGACAGGGAAATGGAAACCGCCGGACCATAAGTGGCTTCGGACGCGCCCGCGGGGGTTCCCGCTGCGCCATAAAGGCTTTTTGATGAGGCATAATCCGGACGATATCCGGCATAAGATGCGATGGCTGAGGTTGCCATGAAATTTACTCCTGCTTTCTGCAAAAACGTCCGGCGCATTTTGCACCATGAATGAGCATAGCGTAAATTGGTTAACAAATCATTCTAAATGTTCGATGGGACGGAAACCCGATATTTAAAGAGAACAGCAATTTCACCTCGGCCATTCCGGACAATCATCGCGCGATATCAAAACAGACCCCGGATCGGGTCCGGGGTGACAATGGTGGTGAGAAGGGGACGCCCTGGTAATCCGGCACGCCCCCTAAAATCTTTTAAGCCGTTTCGCCAAACAGTTCACGGCCGATCAGCATGCGACGCACTTCGCTGGTGCCCGCGCCGATCTCATAGAGTTTGGCGTCGCGCAACAGACGACCGGTGGGAAATTCATTGATATAGCCGTTGCCGCCCAGAGCCTGTATCGCCTGCAGCGCCATTTGCGTGGCGCGCTCGGCGGAATAGAGAATGCAGCCCGCCGCATCCTTACGGGTGGTCTCGCCCCGATCGCAGGCCGCCGCCACCGCATAGACATAGGCGCGGGAGGCATTGAGTTCGGTATACATATCGGCGATCTTGCCCTGCATCAGCTGAAATTCGCCGATGCTCTGGCCGAACTGCTTGCGGTCATGAATATAGGGCAACACCACATCGAGGCAGGCCTGCATGATGCCCAGCGGGCCGCCGCTGAGCACGACGCGTTCATAATCAAGGCCGGACATCAGCACCCGGACCCCGCCATTTTCGGCCCCGAGGATATTTTCTTCCGGCACTTCGCAGTCTTCAAACACCAGTTCGCAGGTGTTGGAGCCGCGCATGCCCAGCTTGTCAAGTTTCTGGGCGGTACTGAAACCTTTAAATCCTTTTTCGATCAGGAAGGCGGTAATGCCGCGCGACCCGGCGGCGATATCCGTCTTGGCATAGACCACCAGCGTATCGGCGTTCGGGCCGTTGGTGATCCACATTTTATTGCCGTTCAAGACATAATGATCGCCTTTTTTATCGGCGCGCAGCTTCATGCTGACCACGTCAGATCCGGACCCCGGCTCGCTCATCGCCAATGCGCCCACATGTTCACCGGTCAGGAGTTTCGGCAGATATTTACGTTTCTGGGCCTCGGTGCCATTCTTGCGGATCTGGTTGACGCAGAGATTGGAATGCGCGCCGTAGCTGAGGCCGACACTGGCCGACGCGCGGGAAATTTCCTCCATACAGATGGTGTGGGCGAGATAGCCCATATCGACGCCGCCGAACTCTTCCTCGACGGTGACGCCGAGAATGCCGAGATCGCCCATCTTGCGCCACATGTCGGCAGGGAATTCATTGCTGGCGTCGATCTCTTCGGCGCGCGGAGCGAGTTCCTTGGCGGCGAAATTAGCGATACTTTCGCGCAGCATGTCGATGTCTTCGCCAAGGTTGAAATTCAATGAGGGATAGCTGACCATTTCTGCGGTCCTTTCGTTTTGTTAATTCTGGCGGTTAAATCTATGTCTGTTGTTGCGGCCGGCGGGCAATGGCGACTTTCGACGCTGGCGGACGCCTAAGAAAATCGGAGATGGCCCAGGCGGCGGCGATGACCTTACCCAGATCGACACCGGTTTCAATGCCAAGCCCGTCCAGCATATAAAGCACGTCTTCGGTCGCCACATTGCCGCTGGCGCCCTTGGCATAGGGACAGCCGCCTAGCCCCGCGACGCTGCTGTCGATCACCGTGATGCCCCGCCCCAGCCCGGCGTAGATATTGGCCAGCGCCTGACCGTAGGTATCGTGACAATGCAGCGCCAACTGCGCCACCGGCAGTTTCGTCAGCACCGCATCCAGCATCAGATTGATGTCTTTCGGGGTGCCGACGCCGATGGTGTCGCCGAGGGAAATCTCATAGCAGCCCATATCGCCCATTTTTGCCGCCACGTCGGCGACCACGGCGGGATCAATCCAGCCCTCATAAGGACAGCCCACGACGCAGGAGACATAACCGCGCACGGCAATCTGATCCTTTTTCGCCCGGTCCATGATCGGCTCGAAACGGGCCAGACTTTCGGCGATGGAGCAATTGATATTCTTCTGGCTGAAGCTCTCTGACGCCGCACCAAAGATCGCGACCTCGGTGGCCCCGGCGGCAACGGCGGCTTCATAGCCCTGCATATTCGGGGTTAGCACCGGATAGGTGACACCGGCTTTGCGGCTGATTGCCGCCATGACCTGTGCGTTATCCGCCATCTGCGGCACCCATTTGGGCGACACGAAACTGGTGGCCTCGATCTTGGGAATGCCCGCCGCGCTCAGGCGGTTGATCAGGTCGACCTTGACCTCTGTCGGCACGGTCTGTTTTTCATTCTGCAACCCGTCGCGGGGGCCGACCTCATAAAGGGTGACATGTGTGGGGAAGCTCATTCTGCGGCCTCCTCCGCTGCGGTGATGCGGATCAGCACCTGACCGTCGGCGACCTGATCTCCGGCCTTCAGGGTCAGGCCTTCGATGGTGCCGGTGACCTGCGCCTTGATGGTATGTTCCATTTTCATGGCTTCCAAAATCATCAGCGCCTGGCCCTGACTGACCAGTTCGCCGTCAGTCACCAAGACCTGCGTCACCTTGCCGGGCATCGGGGTGATGATCACGCCGCTGCCGCCGGCTTCATCCTCGCCTTCCGCCCCCGGCAGATAATGATGCAGGTAACTGACCTTGCCATCGCGGAACAGGGTGAAGTCCTGACCGTCCTGAATGATCCGGGCCGTGACCTTATGGCCGTCAATCATCAGCGCATGATCATCGCCCTGCTGGCTGAGGATCTGCACCTGCAGGGTGTCGTCTTCAATCTCGAGCGCGAAGCCGTCTTCGAGATACGTCACCGTGATATCGCGTTTCTCCTCATGATCAACGAAGGTGAGTTTGGTTTTCAGATCAAGGTTCATCCGCCAGCCGTCTGAGCTGTCCCAGGGATCACAGGCCGCCACCCGCGGGCGTAATTCCGCCAAGGCAACCAGCGCCAGGGTCTGCGGCCCGGCCAAATTGCCCGTCGGCATCAAATCATCCCGGTAACGTTCGATAAAGCCCGTATCCAGATCCGCCGCCGCGAAGGTCGGGTGATCAATGATCTTGGCAAGAAACGCCAGGTTACATTTCAGGCCCGCCACGGCGGTCTGACGCAGGGCTTTGCGCATCTGACGCAGCGCCCCTTCCCGGTCGCGGTCCCAGACAATCAGCTTGGCGATCATCGGATCATAATAGATACTGACCACATCACCAGTCTCGACCCCGGTATCACAGCGGAAATGTTGGCTCGGGCGCGGGGTGGAAAAATGGCGCAGCGTGCCGGTCTGCGGCATGAAATTATTTTCCGGGTCTTCCGCATAGAGCCTGACTTCAAAGGCGTGGCCCATGAGCGGGATGTCCGCCTGCGCCAGGGGCAGCGGCTCCCCCGCCGCGACCCGCAACTGCCATTCCACCAGGTCCTGCCCGGTGATCAGTTCGGTCACCGGATGCTCCACCTGGAGGCGGGTGTTCATCTCCATAAAATAGAAAGGCGCCTTGTCGAGGCCGTTCGAGACATCGACGATAAATTCGATGGTGCCCGCCCCGGCATAGCCGATGGCTTTGGCGGCGCGCACGGCGGCGTCGCCCATTTCGGCGCGCATCCGGTCCGACATGCCGGGGGCCGGGGCCTCCTCGACCACTTTCTGATGGCGACGCTGCAGGGAACAGTCGCGTTCATACAGGTAAACCGCCTCGCCGTGGGTATCGCCAAAGACCTGAACCTCGATATGGCGCGGCTTGGTGAGATATTTCTCGATCAGCACATGAGCGTTGCCGAAAGACGCCTGCGCTTCCCGCTGACAGCTTTCCAATGACGGGATAAAGTCCGTCGCCGCATCCACCAGCCGCATGCCCTTGCCGCCGCCCCCGGCGACCGCCTTGATCAGCACGGGGTAGCCGATGTCGTCCGCGGCTTTCTGCAAAACTTTCGGGTCCTGATCCGCGCCCTGATAGCCGGGCACAATCGGCACCCCGGCGGCGTCCATGATATCCTTGGCCTTGTCCTTCAGACCCATGGAGCGGATGCTGTCGGGGCTCGGCCCGATAAAGGCGATCCCGGCCTTGGCGCAGGCTTCGGAAAATTCGGCATTCTCGGACAGGAAGCCATAGCCCGGATGAATGGCCTCGGCGCCACATTTCTGCGCGACCTCGAGGATCACGTCCGGCTTGAGATAGCTGTCCCGGGCTTCCGCGCCGCCGATATGATAGGCTTCGTCGGCGAGGCGCACGTGACGGGCGTTTTGATCGGCGTCGGAATAGACGGCCACCGCCGTGATGCCATTTTTCTGCGCTGTTTCGATCACCCGACAGGCAATCTCGCCCCGATTGGCAATGAGAATCTTACTGAACATTAGCTGTTGTCACTTTCTTCGTCTCTGGTGCTCCAGGAGGGCTTGCGTTTTTCGAGAAATGCACCGAGGCCTTCCCGGGCTTCCGGGCGGGCGCGAATGGCGGCGATCCGCTCGGCGCTGTCTTCCATGATCTTGCTGCTCAGCGGTTGCCCCGCATAATCCATCACCAGCCGCTTGGCTTCGCGCACCGCCAGCGGGCCGTTGCTGCGCAAATGGGTAAGCAATTGATCAAGCTCGGCCTGCATTTCTTCCGCTGTCGTCACCACCTCATGCACCAGGCCAATGTCATAGGCTTTCTGGCCATCAAACCGTTCGCCGGTCTGGAAATAGCGCCGCGCCTGACGCCCGCCAATGGCGGCGAGCACGTAAGGCGAAATCGTCGCCGGGATCAGGCCGATTTTCACTTCCGACAGGGCAAATTTTGACGCCACATCGGCGATCACAATATCACAACAGCTCACCAGCCCGAGGCCCCCGCCCATGGCCGCGCCCTGCACACAGGCGATGGTCAGTTTGTTGAGGCTATAGAGGCTGTTCAGCATAGCGGCGAGATATTCCGCATCGGCGAGATTCTGGTTATGGGAAAAATCCCCGGCCCGCTTCATCCACTCGAGATCGGCCCCGGCGGAAAAGCTCTTGCCCTCGCCGTGCAGCACCACCGCCCGGCAGGCGTTGTCTTTCGCCAGAATATCAAATATCTCGCGCAATTCCTTGATCATCACTTCGTCAAAGGCGTTATGGACGTGGGGCCGGTTGAGGGTCACCCAGGCGATACCATCCGGGTCCTGCTGCAACAATACTCTGGGGTCTGTCATCTTTCGTCCTTCTCTCAAAAAATTCGTCAGGATTACATTCTGAACACGCCGTAGGTGGTCGGCCCGAACGGCGCATTGAGGCTCGCCGACAGGCCAAGCCCCAGCACCCGCCGGGTATCTTTCGGATCAATCACCCCGTCATCCCACAGCCGTGCCGAGGCGTAATAGGGATGGCCCTGGGCCTCATATTGGTCCTCGATCGGCTTCTTGAACTGGGCTTCTTCTTCGGCGCTCCAGTCGACGCCCTGCCGCTCAAATCCGTCGCGGCGCACCGTGGCCAGCACATTGGCCGCCTGCTCGCCACCCATCACCGACACCCGGGCGTTGGGCCACATCCACAGGAAGCGCGGATTATAGGCCCGGCCACACATGCCATAGTTGCCCGCCCCGAAGGAGCCGCCGACAATGACGGTGAATTTCGGCACCTGGGCGCAGGACACCGCCGTCACCAGCTTGGCCCCGTCGCGGGCGATGCCGCCGCTTTCGTATTTCTCCCCGACCATAAAGCCGGTGATATTCTGCAGGAAAACCAGTGGGATGCCGCGATGGTTACACAGCTCGACGAAATGCGCGCCCTTCAGGGCCGATTCCGAGAAGATCACGCCATTGTTGGCGACAATCCCCACCGGCATGCCGTAAATATGGGCAAAGCCACAGACGATGGTGGTGCCGTAACGTTTCTTGAATTCATCAAATTCGCTGCCGTCGACAATGCGGGCAATCACCTCGCGCACATCATAAGGGGTCTTCAGGTCCGGCGGCACGACGCCGTGCAGCTCCGCCGGATCATACAGCGGTTCGCAAGGGTCGCGCAGGTCGAGCTGAATGTCTTTCTTGCGGTTGAGATTGCCGACGATGGTGCGGGCGATTTCCAGCGCGTGATTATCGTCCTGGGCCAGATGATCGGCTACGCCGGACACCCGGGTATGCACATCACCACCGCCGAGATCCTCGGCCGTCACCACTTCCCCGGTCGCGGCTTTCACCAGCGGCGGCCCGGCGAGGAAGATGGTGCCCTGTTCCTTGACGATGACATTCTCGTCGCTCATCGCCGGCACGTAAGCGCCGCCAGCGGTGCAGCTGCCCATAACCACGGCGATCTGGGGGATGCCCTTGGCCGACATATTGGCCTGATTATAGAAGATGCGCCCGAAATGATTTTTGTCGGGGAAGACCTCATCCTGGGTCGGCAGGTTGGCGCCGCCGCTGTCGACCAGATAGACGCAGGGCAGGTTATTCTGCTCGGCCACTTCCTGGGCCCGCAGATGTTTCTTCACCGACAGGGGAAAATAGCTGCCGCCCTTGACGGTGGCGTCATTACAGACGATGACGCATTCCTGACCGGCGATGCGGCCGATGCCGGTGATCACCCCGGCGGCCGCCACATCCTTGCTGTACATATCATAGGCCGCGAGCTGGGAGAATTCGAGAAAGGCCGAGCCTTTGTCCAGCAGGCGATTGACCCGGTCCCTCGGCAGCAGCTTGCCGCGCTCCAGATGGCGGGCGCGGTATTTCTCGCCGCCGCCTTGCTCGATCACGGCAATTTTCTGCTGCAGATCGGCCACCAGATCGGCCATGGCCTGTTGATTGGCGAGATATTGCGAAGAGCTCTTGTCGATCGCGGTTGGAAGTATCGTCATGGAAAGCACCCACCCTGAAATTTACATTTCCCGCATCATAGCCGAAATAACCTCATAGACAAAATCACTTGTTTTTATCGAACACATAGATAATTTCTATGATAAGGAAGGGGCAGCAGGAGAAACCCAAAATGAAAAGCAGAATATTCCTGATCAGTCTCATCGCGCATACCCCCATAACATTGCGTTTTCGATATATACCTATTTCTGAAGCCCCAACCGCACCCCGGCCCCGCGCCCTTCATCGGGGAGAAACTCTATGCCTGCTTCGGTGAAGGCCCGTTCTATGGCCTGAAGCGTGACGAGATTGGCAGATATCTTCCCCGTCATCTTCTCCAACCGCTTAATGGTCGCCAGCGATACACCGGATTTTTCTGTCAGAACGGCCTGTTCCCAGCGCAACATGGCGCGCGCCGCGCGTATTTGAGCAGAAGTCAAATGACCTGTCTTCATTAAAGTGACCCTTCAGGTACCATAAAAGCCATTAAGTATTGCATATCTTCACAACTTATACTATACTGTAGGAACTATTACAAAGAACGCAAGAATTTCCCTGTATAGAGTAGAACAGGCCATAAAGGTGCAGCAACACCCTCATGGCCCTGACCACATCACCCTAACCAGGAGGCTGACATGGCTACCCCACGTTTTAGCATAATTTACCCCCCTTTGTATCCCAACATCTTGTTTCCCCGTAAAAAATCCGCCACCTGTCACAGGACACACGGGGGAGAGGGCGCATGAACGAGGACACCCCGCCCCTGCCCGCGCCTTCGCGGGAGGCATTGCAGAGCGCCCTGCGCCATCTGGAAGGCACCTGTTCGGAACTGTATACTATTGCCGATATCCTCTGTTCCCTGACCGATCTCACCGCCGGGCAGGCCAGCAGCTGCGAATTCGCCCTGATGGCCCAATTCCTGACGGAGCGCACCGCCACGATCGAAGGAATTTATGATGTGATGTACGACAGCCTCGACGATAAACCGTAATCCTCCGCCGGTCCTGTCGGCCTCATCGCAGAAACAAAACTCTTCACCGCAGGGATATTGCCCGCCGCCCGACCCTCATTTAGGATAGCCTTGACCACAACTTCATTTCAAAGGGGGCTTCATGACGGACAACGCGAAATTCTGGGACAAACACGCCAAGGGCTACGCCAAATCACGCGTCAAGAATATGGCCGCCTATCAGACCACGCTCGACCGCAGCAAGGCGCATCTTTCCCCGGAAGACCAGGTGCTTGAGATCGGCTGCGGCACCGGCACCACCGCCCTGAAACTCGCGGGCAGCGTCGCCGGGATCACCGGGACCGATATCTCGGCCAACATGATTGACATCGCACAAGACAAAGCCCGGGCGGAGGGGGTGGAAAATGTCACCTTCTTTCAGGCAGACCTGTTCGACAAGAGATTGACGCCCGGATCTTTCGATGTGATCCTGGCCTATAATGTGCTGCATCTGCTGGCAGATACCCCGGTGGCTCTCGACCGTATTCAGACGTTGTTAAAACCAAAGGGTCGGCTTATTTGCAAGACCCCCTGCCTCGGGGAAATGAATATTTTTGTCAGGGCGCTGGTCCCCGTCCTGATGAAGCTCGGGCTTGCGCCCTCCCCGGTTCAGTCTTTCAAAAAAGCGGCCCTGGAAGATCATATTGCCAAGGCCGGTTTTGAAATTGTGGAAACCGGGCTCTATCCCGCGCCGGCGAGCTTTTTTGTCGTCGCCAGACAGCCGTAACGCTGCCCCCCGGTCAGAAGGCCGGGCCCCGCCCTTCCCTGATCTCACATCCGACGGCGAAAAAAACTGAACCTGCCGGGGATCAAAACCGACTATAGTCAGGACCGTAAAATAAATTCAGGGCCGTCATGACGTCACGTACACCACAACAGATTTACACCGAATGGCTGGTTCTGCGCTGTCAGGACCGGGAAGAAGAGGCCTTCGCGGCGCTCTATCGCCTGTGGTCGCCAAAACTGTTGCGCCATATTCGCCAGTTGATCCGGGCGGAAGACGCGGCCCGCGACGTCCTACAGGACGGCTGGATCGCGATTATTCGCGGCATCGGGAAATTGCGCGATCCGGCGACTTTCCCGGCCTGGGCTTACCGGATCATGACCAATAAATCCCGCGACTGGCAGCGCAAACATATCCGCGAGGAACGGCGGGACAGCGAAGCCATGGAAACCGAGGAGCTTGCCCCCGCGCCCGCCCCGCAGGATCAAACCGATCTCGTGCGCCGAGCTGTGGACAGGCTAACCCCGGACCAGCAAAAGCTCATTCAATTGTTCTATTACGCGGAACTGGAACTCACGGAGATCGCCGCGACGCTGCAGATTCCGGCGGGCACCGTCAAATCCCGACTGTTCACCGCCCGCAAAAAACTCAAATTTATACTGGAAAGGATGTAACATGTCCCCTTCTGATGACAAAAGAACCCCCGATCAGAAAATATTTGATGATATTTTTCGAAAAGGGTTCCTTCATGACAAAAACGAAGCAGATAAAAGCATTAGCGACCGCGCCATTGCCTTGTTGGGAACAAAGTCTCGGGCAGTTTATCTTGCTCTTATCATTCCCTATGTAATCTTCACTGGGGTCACTTTGTGGGTGGTTTATAAGTTCTTTTGGGCTTATTTGTCCGCGGCAGACATCAGAACCCTTGTATTCTGGGGCGCAAGCGCCGTTCTGTGCGGCCTGGTGATTGTCGGCACGGAACTGTGGTTCTGGATGGAGATGAACCGCAACAGCCTGCTGCGGGAAGTGAAACGCCTGGAACTGCAGGTCAGTCTTTTACGGGAAGAGAATAAACCTGACGCTTGATCCGGCTTTTCAATAGATATATTCTATCTCAAACTGATTTTGAGTAGAACCTGTCTATGATTGAACTGTATCAGCTGAAATATTTCCTCGCCGTGGTCGAGACCGGCAGTTTCACCAAGGCGGCCGAGCGGGTTTATGTCACCCAGCCCACCCTGTCGGCCGGCATCAAGAAACTGGAAAGCGGCCTCGGCACCATCCTGTTTGACCGGTCCGGCAAGCGGGTGTTCCTGACCGAGAATGGCACCCGTTTTGTGGAACGCGCCAAGGCGGTGCTGCATCAGCTGAACCTCGCCGAGAGCGCCATGCGCAGCGAAGATACGCCGAAACTGCTGCGCCTCGGCCTGCTGATGACCATCCCGAGCCACACCATTCAGCAGATCCTGCAACCTTTTCAGCGCCAGGAAGCCGGGCTGGTGATTGAACTGTTCGAAGGTACGGAGCAGGAAATCCAGAACCGGCTTGATGAAGGCCGTATTGATCTGGCTCTGTCAATTCTGCGACCAGGGCGGCGACAGGACTCGGTATCGCTGTATCATGAACCCTATTCTCTCGCGCTCGCCAGTCATCATCCCCTGGCCGCCGCCCGCACCATTGATCCGATCCAGCTCGCCAATGAACCGACCATTGTCCGCTCCCGCTGCGAAGTATTGAGCGAAACCAGCCGGTTCTTCACCAGCCATAATGTGCGACCGCGTCTGGTTTATCGCACGGCCCAGGACGAGCGCGCCCTGGCCATGGTCGCCGCCGGGGTCGGCTTCACCACCATGCCGGACCATTACCGGGCCGAGGGCATCGTCCGCCGTCCCATGACCGGCTACAATTTCACCCGGGAAATCGGCCTGATGTGGGGGGATCAGCACGCCAGTCCTGAAAAGGATGCTCTGCTGCAGCGGTTTGTCGCCGCGACCCAGGACACGTTGCCCGACATCATTTATCCATCCGAAAGCCTGTATCAGAAAGCGCCCCTATGATCGCCGAGTTGTTTAATGTTGTCGCCCCGGTATTTATGATTGCCGCCATCGGATTTCTCTGGGTTCGGCGGGGCTATGAATTCCCGACGGAGTTCGTCACCCGGATGAACATGAATATCGGCGCGCCCTGTCTGGTGTTCAGTGGCATCATGAAGCTCGGCGGCGGCCTGACAGAGGCCGTCGGTTTTCTCACCGCTTCTCTTGTATCGATCCTTGCGCTTCTGCTGGTCAGCGCCCTGTTCGCGGTAATTTTCCGCCTGCCGAAACGCGCCTATATCGTGTCCCTGTTTTCGACCAATTCCGGCAATATGGGCCTGCCGTTGTGCCTGTTTGCCTTTGGCGAGCAGGGCATGGCGCTGGCGATCGCCTATTTCACCGTCAGCGTGGTGTTTCAGTTCACCGTGGCACTGTTTATCTCCCACGGTCAGCTCACCGCAGGAAGCCTGACCCGCATCACCATGCTCTATGGCATCGCCGGGGCCCTGGTCTTCAACCTCGGCGACATTCCGCCGCCCACCTGGCTGATGAACACCACCAGCCTGCTCGGTGGGGTGACCATTCCGCTGATGCTTCTGACCCTCGGCGCGTCCCTGGCGCGATTGAAACTGGAAAAATCCGGCAAACTGGTCCTGATTTCGGGGTTCAAGCTCGCCATGGGGGTGTCAGTGGGGCTTCTCGTCACCTCATTGTTCGGCCTGACCGGGCTGGAGCGCAATGTGCTGATCCTGCAGAACAGCATGCCAGTGGCGGTGTTCAGCTATCTGCTGGCCAGCCAGTATAACCGCAGCCCGGACGAGGTCGCGAGCCTGATCTTCATCACCACCCTGATGTCGCTGATCACCGTGCCGCTGATGCTAACCTATTTATTTTGATTATTTAAGAAGGGGATGAAATGTCGACGCATTGGAAGTTGAAAGTTTGGTACTGGTTGTCCTTGTGCAAGAGGGGCGTCATCGCTCTCGCCGGATTTTTGGGATTCATAGGCATTGCCCTCCTCTTAATATATTCAATGAAGCTAGAACCCAAGGGAGATGCCATTTCCACACTCGGCATACTCACCAAAGCCCACTATTATCAAAGTGATGAAGGTTCGAAACTCAACATGTGGACCCTTGAACTCCCTGACAAAACGACGATCTCGATCCCGCACACCCGTTGGTGGACCATAAAAGAGGGAGATTGTGTCGCCATCACCTATCGTGAGGCAAAATGGACAAAAAGAAACGTCGTAGATTCCCTCAAAAAATCAACCCTCTGTCAATAACACCTCACGCCCCGTCACGGACGAAGGGATTTGTCGCGCGTTCCTGACCGAAGGTGGAGACCGGACCGTGGCCAGAGACAAAGGTCGTGTCATCGCCCAGGGGCCAGAGCTGTTCGCGGATCGACTTCAACAGGGTCGCATGATCGCCACGCGGAAAGTCGGTGCGGCCGATGGAGCCGTGAAACAGCACATCACCCACTTGGGCGAATTTTGCTTCCTTGTTGTGAAAGATCACATGGCCGGGGGTATGGCCGGGGCAATAGTATACATCAAGTGTTACATTGCCGACCATGACCTGATCGCCGCCCTCCAGCCACTGATCCGGATTGAAGGATCGGCCCACCGGAATGCCGTACGTGCGGCAATTGTCCGGGATCTGGTCAATCCAGAATTTATCTTCCTTCTGCGGCCCGATAATCGGAATATGCAACCGTTCGGCAAGCTCCGCCGCGCCGCCCGCATGGTCGAGATGGCCGTGGGTGATGAGGATTTTCTCCACCTCCACCCCTTGCGCCTTGATGGCGTCGAGAATCACATCCACCTCGCCCCCGGCGTCGACCACAGCGCCCTTCATGGTTTCATCGCACCACAGCAGGGTGCAATTCTGCTGAAAAGGCGTCACGGGAATGATCTTGGCTTTAAGCATGGCGAATCTCTTTCTTGTTATTCCGGCTTTATTATTCCGGCGCGCGGGCGTCAAGGGACAGGGCGTGCACCGGGCCGGCGAGTTCGTCTTTCAGCACCCGGTAGATGTCCCGCTGACGGGCAACACGATTCTTGCCTACAAAATCGGGCGAGACCACCAGCAGTTTGAAATGGCTGTTGCCATGGCCCGGCGAACCGGCATGCCCGGCATGTTTGTGAGATTCATTTTCAAGCTGAAAATCCGTTACATCGAAAGCTGCACGTATTTTCTGCTCTATGGTTTCCGCTACTGTCATTTTCACTACCCTTGTCAATTACCCCCTTTAATTAATCTATTTACCGTAGTATTTAAAGGGCTGTGAGTGAATTAATGCGAAAGGCCGCCCCATTCCCCAAAGTCCGAAACGCAAAAAACCGGTCAATCTGGACCGGTTGACCCTGAAACCGACCGTCAGCCTGCGCCCCTGCGACGCCGATCAATGTGCGGAAGAAGGACTGTTCCGCGCGCCGAAAGAACCTCATAACCTGAATGATTTCTACTATTTCTGCAAACCCCATGCCCGGGCCTACAACGAGCAATGGGATTTTTTCAGCAATATGACCGCCGATGAAATTCAGAAGTATCAAAAATCCAGTCGCACCTGGCATCGCCCGACATGGATGTCCGGCGCAAGCCCGACCAGAGAAGGCGCCGCCAACCCGGATATTCATGACCCCGCCGGCCTGTTTCGCGCCGCCGGTTTTGGCGCCTTTTATGCACAGGATCTGCGTAAAAAGGCCCCAAAAAGCCTATACTCACGTAAAACCATTGCCAACTTACGGATTCTGGGGCTTGACGAAACGGCCACAATGAACGACATAAAGGAATGCTATAAAAAGCTGGTCAAAACATACCACCCGGACAAGACCGGCAGCGACCGGAAATCGGAAGAAAAATTCAAGATCATCACCGCCGCTTATCAGGACATACTAAAACAGATACGAAAAGACGGAACCACATCATGACGAAAACGGAAACCACCGCCCCCAATTATGACATGCCCGACATTGAGGTCAATGTCCGGCAGATCTTTGGGATCGACAGTGATATGCAGGTTCCGGGATTTGCCGAGCCTAATGAACATGTGCCGGAAATCGATTCCACTTACATCTTTGACCATGACACCACCCTCGCCCTGCTGGCCGGATTTGCTTTTAATCGCCGGGTGATGGTGCAGGGCTATCACGGCACCGGCAAGTCCACCCATATCGAACAGGTCGCCGCCCGGCTCAACTGGCCTTGTGTGCGGGTCAATCTGGACAGTCACATCAGCCGTATTGATCTGGTGGGCAAAGACGCCATCGTGCTTCAGGACGGCGTGCAGATCACCGAATTTCAGGAAGGCATCCTGCCCTGGGCGCTGCAAAGCCCGACCGCTCTGGTGTTTGATGAATATGACGCCGGACGTCCCGATGTGATGTTCGTCATCCAGCGGGTGCTGGAAGTATCCGGCAAGCTGACCCTGCTTGACCAGAATAAAGTGATCCACCCGCACCCGGCTTTCCGCCTGTTTTCCACCACCAACACCATTGGTCTGGGTGATACGTCCGGCCTTTACCACGGCACCCAGCAGATCAACCAGGGCCAGATGGACCGCTGGAACATCGTCACGACGCTGAATTATCTCGCCCATGAGGTGGAAGAAAATATCGTCAGCGCCAAACTACCGAGCCTTCAGACCAAGGAAGGTCAGACCCTGATCCGCCAGATGGTGCAGGTCGCCGACCTGAGCCGCAGCGGCTTTATCAACGGCGATATTTCCACCGTCATGAGCCCCCGCACCGTGCTGACCTGGGCGGAAAACGCCGAAATCTTCAAGGATGTCGCCTTCGCTTTCCGGGTCACCTTTCTCAATAAATGTGACGAGCTTGAACGCCCGGTGGTCGCGGAATATTACCAGCGCTGTTTCGGAGAAGACCTGCCGGAAGCGGCCATCTCCCCCGTGGTGCAACGCAGCTAAGCGATTACAGGCAGCAGACCCCTTATGACCAGAAAAGCCAGCCATAAACTCGATCAGTTCAAGCACGCCGTGACCAGCACGGTGCGGGCCATGGCCCATGCGCCGGAGCTGGAAGTGAGCTTTGGCGCGAAAAAGGTCGATATCTCCGGCACCTCCAGCCGCCTGCCGATGCTGTCGGTGGATCTGCCGGCCAAAGAAGTCGCCCGGGTGCGCGGGGTCGCCGACGCCCATGCCCTGCGCCTGCGGCATCACAACCCGAAACTGCACATGAAATATCAGCCCGGTGGTACCATGGCCCAAGCGGTCTTTGAGGCCGTCGAACAGGCCCGGGTCGAGGCCATTGGCGCCAACCATATGCCGGGCGTGGCGCAAAATCTTGCCGCCACACTGGAAGATCATTACCACCAACAACATCTGCACTTGCCTGAAAATCCGATGGACACACCGGAAGACACCCCTTATGGCGACATCCTGCGTCTGTTGGTGCGCGAACGTCTGACCCACGCCCATCCGCCCGAAACCGCCGGAGAAGCCGTAAATCAATTGCGCACCCACATTGAAGCCAAAACCGCCCGCCATCTTGACGCATTGAGCCAGTGTCTCGAAGACCAAGAGGCGTTTAGCCGTCTGAGCCGTAAAATCATCGCTGATCTTGAGCTGGCGGAAGATTTTATCGGCGATGATGCGGATCAGGATTCCGCCCCTCAGGACAGCCCCGACGATCAAGAGGGAGACGATGAAGACAGCGACGGCGCGCAGGACGGCACCGACGAGAGCGGCGAAAGCGAAGAAGGCGACGACCCGTCCGACAGCAGCGACGGCGCCAGCCAGGCCGGTGAAAGCGGTACAGAACTGAACGAACAAATGATCGATGACATGATGGCCGAGGAAAGCATGGCCAAGGCCCGGACCGAGTTCAACCCCAATGACCTCGCCACCGATCAGGCCCAAGGGCCGCAATACAGGGTCTATACCACCCGGTATGACGAGATCATCGGCGCAGAAGACCTGTGCGATCCGGAAGAACTCGCCTTCCTGCGGCGCAATCTTGATCAACAATTAAGTGGTCTGCACGGGGTGATTTCAAAACTCGCCAACCGGCTGCAACGCATGCTGATGGCGCAGCAGATGCGGTCCTGGGACTTTGACCTGGAAGAAGGCATGCTCGACACCAGCCGCCTGACCCGGGTCGTGACCAACCCGCTGCACGCCCTGTCCTTCAAGGTGGAAAACGAGACCGACTTCAAGGATACGGCAGTGACCCTGCTGATTGACAATTCCGGCTCCATGCGCGGCCGCCCGATCACCATCGCCGCCATGTGCGCCGACATTCTCGCCCGTACTTTGGAGCGTTGCGGCGTCAAAGTCGAAATCCTCGGCTTCACCACCCGGGCGTGGAAGGGCGGCAAAAGCCGGGCCGACTGGCTGGAAAATGGCAAACCCGCCAACCCGGGACGCCTTAACGATCTGCGGCATATCATTTACAAGACCGCCGACGCCCCCTGGCGGCGCACCCGCAATAACCTCGGGCTGATGCTGCGCGAAGGGTTGTTGAAAGAAAATATCGACGGCGAGTCCCTGCTCTGGGCCCATAGCCGCCTGGTCAACCGTACGGAAGAGCGCCGCATTCTGATGGTGATTTCCGACGGCGCGCCGGTGGATGACAGCACTCTGTCAACCAACAGCGCCAATTATCTTGAGGATCATCTACGGTCGGTGATTGGCTGGATAGAAAAACGCTCGCCCGTCGAGCTGCTCGCCATCGGCATCGGCCATGACGTGACCCGCTACTATCAAAACGCCATCACCATTATGGATGCCGATCAGCTTGGCGGGGCCATCACCGAACAGCTGTCAGATTTGTTTGAAAGTAAAAGCCGGTCGCGGAGAAAACCATAACCCGACCAAAGATTGCGGCCTGGCCCGATCTTTATTACATGGAGCGAATCCAGGATTTCAACTGAATTATCTGGCTGCGGATCAGCCGCGTGTCACCGGTAACCTGCGCCATGATAATAATGCCATGCAGCGCACTGACCAGCCGTTCCGGCTGATCGGAGACTTCCGCCACCCGGGTGATCAGCACAAATTGTTGTTTGGTCCAGTTCAAACGATGCTGCAGCAATTTTGCCGCATGATCCGCCAGGGCCGCGTTGCCCCGCTTGACATCCATATACAGATTTGTCATCGGACAGCCTTCTTTGATCAGATTTTCGGCGTCCGCGGAAAAACTGTCAAGATACAGGCTCAGACGTTGGCGGGGATTGCTCTCACGAGAAAAGCCTTCAAAGGCATCGGCCTGCTGATCAAGATAGTCAGATATCACCGCATGGCAAATGTCTTCCAGATCAGGGAAATAATCCTTGATCTGCTGGGCGCTAATTCCCATAGCCTTGGCGATATCACTGTACGTCGTTTTACCAAACCCCTGGGCCTGAAACAGGCGCCGGGCCACCTGGACCACAATATGTTTTTGATGGCGGTCTTCCCGGGCTTCATTCCCGTCACCAGAAGAGATATCAATCATTTCGGCTGTCTCTGCACGCACATCTTTATCTTCTAATTGTTGAGCTTCTTCTCGAATCGTCCCCATTTTTCCACCATATTGTTAACATATTGTTATGACAAACATCACTTTTGATGTAGTGATAAACACGCCTGTAACTCAAATAGCGTATGATTGACTTATGAAGACGATATCCTTACGGCCTGCGGCCGCCCTATTCGCCCTCTGCATGGCATCGACTGCACTGATCAGCGGCATGCCCGCCTTTGCCGCTGCCAGCGCGACAACGCCGCCGCCCGAAAAAGTCAAACTTCCAGAAGCCTCGACGGAAATCGTTCCTCTGACTACAAACGCCATCCCTTTGAGCCATAATGATAAAAACCTTGTTCAGGTGGGAAAACTACACTATATGGGCGGCTTAAAAATCACCAGCACCACCAGCCATTTTGGCGGCATATCCGGCTTTGAAGTCAGCCGTGACGGCCGTCAGTTGCTCGGCATATCTGACAGCAGCCGCTGGTGGATCGCCGATATTGAATATGATCAGAAAGACCGTCTGGTCGACTTGAAAAACGGTCGCATGGCCAAACTTAAAAATATAAAAGACCAAAAAGAATCTTTCGCCCAGGATGCCGAAGCCGTCACCGCAGTCGCCGGCGCCGGTTATGTTGTGTCCTTTGAAAGCCCGCACAGTCTGCAATATTTTCAGGCGCAAAAGCCAGATCACTATGCCTCTCTTCTGACCGCGGACGCCCAGAAAATTTCTTTCGCCCCCGACCTGCCAGAATCCTATGCCACCCTTCCGGCCAATCAGGGCATCGAAGCCCTGACCACCCTGGCCGACGGACGCATGCTGGCCTTCTCTGAAAATACTGTCCCCCATGGGGAGCGCACTCTGGCCCAGGGATGGCTTATCGGACACGGTAAGATTACCGATCTCTCCTATGACATCAACCCGGCTTACAGGCCCACCGACATGGCGACATTGCCCAATGGTGACATCCTGGTGCTGGAGCGGCATTTCTCAATTGCCCAAGGCATGGCCGCCCGCCTGACCCGCCTGCCGGCAATGGCGATCAAAACCGGGGAAATAATCAAAGGCGAGCTGATTGCCGAACTGGCCTTCCCGCTCAATATGGACAATATGGAAGCCTTGGCCGTACGCCAGAATGCCCAGGGTGAGATTTTTGTCTATATCATGTCAGATGATAATTATAACCGGATGCAGCGCAATCTGCTGATGATGTTCCGGCTCGACGGGTAATAACCAAAACCTCTTCCTCCTGATCCCCTCCAGACGCAAAAAAGCCGCTGAAATCTTCAGCGGCTTGACTGCACAAACATGGCGTTTGAAATTTAGGCGGCTTGCGCGGCCAATTTCTGTTTAACCAGTTTCTTCAGGCGACGGGCCTTCAGGGACAGGTTAACGTCACGGGCTTTGACCAGGAAGTTATCCAGACCACCGTTATGCTCAACCGTACGCAGGGCGCTGGTTGAGATTTTCAAAGCAACGGACTGACCGAGCACGTCGCTCAACAGGCTGGCTTTAATCAGGTTAGGCCGGAAAACCCGACGGGTTCTGTTCAGGGCGTGACTGACATTGTTACCGCTCATTACGGCTTTACCGCTTAATTCACATACGCGAGACATAATCTTGTCCTTAATCTTTTAATTTCTTAAACGTTGGCTTCGGTCCGTCACTAGTGAAGATAGAATCAATAGGAGGTCCCTTAAAATATGAAAGCGGTATATATGGCATAAGACGGAAGACGTCAAGGGGTTTTCCCATAATCATCACAACAGACAGAGCTCACTTTGAATCCGGTTCGACTGCATATCCACCCCCTGTTTATAAAACACCAAAGTGACCGTGCAAACCGGCTATTTCTTCGCCGCACACCAGGCCCTGAAAAGCTCGCCAATAATCAGATCCCAGCCGCCTTCATGGTCCCTCCGCTCTTTCGGTCCCCGCGCGCCCAGTTTTTCCCATCCCCTGTGCACAAGGTCAAGCCGGGTTGCCGATCCCTCTGCGGTGAAGCTCACCTCGACCTCTGTCGCCTCTGTCGGCTCCCACCCCCAGTGCCAGGTGAACAGAATACGCCTGGGTTCCTCGAAATGGCGCAGGCGGCCAATGACAAACCCCGTCCCGTCCGCATATTCACCGCGGATTTCCTGACCGATTTCACGTGGAAAAACGATGCGGGCCAACGGTTTGTTATCGGTGGCATCGCAGCTTTCCTCCAGCGGCCACCATTCCGACATATGATCAACAAAAAAACGGAATACCGCGTCCGGTGACTTGTCGATCACCACGCTTTTGAGAATTGGATCTATGTCATTTGCAATTTCAGTCATCCTGTGTCTCCATCAGATGTTTCATATTGTCAAGCGCCTGATCCCAGAAGCCATCCAGCCAACGGCGCAAAACGGCGAGCTGCCGGGGATCCGCCCGAAAGATATGCCGCACCCCGTCAACTTCCTCCTGCACCAGTCCCACATCTTTCAGGATTTTCAGATGTTGAGACACCGCCGGACGGCTGACCGGCATCAGACGGGCTATCTCGCCCACGGAATAGGCGCGCCGGGTAACATGCTCAAAAATTTCCCAACGGGTGCGGGGCGCCAAAGCCTCGATAACCTTGTGAGCGTCCCGGGACAGCGCGCCTGATATGTCGATATGTGGTTTTTGGTAAGTCATAACTTACCTATATAGAGATTCTTTTGGTAAGTCAATTCTTACCAAATAAAAATAACCAGATTATTTTTTAAGAAAATCCCTGAGCAGCTCCCGTGCGGCAGCGGTGGGCGGGATCTCGCCGCGTTTTACGGCATCCTCCACTTGTGACAGCTTCGTGGGCAGGTGATCGCGGAAGGCATCCATCATCTGGTCATGAATTTCCGACCACATCCAGGCCCTGGCCTGTTCCGCCCGCATCCGATCCAGCTCTCCCCCTTCTTTCAGGGCCGCCTCAAAAGACTGAACCTGGGCCCAGACCTTGTCCAGACCTTGCTGTTTCAGGGCAGATGCCAGAACCACCCCGGCAGTCCAGCCGCTATATTTGGGCCGCATCAGGTGAAGAGCGCCTTTATAGTCCGCCGCCGCGCGCCCCGCCGCCGCCTTCAGGTCACCGTCGGCTTTGTTGATGATCACCAGATCAGCGAGTTCCATGATGCCGCGTTTGATGCCCTGCAGGTCATCCCCGCCCCCCGGCGACAGCATCAGCAGGAACATGTCCACCATGTCGGCAACCGCAATCTCCGATTGGCCGACGCCGACTGTCTCGATCAGGACCACGTCATAGCCCGCCGCCTCACAGAGCAGCATGGCTTCCCGGGTGCGCCGCGCCACCCCGCCGAGAGTGCCACCGGACGGCGAGGGGCGGATATAGGCGTTGGGGTCTTTGGACAGCAATTCCATGCGGGTTTTGTCGCCCAGGATGGAGCCGCCGGTACGGGTCGAAGAGGGGTCCACGGCCAGCACCGCTACCTTGTAACCCTGCCCGGTGAGATACAGTCCGAAGGCTTCAATAAAGGTGGATTTCCCCACCCCCGGCGTGCCGGTGAAGCCGAGCCGGATCGATTTTCCGGTATGGGGCAGGATATCGGCCAGCAAGGCCTGCGCCGCGGCCTGATGGTCGGCGCGGGTGCTTTCGGTAAGCGTGATCGCCTTGGCCAACGCCCGCCGCTCGCCGTTGAGTATTTTATCTTTCAGATGGGTCACGGTATCTGCTTTTCTTACTTTATAAATATGCGCCGATACTATCATGCTTTTCCCAATAGGCCAGACCAACTCCATATTTTTTTCAGAGAAAACGACGCCGGTTCACCCCTGCGCCAACCCGTCGCCTGTCTACATTAGCCTTGCATCATAGGGGATCATGCGGTATCAGCGGGCACAACAAGGGTAAACCAAGTATTTCATCAGGGTTAAATATCATGACAGAGCAGGCAACATCAGAACCGACGAAACCGACGCGGGGCTGGGTCGAGGAATTCGGCTTTAACAGCTTCAGCCGCATCAAGACAGAGAGCTTTTCCGGCCTGACAGTCGCCCTCGCCCTGGTGCCGGAAGCCGTGGCTTTCGCCTTCGTCGCCCAGGTCAATCCGCTGGTCGGGCTCTATGCTGCTTTTATCGTCGGTCTGGTCACCGCCCTGTTCGGCGGACGACCGGGGATGATTTCCGGCGCCACCGGCGCCCTCGCCGTGGTCATGGTCAGTCTGGTGGTCAGTCACGGGGTCGAGTATCTCTTCGCCACCGTCGTCCTGATGGGCATTATACAGATCATCGCCGGGATTACCCATCTCGGCAAATTCATCCGCATGGTGCCCCATCCGGTGATGCTGGGTTTCGTCAATGGCCTGGCGATCGTGATCTTCCTCGCCCAGATGGGACAGTTCAAGACCAGCAGCGGCGAATGGCTGAACGGCCTGCCACTGTTTCTGATGCTGGGTTTCGTCGCCCTGACCATGGGGATCATCTATGTCATGCCGAAAATCACCAAAGCGGTCCCCGGTCCCCTGGCCGCGATTGTCATCGTCACCCTGATCGTGATCGGGTTTAATCTCGACATCCCGCGGGTCGGCGATCTGGCCTCCATCGCCGGTGGTCTGCCGACGTTCCATATCCCGGAAATCCCGCTCACCCTCGACAGCCTGTGGATCATCCTGCCTTACGCGATCATTCTCGCCGCCATTGGCCTGATCGAATCTTTGCTGACCCTTAATCTGGTCAGCGAGATCACCGAACAGCACGGCCCCGGCGCCAGCAAGGAATGCGCGGCCCAGGGCGCGGCCAATCTGATCACCGGCTTTTTCGGTGGCATGGGCGGCTGCGCCATGATCGGCCAGAGCATGATCAATGTAAAATCCGGCGGCCGGGCGCGGCTCAGCGGCATTGTCGCCGCCCTGAGCCTGCTGGCCTTTATCCTGTTCGCCTCCGGCCTGATCGAACAGATCCCCCTCGCCGCCCTGATCGGCGTGATGTTTATGGTGGTGATCGGCACCTTCGCCTGGAACAGCCTGAAACTGATCGGCAAGATCCCGCGCCACGATATCTTCGTCATTGTTTTCGTGACCGGCATTACGGTGGCCTATGACCTGGCGATTGCCGTGGTCGCCGGGGTGATTATCTCGGCCCTGGTGTTCGCCTGGGAGACGTCGAAACATATTTATGCGACACGGGAAATTGACGCGCAAGGCTCTAAAATATACCGTCTGTCCGGGCCGCTGTTCTTCGGTTCTGTCGCGAGCTTTATGGAACTGTTCGATCCCAAGCAGGACCCCGATGACGTGATCGTCGATTTCCTCGATTCCCGGGTGCTGGACCATTCCGGCCTGCAGGCCATTGACGCGCTTGCCATCCGCTATGATGACGCCGGCAAGACATTGCATCTGCGCCATTTGAGCGCCGATTGCCGCCGCCTGCTGCATAAGGCCCGCAAGATCGTAGAAGTTTCGGTGATTGAAGATCCGGAATATGGTGTGGCCGTCGATTATGAAGGCAATTACACCCTGATGCGCGCCCAACCGGAAGAAGGACGGTCTTAAGGAGGACCCCGTGAGCTATCGTTTAAGTTTTGACCACGCCGATCAACAGCTGGATGTTATTCACGCCTATCTGGCCCAGACCTATTGGTCACCGGGCATCCCGCGTGAAACAGTAGCGAAAGCCATCAAAGGGTCGCTTTGTATAGGCGTCTTCGCGGAAGACGGAGCACAGGTGGGCTTTGCCCGGGTGATCACCGATCGCGCCACCTTCGCCTATCTGGCGGATGTGTTCATAGTGGACGGTCATGGTGGTCAGGGGCTCGCGCAGAAAATGGTCCGCGCGCTTCTGGATCACTCCGAGATGCAGGGCCTGCGCCGCTGGATGCTGGCGACCTCGGACGCCCATGGGGTGTATGAAAAATGTGGCTTCACGGCCCTGGCCAATCCCGACATCATGATGGAAATCAACCGCCCGGATATTTATCAGGGGTGAGTATTATCCGCTGGCTCAAATCAGGCCTGAAACTTTTTTAAACCAGCCGCGAAATTGATCTTTTGCTGTCCCCTATTTGGCGCCTTTCAAATGTTTTTCCAGAAATTTCTCCATGGCGGCAAGCATGTCTATACGGGCGGCTTCTGTGTCCATATGATGGTCACCGTCCTTCAAGGTCACCAGCGTCACATCTTTTTTCTGTTTCTTCATTTTCTTAGCCATTTTTTCCGCCTGGCGATAGCGCACCCGATGGTCGTCTTCCGCATGGATGATGAGCAGCGGCTTGGTGATTTCATCAGCTCGATGATAGGGCGATACCTCATCCGGATCGACACCATTAAGTCCCATCGATTTTGTCCAGACGGTGCCACCGATATATTTTCTATCATGGGCAATCAACCCCGGCATGTTCAACACGGCGCTAATGCTGATGCCGCAACGGAACAGTCCGGGGTTTTGATCAAGCCCATAGCTGCGGCATAGCCGCCGTAGGAGGCCCCAGCGATACAGATGCGCTTAGGGTCGGCGATGCCTTGTGCGATCAGCCACTGCGCACTATCAGTCACGTCATCCTGCATACGCCCACCCCACTGTTGCCGTCCGGCATTTTCGAAAGCTTTGCCAAACCCTTCAGAGCCCCGAAAATTTGATTGCAGAACAGCATAACCCCGGTTGGCCAAGAATTGCACCATATAATCGAACATCTGGGTATCTCTGGCATGAGGGCCGCCATGAACAAGGACAATAGCGGGGAGGTTCTTGGTGTCCCGCCCTTTGGGAAGTGTCAAATAACCCGGTATCGGCACGCCAATGCGGTTCTTGTAACTCACAACTTGTACCGGCGCCATCTCTTTGGGGGTAATCCCTGGCATGGTTTCGGCAATAAACTGAAGTTCCTTGCTCTTCATATCCAGGAGGTAATATACGCCCGGATCAACGTCACTCATCGCATGGATCAGATAGAGCTTCTTTCCTTCATGCAGCCCAACCACTCTGTTTATCGTCTTGGGCAAAGCATGATCGACCGTAGCCTGTATTCGCGTTAGTTTATCGTCAAAATAGATGATTTTCGGCTGATCTATGGTATATTGTACGCCGACAGGCTTTCCGGTTACCGGATGTTTGACAATATGGTCATAATCAACCTGATCGTGAGAGAATATCGGGTCAAGAACTTCATCTGTTTCCAGATTGATCTGGAAAATCGCTTTACGACCCCTCTCGTTGTATCCGCTGACATAGGCTATTTTCGGGTCAGGGGAGAACCCGACAATATCAATGCCCTTTCCTCCCCAAGGCGTGTCGCTGATTGAACGCCAATAGCCTTTTGCAGAGGATTTATATCTGTTTTGAAAGCTATTGCGATCATATCCCCACGCCAGGCGGATTTCATTTTGTTGGTCGGTACCATAATTCTGGATACCGTCATTGCCCCTAATGACCTCGCTGAAATGCCCGCTTCCGACATCAATGAGACGCACCTCGCTATTACCATCAAGATCTGAGTCCAAAGAAAGTAGAATATGATCCGGGTCCTCCGGCAGCCAATCGACGACTTTATCCTGTATTTGCGCGGGCACTTTTTCCGTGCCGAGACGCGTGCCAATGGTTTGCTTCTTTCGGGGGCGAATCAAATTAATCATATTCTTGCCATCGAGATCAAAACCGTATAACCGCGTTTCCCGGGTTGTCGTGAGATAACGTTTGCTGGTGTAGGCATAGGATACCGCCAGGCGCGTTTTGTTGATCCAGCGAAACCAAGAGATTTCGGCACCTTCCCCAGTCGGAATAACGCCAGCGGTTTTCCCCTGAAGGGGCTGAATAATAATTACCTGCCGTCCTTCGTGGACCACAAAAAAGGCCAGATGTGTACCGTCGGGGGAAAGCTGCATACCGCTGGCGGTTTTAAGTTGGGCAAAGGCTTCTATCGGAATATGTGATGATTTCTGCGCGTCTTCCGCATGGCTCAGAGAGACTAACCCGCCGTTCAAGGCCAAAGCCACTGTTATCGCGAAGACTAAATTTAACATGTTATTCCCCCAAAGTGTTGTTGTTATTCAAAAAACATAGACAAAGCTGCGTAATTTTTCAACCTAAATCCATACGCGTGAGCAGCTTACCCCTCCCCGGATCATCACTGTTTGCCACAGGAGGAAAGAGCATTCCACTCCTGAGTCATCTGAGAGACAGCCTTCCACTTTCTGGCCCTGTGATTAAACGCTGCCAGCGGCCTCAATAACCAGAAGGCGCGCTTCCCCGACAGGGTGAGCCACATGTTCGGTGCCGATGGTGGCATGGAAAATATCTCCGGCCCCCAACCGGACAATTTGAATGTCACCGGCTTGTTTATAATGCATGTCGACCGCGCCATCCAACACAACAAACACCTCTTCCCCATCATTGACATGCCAGATGTAAGGCTGGTCCGTCCAATGCAGGCGGGTGGTGATGCCGTTCATTTCAGCGATATCCAGAGCGCCCCAGGCCGTGTCCGCCGTATAATCTTTTGATCGGATAATTTTCATTCAGTCTCTCCTTCAATGTCCGCACGCCACCCTAGACGTTTTCAGAATTGAAGGAAACAGCCTAATAATCTGCGCCGTTCCCTTGCACAGGTAAGGATCCTTATGGACATCCCCATGAGAATCGCCATCAGACGAACTTTGGGTTCCCCCTACGATATAGTGCCACAGAAAGGCAAGGTATTACCCCCGCTTATTCAGCACTTCCAGCACCCGGGCGGCGGCTTCGGGGATGTTGGTACCCGGGCCAAAGATGGCGGCGACACCGGCGTCGTGAAGGAAATCATAATCCTGCGCCGGAATCACCCCGCCGCAAACCACGATAATGTCATCCGCGTCCTGGGATTCCAGCTCGGCGATCAATTGCGGGATCAGGGTCTTATGCCCTGCCGCCAGCGACGAGACACCGATGATATGCACATCGTTTTCGATGGCTTCCCGCGCCGCTTCCGCCGGGGTCTGGAACAAAGGCCCCACATCCACATCAAAGCCGATATCGGCAAAGGCGGTGGCGATCACTTTCGCGCCCCGGTCATGGCCATCCTGGCCCATCTTTACCACCAGCATCCGCGGCCGGCGGCCCTGCTTTTCAGCAAAGTCTTCGATGTCTTTCTGAATCTTGGCGAAGCCCGCATCGCCCTGATAGGCAGAGCCATATACGCCGGAAATGCTTTTCACTTCGGCCCGGTGGCGGTTGAATATTTTTTCCATGGCGTCTGAAATCTCTCCAAGGCTGGCGCGGGCGCGGGCCGCTTCCACGGCTTTCTCCAGTAGATTATCACCGCCTTTGGCCGCGTCTGTCAAGGCGGTGAGCGCCGCCTGACATTTGGCTTCGTCTCGGCTGGCTTTCATCTTCTTCAGGCGGGCGATCTGGGACTCCCGCACTGCATCATTATCCACATCGAGAATATCGATCGGGTCTTCTCTCTCCAGCCGGTATTTATTGACCCCGACCACCACTTCGTCGCCCCGGTCGATACGGGCCTGTTTCAGGGCGGCGGCTTCCTCAATGCGCAGTTTCGGCATGCCGCTCTCGACCGCCTTGGTCATGCCACCGAGTTCTTCCACCTCATGGATTAGTTTCCAGGCTTCCTGCACCAGATCATTGGTCAGGCTTTCCACATAATAGGACCCGCCGAGCGGATCAACCACATTGCAGATACCGGTTTCTTCCTGCAGCACGATCTGGGTGTTGCGGGCAATGCGGGCCGAGAAATCCGTCGGCAGGGCAATCGCTTCATCCAGCGCGTTGGTATGCAGCGACTGGGTGCCCCCGAGGGTCGCCGCCATGGCCTCGACCGTGGTACGGATCACATTATTATAAGGGTCTTTTTCGGTCAATGACACGCCGGAGGTCTGGCAATGGGTGCGCAGCATCATGCTCTTCGGGTCCTTGGCACCGAAATTCTCCATAATCTGGGCCCAGATGGTGCGGGCGGCGCGCAGCTTGGCAACCTCCATAAAGAAATTCATCCCAATGGCGAAGAAAAAGCTCAGCCGCGGCGCGAAGGCGTCGATATCAAGACCTTTGGCCATGGCGGTGCGAACATATTCCATGCCGTCGGCCAGGGTGAAGGCCAGTTCCTGCAACTGGGTCGCGCCCGCTTCCTGCATATGATAGCCGGAAATGGAAATCGAATTGAATTTCGGCATTTCTTTCGAGGTAAATTCGATGATGTCACCGATAATCCGCATGCTTGGTGCGGGCGGATAGATATAGGTGTTGCGCACCATGAATTCTTTCAGAATATCATTCTGGATCGTGCCCGACAGCTTGTCGCGGCTCACGCCCTGCTCCTCGGCGGCGACGATATAGAACGCAAGACAGGGGATCACGGCGCCGTTCATGGTCATGCTGACCGACATCTGGTCAAGGGGGATCTGGTCGAACAGGATCTTCATATCCTCGACACTGTCGATCGCCACCCCGGCCTTGCCGACATCGCCCTGAACCCGGGGATGGTCACTGTCATAGCCCCGGTGGGTCGCAAGATCAAAGGCGACGGAGAGCCCTTTTTGTCCGGCGGCGAGATTGCGGCGGTAAAAGGCGTTCGAGGCCTCGGCGGTGGAGAACCCGGCATATTGCCGCACGGTCCAGGGCCGCCCGGCATACATGCTGCCCTTGACGCCGCGGGTGAAGGGGAAAAAGCCCGGCAGATTATCGATATGGGGAATGTCTGCGACATCTTCGGCGGTATAGAGCGGCTTGACATCAATGCCTTCCGGCGTCGCCCAGGTCAGGTCTTCAAGAGGTCTGCCGCGCAGCTCCTTCGTCACCAGATTTTGCCAATCCGAAATGCTTTTCCGCTTACCATCCGTCATCGTCTTCATCCACCTCAAAAAATAGGACCTTATATCTTGTGCAGTGCAGAATACATAAATGTTACTGACGAGTAAAGTTTTTTTAAACCTGAAGACTGCGCTTGCTCAGGACACAGGTTTCCGGCACCAAAAATGATACATAAAGCCAAAGCTATCGGGGTTATCCTGATCAAACCGATCCCAATTACCTAAATCCCGTTGTAATTTATCGCCGGGGTAGGCCGTGGCATAGCGACCAGAAAGTGCCGGATCCATATGATCAAAGCCCAGAAAGATCAGGCCCGCGCGCTCCAGCATTAATTTAAGCTGCTGCGGCGTGTAGCGGTTCTCATTGACGTTAAAGACCAGATCATGCAGGCCGCTAATACTGTAAAAATCCTGATTCTGCGCAACCTTGGCCACCGGATGATCGGGTGGCAAGCTCAGCACCGCTTGGCGGAAATCCCGTACGCCCTCGGCGCTGTCAGGGAAGCCTTCTGCTGCGATATAATCCCGCGCTTTAATCACATCCTGACGGCCTCTTTCGCTGTATAGGGCCAGGCGCATATACCCTCCCGGCCGCAAAAGACGGGTCAAAATGGCAAGTCCCTGTTCCGGCGCCCCCAGATGGTGCAATACGCCGGTGCAATCAATATAATCGCTCTCTAGGTTCGGCGCATCAAGCGCCAGAATATCGGCATGATAATAGCAAATTTTATGTTTGCGAAAACCATTTTCCGCCACCGCCCGTTTGGCATAAGCGAGACTGGTGTAACTAATATCAAGGGCTGTGATCCTGGCGGGCGCAATACCCGAGGCCAGACGACATATCTGCAGCCCGGTTCCACAGCCGGGGATAAGCAGGTCTATGGGCCCCTTGGCGCGGGCATAGGGCGCCTGATCAGGAAACCGGCTTTGAAGGAATTTATCAAAAGATTGAGCGCTGGACTTAGATGTATTGATCCAACGGGGATAGGGATAACGCTCATATTGCTGCTGTACTTTCTTCGATGTTTCATCCGATACGGTGGTCAGAGAGGAAATCTGATTGCGCAAACCGGCCTCATCATGAGAATCAAACCATTGGCGTTTAAGGAGAAATTTTATCGGCGGGGATTGATTTTTGTTATAGCTGGGCGCGGATTGCAAGACTTCATGCAGGGGACGATACGCCCCGAGCACGGCCCATTTAAGCGGACCTTCAACTGCGGTTTGCACCAACTGATCCACCAGAGCCATTTCTTCCGCCGTCACCGCATAGGCATATTCTGTATTGAAACATTGATTGGCGAGCGCCGCAAGAAAATCTACCCGCGTGGCCATGGCATGATCAGATAACCCCTTCTCTATACTCTGCTCGAGCACATGTCGGCGTAAACGGGTCAAAACTGTCTCCAGCAGAGGGGTTATGACAATCGCCCTTGTCATGACCGCCAGCAACAAGGCATCCTGAAAAAAAGCGTCGAAGTGATCACTGGCGAGAATCGTCTCCCGGTCCTGTTCGGATGCATCAAGCACATTGAGCAGAGTACCAAGCAGTGGCGCCGCGCTATATTGATTATGAACCACCATGCTCAGATCCTGAACATTGATCTCATCATGCTCCGCCCAGCGCGCCAAAATATGCAGAATACCATCAGGCAATTGGTAACCGCTGGTTTGCCCCAGAACGTGGAGAGTATTTTTGGCAAAAGCCAGGTTTTTCGGCTTCAGAATCAACGCCGTGAGGAAAGACCCCAACGCCCCACTCAGGTCTCCATTCTGATAGAGCAGACTGCCCAGATTATGGTGCAGCACCGCGTTCTTTGGTGTTTTCTGGAGCCGTGCCCTGAGCTCTGGTTCGGTCATGATGGTACATCCCGGTCTGTCGGTTTACAGTTACTGCTCGCCAGCTTAGCCAAAATAAGTCTTACATGCAAAACCTTAACCGGCGTCCTATCCCGCCCGGGACAGGGCCTTGCTGGTGGGGCTGCCTTTGTTGCTGGTGGCTTTGTCGCGGAAGTAAGCGGCGTAATAGTCGCCGTCCGCCGCTTTATTATAGGTGTAATAAATGATCCGGCGGCTGCGATCCGTGGCATTGACGGCGCTTTGGTGCGGGCAGCGGTGGCTGAAAATCACCACATCACCAGGAGAGAGCAGAATTTTCTCGAAATCAACCTGCGCCGCCACCCTCTCCGTCAGTTCCGGGGTGCCGTTCCGCCGGGTGTTCCTAAGCAGTGTCTCGAAACCCCCGTCATGCCGGGCCGCCACTTCCAGCGGGCCATTGTCCGGGGTGCATGGATCGAGCGCCAGCAGCACATTATAAAATTCCTCAGCATATTCATACCAGCCGCGCCGCACCCGGTCCGCCCCGTCCCGCCACTGGAAAATGCCGTCATAATGAGCGTAAAACCCTTCGCCCCCCGGCGGTTTGACATTGTACTTATCCTTGAAGATCGTCATTTCGCTTCCGAAAAGGTTTTTCAGCAACCCCGCCATACGCCCATTCATCTCTCTCAGGTGGGGCGCCTTATTATAAAGCCGTTCCATCCGGCGCAGTAACCCTGTATCGTCACGGTAACGGTCAATGTCCGCACCGCCCCCCGCCTGCTGCAAAATATCCAGCTCCTGAAGAAGCGCCGAAACCTCCTCCGGTGTGAGAATTTGCGGCAGAACACAATAGCCTCTGTCCTGATACTGGTGCCGTCCCCTTTTAAAGTCATACATCTGTGTATTCATCTGTCATACCCCTGTCGTGATATCTTCCTCCGCCCTCATCTGATGCGCTACCCTGAGTGGCGTTCGCATAATATAAGTAGCCCTAAAAGGAGATCAACGCAGTGATCCTTCACATTTTTGTCATTTTTATTTACAGATTTATTTGCTGAGCGTTTCGGTGTTTTTCCACCCCCGATCTTCTGCCCGGCCCCGGCAAAACATTCACTCTGAAATAATCGACTGTATATTATATAAAATTAGGCAGAAAATATCGTCATCTGGACTTGTTGCCGTCTGGTAAACCCGATAGTCTACTTCCCAACAACACATTCAGATAATTGGGAAAAAATAATGAAGAAAGCTGTTCTGTCCGCCGCCTTATGGGTCACATTAGGCCTCGCATCGACACCCTCCGCCTGGGCTGACGATACGCAGGATTTCAAGAAAATTCTCGATGACCACTGGCACCAAAGCCTGACGGAAAGCCCGACGTTTGCCTCCGAACTCGGTGATCGCAGCGCCAATGGGCGATTGAGCGAAAATTCTCCGCTGGCGCGGCAGCGGCGCCAGGATTTCAATGACGCCCTTCTTACCCGCCTCGCCGGCGTCAAAGCCACAGAACTTAACCCCCAGGACCAGGTGAATTACAAGGTTTTCCTGCGCCTGCGCCAGATGGAAAAGGAAAGCTATCGTCACCCGGATTATCTGTTTCCGATCACCAACCGCGAAGGTTGGCACATGTTTTTTGCCCAGACCCCGGCCAGCCTGCCCTTTATGGAAGCCGCCGACTATGAGCATTATCTCGGTCTTCTGGCCGACTATCCCCGCTATAACGCAGAAAACATGGCGGTTCTGGCAGAAGCCGTGGAAAAGGGATACACCCATTATTGCACGTCCATGAAAGGCTATGAGACCTCCATCTCGACCCATATTGTCGAAGATGTCACCACGAGCGCTTTTTATAGTCCTTTCACCCGGTTTCCGGCCAACATGTCGGAAGCCCGGCAAAAGAAAGTCACCGAACGCGGCATCGCCCTGATTACGGAAAAAGTCATTCCCGCCTATCAACTTCTCTATAAATTATATACAGAAAAATACGCCCCCGCCTGCCGCAAGACCGTCGGCATCACCAGCCTGCCCGGCGGCAAGGATTATTACAGCTATCTGATCCGCAATTTCACCACCACCGATCTCACCCCACAGCAGATTCACGACACCGGTCTCAGTGAAGTCAAGCGTCTGCGCGGCGAAATGGATAAAATCATCAAGAAAGTCGGCTTCAAAGGCACTTTCCCCGAATTTCTCGTCTTCCTGCGCACGGACCCGCGCTTCTATGCCGAAAGCCCGACGGACCTGATGGAGAAAGCGGCCCTGATCACCAAGCGCATGGATGGGCAATTGCCGAAACTCTTTGGCTACCTGCCGCGCAACCCTTATGGCTTGATGGAAATTCCGTCCGATATTGCCGAAAAAACCACCGCTGCCTATTATATGCCGTCACAGGGGGATGGCAGCAAATCCGCCGGCAATTACTATATCAATACATCCTTGCTGAAAAGCCGCCCGCTTTATACTCTGGAAGCCCTGAGCTATCACGAGGCGGTGCCGGGCCATCACCTGCAGGGCGCGATCCAGAAAGAAATGGAGTTGCCCAATTTCCGCAAATATCATTATTTCAACGCCTACGGCGAAGGCTGGGCACTTTATTCGGAACGGCTTGGGCTTGAGGTGGGCTTCTATACCGATCCTTATAGCGATTTTGGCCGCCTGACCTACGAGATGTGGCGCGCCTGTCGCCTGGTGGTCGACACCGGCATGCATGCCTTCGGCTGGTCGCGCCAGCAGGCCATCGATTTCATGGCCGAAAATACCTCTCTCAGCCTGCATGAAATCACCACCGAGGTCGACCGTTACATCACCTGGCCGGGACAGGCGCTGGCCTACAAGCTTGGTGAGCTGAGCATCACCGCCTTGCGCCGTGAAGCGGAGCAGCGGTTGGGGGATCAGTTTGACATTCGCGCCTTCCACGATATGATTCTCGGCAATGGTTCCCTGCCCATCGCCGTGATGGAAGATCTGGCGCGGGACTGGATGGCTGCCCAGGAAGCTAAGAATATAAAACACGCTCAAAACAACAAACAAAATTAAGGAAATAACTGTGTCTTTGAAAAAACATATGGCGACTGCTCTGGCGTTGATCATTTTACCTGTGAGCGGCGCATGGGCCGATGCCGGTTCCGACTTTAAAGAACTGCTGAGCGAGCATTGGGCAGAAGCGAGCAAGGAACGGGTCTTCTTCCGCACCGATCCGGACACCTTCCGCATGAACGGCAGGCTGCCGGAATTCAGCAAGGCCGCCCGCGACCGGCGGCAGGCGTTTAATGAAACAATCCTCACCCGTCTGAAGAGTATCCCGGAAGCCGCGCTTTCACCGACTGATCAGGTGAGCTACAAGCTGTTTAAATATGAACGCCAGACCGAGGCCAAGAGCTATAGCCAACCGGGCCACCGCTTCCCGATCACCAAACTATTCGGCTATCACACCTATTTCGCCGACGCGCCCGCCAATATGTCCTTTTTGGAGGCAGCCGATTATGACCGTTACCTGATAAGCCTCGCCGACTTCCCGCGCTATAACCGAGAAATGATCGCCCTCCTGCAGGAGGGCATCGACACCGGCTATACCCACTATTGCCAATCGATGGAGGATTATGAAACCTCCATCAGCCAACATATTGTCGCCGATCCAGAAGACAGCGCGCTTTACGGCCCCTTTGTCAAAATGCCGGCGCAAATGCCAGAAGACAAAAAAGCCACCTACCGGGCGCAGGGCGCAAAACTGGTCGCGGAAAAAGTCATTCCCGAGTTCCAGGCGCTCTATGATTTCTATACCCAGAAATATATGGAAAACTGCCGCATGGAAGTGGCGATTTCCGCCCTGCCCGGCGGCGCGGCCTACTATCAGGCGGAGATCGAATATTTCACCACCACCCGCATGACCGCCCAGGAAATCCATGACCTTGGCCTGAAAGAAGTTGCGCGCATCCGCGGTGAGATGACCGCCATCATGAAAGAAGTCGGCTTCACCGGCGATCTGAAGGCCTTCCTCACCTACTTGCGCGATGAACCACGCTTCTATGCCACGTCAGAAGAAGAATTGCTCGGTCGCGCCGCCCTGATCGCTAAGAATGTGGAAGGAGAATTGCCGAAATTCTTCGCCACCCTGCCGCGCGGCACCTATAAAATCAAACCGGGCGCACGGGGAGCTTATTACATGGCCTCCACCGGGGACGGCAAGACGTCGGGCACTTATTTCCTCGGCACCTCCAACCTCAAGGCCCAGCCGCTCTATGCGCTGGAAGCTTTGACCTTCCACGAAGGCGTCCCCGGCCATCACCTGCAATCGGCCATCGCTATGGAGCAGAACGTGCCCGAATTCCGCAAAACCCTCTCCCATTCCGCCTATACGGAAGGCTGGGGCCTCTATTCAGAGTTTTTAGGTAAGGAAATGGGCTTCTATCAGGACCCCTATAGCGACTTTGGCCGCCTGACCTACGAGACCTGGCGAGCGGTGCGCCTGGTGGTCGATACCGGCATGCATGCCTTCGGCTGGTCGCGGGACAAGGCGATCCAGTATATGCTCGACAATACAGGATTGAGTGAGGCCGGCGTCATTGCCCAGATTGACCGTTATATCACCTGGCCGGCCCAGGCACTGTCCTATAAAATTGGCGAGATCAAGATCCGCGCCCTGCGTCAAAAAGCCGAAGACACGCTGGGTGAAAATTTCGACCTGCGCGCCTTCCACGACATGATCATCGGCAACGGATCACTGCCCATCGCCATTCTCGAAGAGGTGGTTAACCAGTGGATCGCAGACCAGAAGAAAGCCAGTTCGTAACACTGGTCCACAGGCCAGGCTTTTCAGTTTTCAGGGCAGAGGGATCATCGTCTCTCTGCCAATTTTCATCCCAATCTTCCGGCAGACCAAACCAGCGCAGTTCCGCATAGCCTTGCGGCAGAGGAGCCATAGGTCGCGCGGTTTTAAAGCCCGCCATATCGCCACCCTCGTCCTGCAACAACTTTTCCGCCACATCGATATAGTGGCTCAGGGCTTCACGGGCCCCAAGGTCGCAGCAATGCGGGGCCGAAAATAGCCCGCCCGTAAAGGAAATGTCATTCAGATCGGCGCAACAGGTGGCCGACTGCCGCTGACAGACCCACAGACTGCGTTTCTTGTCATAGGCATAATGCGGCATCAGTTTCCAGCCATGATCGGCAATCAGCTCTACGGCGCGCAACAGATACTCAAACGTTTCCTCGCCGATGAAATAATTGAAGTTCAGCCGCACCCAACCCGGCTTCAGGGCATTATGCCCCGCTTCCACCGCGTCGGTGATCGCCCGGCTGTGATTACGATCGATATGCAGCAGTTCATGACCATAAGGCCCGGCGCAGGAACAGCCGCCCCGCACCTGAATGCCGAACAGATCGTTGATCAGCGCATCAACAAAGCCGAAATGCAACGGTTTGCCCTGCCACAGGATCAGAAACGACAGGATCGAGGTGCGCGGCGCCTTCAGATCACCGAGGATCTGGATATTGGGGTGCCGGGACCAGCGGGCAATCGCCCGGGTGATCATGTCATGCTCCAACGCCTCGATATTCTTTGGCCCGACAGCGTCTTTTAGCTGAAAGACCATGCCGGCGCGGATCGATTCGACGATCGCCGGCGTGCCGCCTTCTTCGCGGGCTTCCCCGGATTTATGATACTGGTGTCCTTCCGGCGAAACATAGGATACCGTGCCGCCGCCCGGCACCGACGGCACCCGGTTGGTCAGCAACCTGCGTTTGATCACCAAAACCCCCGGCGTGCCCGGCCCGCCGATAAACTTGTGGGGCGAAATAAAAATCGCATCCAGCGAACTGTTCCCTTTTTCGTCCTGCGCCCCCGTGACATCAATTTCAACATATGGCCCCGCCGCGGCATAGTCCCAGAAGGCCAGCGCCCCATGGTCATGCAACAGACGGGTCAACCCCGCCACATCACTGAGCAATCCCGTTACATTAGACGCGGCCGAGAAACTTCCGATTATCAGACGCCGTCCTGCATACCGTTCAAGCTCCTGCGCCAGAACCGCCTGATCAATATCGCCATTCTTTGACAAAGGGATCGCCACCACATCAACTGTGCTTTCCCGCCAGGCCAGCTCGTTGGAATGATGTTCATACGGCCCGACGAAAACCACCGGACGATCTTCTGGCGCAATCTGGTGAGAGAAGCCATGTCGATCATCCATATTTGCCGGAATGCGGATATTAAGGATATCAACGATTTTCTGTATCGCCGCCGTCGCGCCGGAGCCGCAGAAGATAATCGCGTCCTCGTCACTGGCGTTAATGGATTTGCGGATCAGAGCCCGGGACTGCTCGCGGAAAGCCGTTGACTGCCGCCCGGTGGCGGAGGCCTCCGAATGGGTATTGGCGTAAAAGGGCAGAACCTGATCGCGTATATAATCCTCCAGAAAGCTCAACGCCCGACCGGAAGCGGTATAATCGGAATAGATCAATGGTTTCTGTCCGAAAGGTGTCCCAAACAGTTTTCCTTCGCCGATCACCGATGTGCGAATCTGCCCGATCAGTTTCTCTGTTGCCGTTCCCTGTAATTCTTCTAACACGCCGATACCCTTCGTTTATAATATTGCTTCGGGTGAAGAGACGCGGCGTACGGTTTCGGATCAGATCATATTCCCGAGAAAAATCTCGGTGGAGTTTTTGATCTCTTCCATCGCGAAATTGGAGGTCACATCCGTGAGACTCGTGGCCTCGATAAAGCGCCGATAAAAATCATCATAGGCCGCAATATCCCGGACAATCACCCGCAGCAGATAGTCATATTCACCGGACATGCGATAGAAGCTCGCCACTTCCGGAAAATCACACACCGTGCGGGAGAAATTCTCCAGCCATGCCCGGTTATGCTGGCTGGTCTTCACCTGGACGAAAACCGAAACCTTGCGGTCCAGCATATCCCCGTCCAGCAGAGCAACCCTGCCCTTGATGACACCACTCTTTTCCAATTTCTGAACCCGTCGCCAACAGGGGGTTTTGGTCAACCCGACCCGTCGCGCCAATTCATCGATAGAAATACTAATATCTTTCTGCAGCAAGTCAAGAAGTGCCAAATCTGTCTTATCAAAGTTCATTTTGTGCTCTTTTAATAGATTTATTAGAATTTAATTCCTATTTGTATCATGAAAATTTACGCCAAAACAACTTAATTCCGCCTTCCGCCTTATGGCGAAAAAACATTCCTTCCCGGCGGGACAAAAAAAGTGAAAAAAATCGCCTTTTGGGCGAAAATCAGGCTTTTTTCAAACCTCCTGGCCAGAGGTTTCCGTCTCCTGGCACCAGCCTGACTGCTTTCATATTTCTTTTGGAGGGTGATTCTTATCATCGCCCTCCCGGAAAAATGTCAAACAGCCGTTTATTTTTCTTCCTGCTGCTGTATCATAACGCCTGATTCAATTGACAGCGCCTTTTGCATGGGTTAACTGTCTATATATTGCGCTGCAACAAACCGCATAGATAACGGCATAAAAGGAAATAAAAACCAGGATATGCCTCATATTCTTGCTCAAACAATGGGAGAAGTACCCCAATGAAGATTTTGGTCCCGGTCAAACGGGTTATTGACTATAACGTCAAGGTTCGCGTCAAGGCGGACAACAGTGGTGTGGAATTGGCCAACGTCAAAATGTCCATGAACCCTTTCGATGAAATCGCTGTCGAAGAAGCCCTGCGCCTTAAAGAAGCCGGCAAGGCGGAAGAAGTCGTTGTCGTTTCCATCGGACCGGCCCAGGCTCAGGAAACCCTGCGCACCGGCCTCGCCATGGGCGCCGATCGCGCGATCCTGGTGAAAACCGACGAAGCAGTCGAACCGCTGGCGGTCGCCAAAATCCTTAAAGCCATCGTGACGGAAGAAAACCCCGGCATCGTGATGCTCGGTAAACAGGCCATCGACGATGACTGTAACCAGACCGGTCAGATGCTGGCCGCCCTGCTCGGCTGGCCCCAGGGCACCTTTGCTTCCGAAGTCGCTCTTGACGACGGTTCTGTCAATGTCACCCGTGAAGTCGATGGCGGCCTTGAAACAGTGAAGCTCACCCTTCCGGCTGTTGTGACCACCGACCTGCGCCTCAATGAGCCGCGCTACGCCTCTCTTCCGAACATCATGAAAGCCAAACGCAAGCCGCTCGACACGAAAGAGCCCGGCGATTACGGCGTCGATATCGCCCGCCGCCTGACCACCCTGAAAGTGGAAGAGCCCCCAAAACGCGAAGCCGGCATCAAAGTCGAAAGCGTCGCCGAACTGGTCGAAAAATTGCGTAACGAAGCAGGAGTAATCTGATCATGACATCTCTCGTAATTGCCGATCATGATAACGGCAGCTTGAAAGACAGCACCCTGAACACCGTCACCGCCGCTCTGGCGCTGGGCGATGTTGATATTCTGATCGCCGGCAGCGATTGTTCCGGCGCGGCAGACGCCGCCGCGAAAGTCGCGGGCGTGTCCAAAGTCCTTGTTGCCGACAGCGCCGACTACGCCCATCCTCTGGCCGAAGTCATCGCCCCGCTGGTGGTCCGGCTCGCCGACGGCTATGACGCCGTATTGGTTGCCGCCACCACCACGGGCAAGAACTTCATGCCCCGGGTTGCCGCGCTACTTGATATGGCGCAGATTTCAGACATCATCTCAGTTGAGAGCGCCGACACCTTCAAACGGCCGATTTATGCCGGTAACGCCATTGCCACCGTGCAGTCCAGCGACGCCAAGAAGCTGATCACCGTACGCACCACGGCCTTCGCCGCCGCTGCGACCGAAGGCGGTTCCGCCGCCATCGAGACAATTGACGCCGCCGAAAATCCTGGCATCTCCAGCTTTGTCAGCGCCGAACTGTCCAAATCGGAACGGCCGGAACTGACCAGCGCCAAAATCATCATTTCAGGTGGCCGCGGCATGGGCAATGGCGAGAATTTCGCTCTCGTCGATGCGGTTGCCGATAAGCTCGGCGCCGCCGTGGGCGCCTCCCGTGCCGCCGTCGATGCAGGCTTCGTTCCCAATGACTATCAGGTCGGCCAGACCGGCAAGATCGTCGCGCCTGAACTCTATATCGCGGTGGGCATTTCCGGGGCGATCCAGCATCTCGCCGGGATGAAGGACAGCAAGGTGATTGTCGCCATCAACAAGGACGAGGAAGCCCCTATTTTCCAGGTGGCGGACTATGGTCTTGTCGCGGATTTATTTCAGGCTTTGCCTGAGCTCGAAAAAGAGTTATCTTAAGTTAGATTTACACTTGGGGGCCCTCTCGTTCAGGGAAGGTCTCCAACATTGTTTTAAGATTAAAGGAAGTTAGCCTTAATGGTACAACATGTCGGAATTATTGGCGCAGGTCAGATGGGCAACGGAATTGCCCATGTCTTCGCCGTGGCAGGTTATGATGTTCTGCTCAGCGACATCAATGAAGAAGCCCTGAACAAGGCCAAGGCCAAAATTGAAATCAATCTGCAGCGTCAGGTCAGCAAAGGCCTCATCACCGCGGATGTCGCCGCCGCTGCTCAAAGCCGGATCACCACCACTACCGGGCTTGACGGATTTGGAGAGGTTGATCTCGCCATCGAAGCCGCGACCGAAAATGAACAGGTTAAAATTGCGATCTTCAAGGAACTGTGTCCGAAACTGAAACCGGAAGCAATCCTCGCCACCAATACCTCGTCCATTTCCATCACGCGTCTGGCGTCAACCACCGACCGCCCGGAAAAATTCATCGGCCTGCATTTCATGAACCCTGTGCCGGTGATGAAGCTGGTCGAACTGATCCGCGGCATCGCCACCAGCGAAGAAACCTATCACACGGCAGAAATCTTCATTGAAAAAATTGGCAAACTGACCGCCAATTCCGAAGACTTCCCGGCCTTTATCGTTAACCGTCTGCTGCTGCCGATGATCAACGAAGCCATCTATACCCTCTATGAAGGTGTCGGCTCCGTCGAATCCATTGACAAGGCCATGCGGCTTGGCGCCAACCATCCCATGGGACCGTTGCAGCTCGCCGACTTTATCGGGCTTGATACCTGCCTGTCGATCATGCAGGTGTTGTACGAAGGCCTGGCGGACACCAAATATCGTCCCTGCCCGCTGCTGGTTAAATATGTCGAAGCCGGCTGGATCGGCCGCAAGGTTGGACGCGGGTTTTATGATTATCGCGGTGATGAGCCGGTGCCCACCCGCTAAATCAGGGCCAGACCCTATTTTAAGCGCATTTTCCGAAAGGGCGATGCGCTTTTTTATGTCTTGAAGTGTCTTTTTCCCTTAAGATAAACCCGATAACCACCGATGAACCACGGAATATTTTATGCTGACCCCTGCAGAACTCACCCGGCTCGCCGCCATATACAGTTTCTGGTTTGAAGAACTGACGCCTCAGGACTGGTTCACCTCCTCTGATCCCCTCGACGAACAGATCCAGAACAAATTTATGGACAGCTATCAGCATTTCAAAGATATGGATCTGGCGGAAATGGACTTTACCGCACAGCAGGTCCTTTCTCTCATTCTGCTGCTTGACCAGATGCCCCGCAATATGTTTCGCGGCACCCCCCAGGCCTTCGCCACCGACGCTAAAGCGCTGGAACTCAGCTATGCCGCGCTGGCCCGACGGCTGGATCTGGCCCTGCCCGATATCGAGAAATCCTTCATCTATCTGCCACTTGAACATAGTGAGGACATCAAGGGCCAGGAGCTTTGCGTCACCCTGTTTCAGCAACGCACCACCCTCGAACTGCAAACCGACTATGCCGTGCGTCACTTCAAGGTGATCAGCAGATTTGGCCGTTTCCCACACCGCAACGCCATCCTCGGCCGCCCCTCGACGACAGAAGAAGAAGCGTATCTCGCCGAGGGCGGCGACGCATTTTAAGGACATCAATTCATGAATAACTTCACCAAACTGATCATGTTGATTTCGACCATTGTACTGATCATCGGCGGCGGGTTTTCCTTTTATTTCACGTATCAGGCCCAGAGTCGGGATGGCCTGAGCGATTATAGTGATGTCATCGCCATCGACGGTTTTGACGCCGTCGCCTACCACACAGACGGGATCGCGCAACAAGGCAAACATAACTTTCAGGTCACCTGGGCAGGGTTCCACTGGTATTTCTCTACTCTGGAAAACCGGCAGATGTTTAACGAGAATCCGGAGAAATATGCGCCGCAGTTTGGCGGCCTTGACCCCTACGCCATGGCGCTAAATGGCACGCTCCAGCCCGCGACGCCGGAACTGTGGCAAATTGACGATACCGGCAAACTATATCTGTTTTATTCCGGCGAAACCCGAAAACGCTGGCGCGAAGACATGGAAAAATACAATACCGCCGCCAATCTGCACTGGGAACGCCTGACCCAGCAAATGAAATACAAAGCTGAAATTCTGAAAAAAGACACACAATGATCCGTACAACCTTCGCTTTTATCCTGTGCTTTGGCCTGTTTGGCGGAGCGTCCCATGCCGCCGACCTGCCGCTTGACAAGCTGCGCCTGCCGCCGGGCTTTTCCATTTCCATTTATGCGGAAGTTGATAACGCCCGCCAGATGGCTATGGGGAAGGACGGCACCGTATATGTCGGCAGCCGACGCGCTGGCAAGGTCTACGCCCTGCTCAATCCCGGTCATGCCCCCGCCGCCCAGCAGGTTGTGGTGCTTGATCAGGGCCTGAGCATGCCTTCTGGGGTCGCCTACCGGGACGGTGATCTCTATGTCGCCGATATTGACCGGCTCTATCGCTATCCCGCCATTGCCCGGACATTGGACAATTCTCCCCGCCGGGAATTGGCCACGGACCAGTTTCCTGACAAAACCCACCACGGCTGGAAATTCATCAAATTCGGCCCTGATGGAAAATTATATGTACCGGTTGGCGCACCCTGTAATATCTGCCTGAGCGACGATCCCATTTTCGCCACCATCACCCGGCTTGATGTGTCCGCCGCACAGCCTGCACCGGAGATATATGTTAAAGGGGTGCGCAACAGTGTTGGCTTTGACTGGCATCCCGGGACGGGCGACCTCTGGTTCACAGACAATGGCGGTGATGGGCTTGGCGATGAAGTGCCGGCTGATGAGCTTAACCACGTGATCCGCAAAAATCAGCATTTCGGCTATCCCTATATCCATCAAGGCGACATCCGCGACCGAAAATTTGGCCAGGACAAAAACCCGGCAGACTATCAGGAACCAGCACAGAAACTGGGTGCCCATGTGGCGGCGCTGGGCATGAGTTTTTATACCGGCGACATGTTTCCCGCCGCCTATCACAATCAAATCATTATCCCGGAACATGGCTCCTGGAACCGCAGCACGCGGGCCGGCCACGTCGGATACCGGCTGACAATGGTCACTCTGGACGCAGCGGGCAAGGCGGTGCAATACACCCCTTTCATTACCGGCTGGCTGGATGAAGCGACCAACAAGAGCTGGGGTCGCCCCGCCGCAACCCTGGTAATGCCGGATGGCAGCCTTCTGATCAGCGATGACAAAGCAGGCGTGGTTTACCGGGTGACCTACCAGGCGCCGGAGTGAACTTGTTACACCAGGGATATCGCCCGACAATACGTCATGTTAGCCCGCCAGAGATATAATATTCAGGCTAACTATCGTCTGGCCATTCGCAAGAGGCATGATCTTTTTCTTGCATAATCACCACCTTACCCATTGCCTTGGCGGTACCCAGACGAAGAAGTGCTTGGGGGATTTGATCAAACGGATAACATCTGTCAATTACGGGATGCAGTTCTCCCGCCACAGATTGCCGCGCCAGTTCCGCCATATCCTGCTGATTCTGTCTGTGCCCGGTAAGCCCCATTTTCTTGGAGCTTAATAGGGAGATCAGAGGTCCAAGCAACAAAGACTGAAGCAAACATCCCATGGTGCCGCCCAGCATCAGGTAAACCCCGCCGGGACGCAAAACACGCCAATAAGAGAGAATGGACCGGTGGGCCATGACGTCGACAATCAGGTCAAATTTCGGTCCGCCAACCACGAAATCCTGCGTTTCATAATCAATCACATGGTCGGCCCCGATCCGCCGCATCACCGCGAGCTTGCCGCCGTGATCGACACCCGTCACCTCGGCCCCCAGACGTTTGGCGATCTGGATCGCGAAACACCCGACACTGCCACCACCGCCATTGATCATAACATGCTGGCCCGCACGCAATTTTCCGGCGTTTCCAAGCGCCTGCAAGGCTGCCACCCCGGCCTGAGGCAGAGCAGAGGCTTCTGCAAAACTCAATCCTGCAGGAATGGGCGTCACTTCTGTCCGGCGCATACAAACATATTCGGCAAATCCCCCGAAATGGCCAAAGCTGTCCCCAAAGACCCTGTCCCCCACCTTGAAGCCCGTTACCGTATCGCCTACGGCTTCCACCACACCGGCAATATCCGACCCCAATATCGGATGACCCGGTGTAAAGAGCCCGAAGATGCGGGCATAAAAAGGGTTTCCGGTCAAAATTTCCCAGTCCGAAGCATTGAGTGAAGTGGCCTGAATCCTGATCAGAAGCTCATCGGCTTTTGGTCTTGGCTGCGGCACCTCAACCAGGGTCAATTCTTCCGGCGAACCATATTTATGGTAGGTAAAGGCTTTCATTCCGTCACCGTAATGGTAATATTGCCGGCCTTGCCGCCGCTGTCGAGATAACGGTGCGCCCCGGCAATATCCGCGAGGGAGTAATCCCGGTCAATCAATGGTTTAAGATCGCCAGATTTCAACAAACCGCCCAGAAAATCCAGCTCGTCCTGATCATATTTTGCAAATCTGAACAGCACCGTCTTATCATTAAACAGGCCGGAGAAGGGCGACCGCAGCATCTGGAAAAACCCGGGATTGGCCAACAGGTAGCGTCCCCCGGGCGCCAAGGCCTGCAAGCTGCGGCCATAGTGACTATGGCCCGCCGTGTCAAAAACCACATCATACTGATCGCCGGTTTGGGTGAAGTCTTGCGTCGCATAGTCGATCACATGGTCGGCGCCGATATCGCGCACCGCCTGCAGCTTATCAGTGCTGTCCACGCCGGTGACCTCCGCGCCGAAATATTTGGCTAGCTGTACCGCGAAGGACCCTATATTGCCGCAGGCCCCGACAATGACAACTTTTTCATCCGGCTTAATGTTGGCCAGACGCATATAATGCAGGGCATTCAATCCCCCGGTGGGCAGGGTCGCCGCCTGCCCATGGGTCGCATTTGGTGGCTTATGGGAAATAACCCCGCTCGCCTTCAGGCATTTATATTCTGCATGGGCGGCCAGACCAAGCTCCGTCGGGGCAAAAATTTCATCACCCGGCTTAAAACGGGTTACCGCATCGCCGACGGCCTCGACCACCCCCGACAATTCCTGCCCCAGAATATTACACCGCTTGGGCTGCAACAAACCTGCATATACCCGCAACGGCAACCAGAACCAGGCGGGGAAAGTGAAAGCCCGGAATTCACAGTCCCCCTTGATCACGGTTGCGGCATGGACCCTGACAAGAACCTCATCTTGTTTCGCGACGGGTTTCGGCAGGTCAGAAATTTTGATCACTTCAGGGGGGCCATATTCCGTATAAAATGCCGCTTTCATTTCAGGCCTTCTCTTTTAAAGGGATCTTCGGTAAATGATCTATTGGACTCTCCGCGAATCCATGTTAACGTAATTTTTACACGAACGAGTAAGTGTTGTCAAAACACTTAAAGGACTTATGACTTACAGCTACGACTATCCGCATCCGGCGGTTACCACCGACATCGTGATTTTCACTGTGCAGGACAACGCACTATGTCTGTTGTTGATCAGGCGGGGAGAAGACCCCTATAAAGGAAAATGGGCCCTGCCGGGCGGGTTCTTGCGGATGGACGAAGATATCGAACACTGCGCGGCACGGGAACTTGCCGAGGAAGCCGGGGTTCAGGGGGTATATCTGGAGCAGTTGGCGACATTTGGCACGATCGATCGCGATCCGCGGGAACGGGTAATCTCGGTGGCCTATTATGCATTGATCCCGTCAGACGATGTCGCCCTCCAGGCGGGAACGGATGCGGCGGAGGCGCAGTGGTTCCCGCTCAGTGACTTGCCGCCTCTGGCCTTTGACCACAGCGATATCGTCAGGATGGCGCAACAGCGGCTCAGCGCCAAAATGAGTTATTCAACCATCGGGTTGCAATTTATGCCGGCGGCGTTCACCCTGTCTGATCTGCAACGAGTGTATGAAATTGCCTCCGGCAAGACGCTTGACAAGCGCAATTTCCGTAAATGGGTCCTGTCCCTTGATCTGGTGGAAGAAACAGGACATAAGCAAACGCAGGGAGCCCATCGCCCGGCAATGCTTTACCGGGTTAAAAAGCCTTCTCGTATTGACATTATCAAGTAATGTTGAGAAAAAACCTCAGACCCGTCAAAAGAAAAGCCGGGGCGAGCCCCGGCTTGACATGTTTATATCACGCACTGCCTTAGTCTTCTGCTTTATAAACCAGCGAAGTGGTAATCCCGCCAGCCACATATATGATGATCCCGGTGATCGCCGAAATCAGGCTTTCCATGGCGCTCATAGGCAGAACCGCATACATCACCATACTGATCCCCGCCATCATCAAACCGATATAGAGACCGAAACGCGCCCCCTCGGTCCAGCCTTTGCCTTCATGAAAATGGGCATAAATATAACAGAAGAATATGGTGACGATCAGGTATCCTAACATCATCCAGATAAAATGTGCTTCCAGATCAGGTCCCATACGTCCCATAGCTTTCATCATAGGGGTAAAGTCCGACAACAATTGATCCGCCGCCATCCCCAATATTGACATCACAACATAGGCGGCAACAATCGCCATTATTAATCGTTTGATATTCAAGACATGCTCCCATTTATTGTTATTAGGAACACCAGAATACCATAAGCCGAAGAACAAGTAAAACTGCGGCATTCAGCAACATTCAGGGGACATGATGGCTAGTCGTCAGCTTCTTCAAGCATCTGTTTCGCCTTGGCCTGAAGCTTGGCCATGATCTGATAATAATATTTCAATTCCTGCTTGGTCAGAACATCTTCAAAGGCTTGCCCCTTGGCGTCCATGATCGGCCGCACATCTTCGCAGGTCGTCGCGCCCTTCTGTGTCAGATACAATACCTTGCGGCGCCTGTCCTGATCATCGCTCCCGGTAAAAACATAGCCAAGTTTCTCCAGACGGCTGACCGCCCGGGTGATGGTCGCCCGATCCATACCGGTATCAGCCGCCACCTGGGCCGGCATCATCGGCCCTTTGCACCCCAGCATGCCAAGCACCCTCCATTCCCGCGACGACAATCCGCTTTCCCGCACATAGACGTCTGATGTCACCTGGCGGATCATATTGGTCAGCATGCCGATCTGAAAAGGCAAATGTTCCATGAGATTAAGCGGTGGATCCGGCATCTTGCCGCGCTTGTCCTGTGGTAATGTCACTTTTTTGACTCCATTACCTGATATCATCCAGTCCCTCCCTTATAAATTTTTCACCCCATAGTTATATGAGATAAATACTATAGACATAAGAAAAGGAATTCAATATTTATGGGTTCTAATTCAAGAAGTTACTTGAGCGGTCAATTGATATCCATTAATTCACGCACCTTGGCCTCGGCCTTGATCGCCCGGGGCTCATCACCAAGCTTTGCGTAAGTTTCCCCGAGAAGCTGATGAAATCTTTTCTCATCATCGCGTCGTTTTAATGCCGCCTTCAGATGTGACAACGCCAGATCATAGTCCCCCGACCGATACGCCTCCAGGGCTTGAAAGTAGCGATAATATGGGTTCTTCATCTGATGACTTCTCGCAAGACGGAAATAATAGTCCGATTTTTCGGCATCCCCTATCTCATCATAAAGAACACTCAGATTACTCAGAACAGACTTTTGCCGACCATCATGGCTCAGGGCCACAAAATACGCTTTCTCTGCATAATTATGCAGGCCCTGGTGCCGGTAAAGCACCCCAAGATTGGACCATATGGCTGCATCTCTCGGTGACAGACGCAGGGCTTTCACCAAATAGAGGAAAGCGGCCTTAATATTCCCTTCCTGCAGATAGTCTGTACCCATATTACTGTAATAAAGTGCAATAGCCTCACGGTTTGAAATGGTCCATTGGCGATAATAGGGCTTGTAATTGATCCGATCAATATCAACGACATAGCCACTGGTCTCTCTAAAGTCCCCCATATGAACCTTCACATTGACATGGCGACTGAAATATAACAATTCATCGTCGGCCTCATCCCATTGGGGCGGGATCTCGACTTCCTGAAAACTGACTTTAAGCCCCTTCTGCCGAGCAAACGCGGCAAATAAATAACTGAATGCCAGGCAATTTCCCTCGGCTTTGTGAAACGCATCCCGAGCCGTATAGGTCTTGGACATATCATAATGCATATTCAATGTTCCTGCGCCCGTCATCATCGTGAGCAGGCTTCGTATCCGGGTAAGTTCATGATTTCTCCGCGGCACATAGCGATCAAGATACTCCAGCATATCTTCATCCAGCATCATCACCTGGTCATTGGGCAGGGAAAAATGCCGGGCTTCGGCACCAAAAAGGGCTTCACCGGACAGAAGGTCTGACTTGGATATGACAGTTGCCTGCGCGTGAGGCTCCTGCAGTTTAAAGCTACTGCACCCGCTGACGGTGACGATCAGCAAGAGGCTCAAATATGGAACAATTGTTTTTAAAAATGGCATGTTGCAATCACCTACTTTTACGATGTGATAGTGCGCATTTTCCACCCATATATTTTATAATAAGCTAAAGTATAGCATATTTTACTTCGTTTTTCCACTGACTGGTAGAAGGGCCGGATTATACCTATGATCCCCGACACAAGAGAAACCCGCTAGTCAGTCCAGACCCAGCTGCAGTGTTGTTCCCGGCCTTTAAATATGATACACTATATCTTAAAGATATATAATCAGAGCCCTCAGGGTCGTTATCAAAAATAAAAACAAAATATAGAGGGAAAATTCATGCAACGCACCGGCGCCCGTCTTTTGAGAACCGCCCTGGAGAATCTTGGGGTCCATCATACCTTCGGCATTCCCGGGGTTCATACCACCGAGATCTATGACGAACTTAATCTGTCCAACCAAATCCGCCCCATGCTGGTCACCCATGAAGGCGGCGCATCCTTTATGGCCGATGCGGTCAGCCGCACCTCGGACAGTATCGGCGTGCTTGTCGTGGTGCCCGCCGCTGGCCTGACCCACGCCATGAGCGGCATCGGCGAGGCCTTTCTTGACGGCATTCCCCTGCTGGTGATCTCCGGCGGGGTGCGCACCGACACGGATCATAAATATCAATTGCACGATATGGATATGCAGGCCCTGATGACGCCCCTGACCAAAAAGACATTCAAGATCACGCGCCATGATCAGGTGATGCCGATGATATATGAGGCCTATGCCTGCGCCATGAGCGGCGAACCCGGCCCGGTCTATGTGGAGCTGCCGGTCAATATCCAGTTCACCAAGGGGGCGGTCACCGACCTGCCCGCGCCACCGACGCTCATCCGCTGCGCCAAACAGCTGGCAATGAAGGATATTGAGGCCGCGGCCCAGATGCTTCAAGACGCCCGGCAGGTTGGTCTGTTCCTCGGCTGGGGGGCAAAAGCGGCGCGCGCCGACGCCATCCGGATCGCCGACAGCCTCGCCGCCCCGGTCGCCACCAGCCTACAAGGCCTGACAAGCTTCCCCCATGATCACCCATTGCATTGTGGTATGGGCTATGGTCCGGCGGCGGTGCCGGCGGCGGAGGCGGCCTTTGAGGCCTGCGATGTCATTTTGGCCGTCGGCGTACGTTTCGGCGAGATCGCCACCGCCAGCTATTCCATCCCCAATGCCGCCAAAATCATCCATATCGATATCAACCCGGACGCCCTCGGGGCCAATTATGCCGCCGCAATTGGTATTGAAGCCGACGCCGCCGTGGCCCTGAAGGCTCTGGCCGACGCGCTTCCGGCACAGGCGGCCTCGCCTCAAGACACCCCGATGATGCGCCTGATCGCCGACCAGGAAGCCGCCTATCGTCAGGAATGGCGCGATCACGCCTCTGACGGCAAGGTCAATCCCTGTCTTTTCTTTGACGGGCTCGACAAGGCGCTGGCCTCTGACGCGATCGTGCTCGCCGATGACGGCAACCATACGTTTCTCGCCGCCGAGCTGATGCCGCTCGGCGGCGAACGGCGCTTTATCTCTCCCACCGATTTCAACTGCATGGGCTATTGCGTGCCCGCCGCCATTGCCGCCAAGCTGGAAAATCGCGAAGCCCAGGTGGTCGGCATCGTCGGCGACGGCGCCTTTTTGATGACCGCCATGGAAATCCTCACCGCCAGCGCTGACGGTCTCGGCGTGATTTATTTTATCTTTGCCGACGGTGAACTGAGCCAGATCGCCCAGGCCCAGGAAATTCCCTATAACCGCAAAGCCTGCACCGTCCTGCCCCGCTTAAAATACGCGCCTTTCGCCGAGTCAGTTGGCGCCGCCTACGTCAATATGGCAACCAACGCCGATATTGACAGCAGCCTGTCCCGCGCCTTTGCGGCGGCGGCGAAAGGACAGCCCGTGGTGGTCGAGGTTGCCATTGACTACAACAAGAAAACCCGCTTCACCAAGGGCGCGATCAAGGCCAATCTCGATCGGTTTGATTTCGGCACCAAGATGCGCTTTATCGGACGCGCGCTCACCCGTAAGGTCACCGGCTGATGACGGACAAGACCGATATTCTGATCATCGGCGGCGGCATCGCGGGCGTCACGCTCGCGCTTGATCTGCTCGACCGGGGGGAAACGCGACAGATCACCCTGCTGGATGCCCAAGGGGAAGACGCCCTCGGCGGCCTGGCGAAATCGGCTTTTGGCGGCATGATGTTCGTCGACACGCCACTGCAACGCAAATCCGGCATCCGGGACAGCCCCGATCGCGCCTGGGCGGACTGGCAGAATTTTGCCGATTTCGGCCCCGAAGACAACTGGCCCCGGGCCTGGGGGCGCTATTATGTCGATCAGGTTACACCACAGGTCCATGACTGGATCAGGGCCCAGGGGATAAAATTCCTCCCCGCCGTGCAATGGGTCGAACGCGGCCTGTTTCAACCGGGCAACAGCCTGCCGCGCTATCATGTGCTGTTCGGCACGGCCTACCATCTGATGACCGTATTAATTGACCGTTTGCGCGCCCAGGCCCGACAACAGGTCCGGTTCCGCTTTCATCATCGGGTCGAAAGCCTGATCACTGAGAACAACGACGTTATTGGCGTCACGGGCCGCAACAACGCCACGGGAGAAGCCTTCACCCTCACCGCCACCACCACCGTTATCGCCACCGGCGGCATTGGCGGCAACCACGCCAAGGTGCGGAACCACTGGCCGAAAAACTGGGGGAAGGCACCCCCCCGCATGCTCAACGGCAGCCACCCGAGCGCCGATGGCCATCTCCATGATCAGGTGGCCCAATTGGGCGGCCAGGTGACCCATCTCGACAAGATGTGGAATTACGCCGCCGGGATCGCCCATCCGCAAGCGACATTCCCCAATCACGGGCTTAGCCTGGTGCCGACCCGCTCTTCTCTCTGGCTTGACCATGAAGGGCGGCGCATTGGCCCCCTGCCGCTGGTCACCGGGTTTGACACCCATTATCTCTGCAAGCAAGTGGCGCGGCAGGACCAGCCCTGGACCTGGCAGGTGATGAACTGGAAAATCGCCCGGCGAGAACTCGCCATTTCCGGCGCTGCCCATAACCCGGACCTGCGCGACCGCAAAATGATCCGCTTTCTGGCCAAGCTGCTGCTGAAAGACGATGGGCTGGTGCGTCAGATGGTGGCGGAAAGCCCGGATTTTATCACCGCAGAGAATTTGCCGGAATTGGCGCAAAAGATGAACCAACTGACCGATGCGCCGCATGTGGATCTTGACCTGATGACGCGACAGATCAGCGCTTATGACCAGAATCTGGCGTGCGGAGCTAAGCTGCAAAATGACGATCAAATCCGACGACTGCATCATCTGCGGCAATGGACCGGCGACCGGCTGCGCACCTGCAGGGATCAGCAGATTCTCGACCCCAAAGCCGGGCCCCTGCTCGCCATTCGCACCCAGTTGATCACCCGGAAAACCCTTGGCGGCATTCAAACCAATCTGGATTGCGCCGTTCTGGATGCGGCGGGGGACGCCATTCCCCGCCTCTATGCCATCGGGGAAGCCGCCGGGTTTGGCGGCGGCGGCGCATCGGGTAAAAAATCCCTCGAAGGCACCTTCCTCGCGGGCTGCGTCCTCACGGCCCGCCGGCTCGCCGAGGTGCTGACAAAATAGACTTATCCCTCTCCACTGCCTGCTGGAGCAGGGTTCAGGGGGGCAGAAAAGGCGGGGCGTTTCCTGCTTTACGGCCTCCGCTACACGATCCGATGCATTCCCTCCGTCTTGCTCTTTTCCCTTATTCCATTTTCCTTTCTTGACGGTATATGATTTTTAATATAATATTTCATTCATGAACTAAATGACAATAGATGAGGTTTTTATGTCGAGAGTGAAATCCCACCCCATGCGCGGCGGTAACGCCTTCAAGCTCGGCGTCTTTGGTGCCAACGCCGACGGCTGTCTGTCAATCACCAATCACGCCGACCGCTGGATGGCCGACTGGGACGATGTGGTGGCCGCCGCCCAGATGGCGGACCGGGCCGGGCTGGACTTCTTCCTGCCGCTGGCGCGCTGGAAGGGTTTTGGCGGCGACACCAACGCCCGGCATATTTCCTATGAGACCTTCACCTTCGCCGCGGCGCTGGCCGGGCTTACCGAGCAGATCGCCCTGTTTTCCACCGTCCACACCCTGATTGTGCCGCCGGTCTATGCCGCCAAAGCCCTGGCCACCGTTGATCACGCCAGCCATGGCCGCGCCGGCCTGAATATCGTCTGCGGCTGGAACCAGCCGGAATTCGATATGTTCGGCCTGACCAAACCGGATCAGGTTTACGACCAGGGCAAGGAATGGTTCGAGATTCTGACCCGCACCCTGGAGGGTGGCGCCCCGTTTGATTATAAAGGCGATTATTTCGACCTGAAAGGCGTGTCCGGCGCCCCGGGCAGCGTGCAAGACCCCCATCCGGTGACCCTGTCGGCCGCCTTTTCGCCCCCCGGCCGTGATTTTGCCGCCAGCGCCTGCGACTGTATCTTCACCACATTCAACACCCATGAAGACGCCCGCGAGACCATCGCCGATTTTCGTGCGCGGGTGGAAAAAGCCGACAGCAACGCCGGGGTTTTCGCCCCTGTGCATGTGGTCTGTCGCCCGACCACCCAGGAAGCCGAGGACTATTACACCGCCTATGCGGTGACCGAAACCGACAATGCCGCCGTCGATCAGCATATGGCGATGAAGAAAAGCATGTCCGGGTCCCATGACCCAAAGGCCTATGATCTCTACCGCAAGCGTTTTGCGGGCGGCGCCGGGACTTACCCGTTGATCGGGACGCCGGAGCAGATCGCCGATGAAATGATCGCGCTGCATGATTTGGGTTTTGGCGGGCTGGCCCTGTCTTTCGTTAATCCGAAGTATGAATTGCCCTATTTCCTCGACCGGGTGCTGCCGTTGCTGAAAAAGGCCGGGATACGCACATAAGACTGCGATAAAATTCTATGGGAAAGGCGACCTAAAAGAAAGGCCTGGAAAAACCTGTGGCATTTATTTGATTTTACATATATCTTGATCCTTCACAAGGAAGAATAAGCTATGCGCTGCAAAGACGCTCTACAGAATAATCATCCCCTTGGCTGCTTCTGGCTCTGTCTCGGGGCGCTGCCGCTGACGGAATTTGTCACGGAAACCTCCGCCGATGCGGTCGTGTTCGATGCCCAGCATGGATTGTGGGACCGCAGGTCGCTCGAAAGTGCCATTGGCATGGTCAAGGATCAAATGATCCCCATGGTGCGGCTGGCCGACGGGTCGCGCTTCGCCATCAGCAGTGCGCTGGATGCAGGCGCAGAGGTGGTTATCGTCCCGTTGATTGAAACGGCGGAAGAGGCGCACAACGCCGTCGACTGGGCCCTGTACCCCCCGCACGGCTCGCGATCCGGCGGCGGTATCCGGCCGTTACGTGATTTTCCGGCCTATAAGGAACAGGCCGACAAGACCACCGTCACCGCCCTGATGATTGAAACCGCCCGCGGGGTGGATAATCTCGCCGAAATTCTCCAAACCCCGCATCTCGATATGATCTTCATTGGCACCGGCGATCTGTCGCTGTCTCTCGGGCTTGCCCCGACAGAGTCCGCCTATGAAGCCACCATTCAGGACATCAAGCGTCAATGCGAAGCCGCGAATGTTTCCTGTGGCATTTTCACCGCGACATTACAGCAGGCGAAAGCCCGCCGGGATCAGGGCTTCAGCCTTGTGGTGATCGGTGATGATATCACCGCCAACCGCAGTTATTTTTCCACACAACTTACAGAATTTTCGGCCACATAAAGCCCGAACAAGACACATCAGGAGTTTTCGATGTCAATAGCCCCTTCACAGACCGCCCTTTCCGGCCTTCAGGATCATATTCGGGCGATCCCGCTGGAAAATATCGCCAATATCGCCAAGGACGCCTTCACCAACAAGGAGATCCTGCCCCTGTGGTTCGGCGAAGGCGATATCAAAACGCCTGACTTCATCGGCCAGGCCATCACCTCCGCCATGCAGGAGGGCAAAGGCTTCTATTCTCATCAGAACGGCATTCCCGAATTACGTCAGGCGCTGGTCGATTATCTCGGCAAACTGAACGCCAAACCCATCACCATGGACCGGATCACGGTCACATCCGGCGGCATGCCGGCGATTATGCTGGCGGTGCAGGCCACCGTGGGCCGGGGCGACAATGTGGTGATCATCGACCCGGTCTGGCCCAATATTACCGGCGTGGTTCGTCTGATGGGTGCGGAAACCCGGTCCGTGCGTATGGATCTTGGCGATGACGGCTGGACCCTGGATGTGGAAAAGGTCGCCGCTGCCTGTGACAGCCGCACCAAAGCGATTTTCTTCGCCTCGCCCGGCAATCCCACCGGCGCGGTGCTGCCTGTGCCGGTGCAGAAGCAACTGCTCGAGCTCAGCCGCAAGACCGGCATCTGGATTTTCTCTGACGAGGTCTATTCCCGCATGTCCTACGAGATGCCCATGGTGCCGTCCTTCAGTGACATTGCGGAACCGGAAGACCGGGTGATCATCATCAACAGTTTCTCTAAATCCTGGAGCATGACCGGGTCACGGCTTGGTTGGCTGATCCATCCGCCGAGCCTGGAAGCCACCCTGGCCATGATGGTGCAATATACGTCCAGCGGCACCACCACCTATTTGCAATATGGCGGGGTCGCCGCCTTGCAGCAGGGCGAGGATTTCGTCAAATTCATGACCAATTATTGCCGCGAAGGCATGGAGATTGTCTGCGGTGCGCTGGAGGATATTCCCCGGGTGATCCTGCGCCGCCGCCCCACCGCCGCCATGTACGCCTTCTTTGAAATTGACGGCATGGCGGACTCGAAACAGGCCTGCCTTGATATTCTGCGCAGCAGCAATGTCGGGCTTGCGCCGGGTTATTTCTTTGGCAAGGGTTCGGAAAGCTTCCTGCGCATCTGTTATTGCCGCTCGCCCGAGCAGCTCAATATCGCCATGGAGCGACTGAAGAAGGCCCTGAAATAAGGCCGCGCAAAGACAATAAAGCCATTAACCCTTTATTAACCATAAGCATCCCACAAAAACACCGGGCGCACCTTTCAGGGTGCGCCCGGTTGTTTAAGCCGTTAATACAAAACAAATAACTTAATATTATATCTTGCTAATTTGTAGATGCATCTAACTGGATTTCTTCACGAATTTGGTCAAAATTACGATATGTTGTCCATTGACCCGGCCTTCGATATGTTCCGGGTTATCCGCCACCAGAGAGATATTGCGCACCGCCGTGCCGCGCTTGGCGGTAAAGCCACCACCCTTTACCGGCAGGTCCTTGATCAGGGTTACCGTATCGCCGGCGGCGAGCGTCGCGCCATTACTGTCTTTATGGACGATGCCATCCTCATCACCAGCCCCCTCGCCCGCCTCGGCCCAGGCCTGAACCTCGGGCTCGAGATAGAGCATATCCAGCAGATCCTGAGGCCAGCCTTCACCGCGCAAAGCCGTGAGCATCCGCCAGGCCACCACCTGCACTGCCGGCACCGGTGTCCACATGCTGTCATTCAGGCAGCGCCAGTGATTGGGCTCCACCTGTTCCGGATGGCTGATCTGGGCATGACAGGTCGCGCAGAGCAGCACCGCCTGATCCGCCGTGTCATCGGAGGCGGGCGGCACGGGATAAACGGTGAGCCCGTCCTCGGCGCCACACAATTCACATTTATTTTCGGCCCGGGCGCGCAAGGTGGTTTCGATGGTCATATGATTACGTTTCCTAAAGGTATAAATATGGCCGCCTTTATGACTCTCCCCCGTCGCCAAGGCAAGGAAAAGTTATCCTTTGCCCCCCCTATTCCACTCAGGCCGCGACCCGGATCTTGCCAAGGACCGCCCGCTGTGGTTAAATTCAGAAGAAATTTAAGAGTGATAGATAATTGGGGGCGCATATGATGTGGAACAACCCTTCCATTAGTTTAGAGAAATGCCGAAATATTAAATTCCACCATACCGACCCCACAGCGGGCGAGCGGAAAGTGATGGAGCTTGGGGGGTGAGGGAAATATCGCCTACAATTTTGGCTTCAACTAAGCGTAATGTAATTCGCGAAGATGGCTATAATATTCGTTTAAACAAGAAATATATATTCATGATTTTCATGATATTTTTTGTAATAACAATCGGTTCTTTGGAGTTGGTTTTAGAAGGTCTTTTTACAGATTTCAAAATATCAAGGGATCAGTTTACAGATTTTCAAGTAATGTGGATGAAAGCTGGTTTGTGGCTAGGCATAGTATTTTTTAGTATAGTGACGCTGGTTATGCTGCATGGAATTACTGGTTTTGTGCAGCCCCTGATGAGAGTTGTGCAAAGAGGCATTTGGTTACAGACATCTGCCAGGAGATTTAAATTAATAGAATGGAGTAATATTGAATCTCTCAACATTCAAGAGAAAAAAATACCAAACTTAATTTTGCCCTTCCTTCCTCTCAAACTGAGTACATTTTCCATTAAATTAAAGAATAGGCAGAAACTTCGGTTCGTTCAGAAAGAGGCCTCATTCAAGTTAGAGGGGCTTTCATTCATGCCCCATGATCTCAAATGGGCGGTTGAAGAATATTCAAGCAATAAATGTACAGTAACTATATTAATTGGTTCCAAGAAGGGTTAGAGCGACAGCTCACACTAATAGACATTATATTTCTCTCTATAACTCCTTCTTTGATCATCGCTCTTTTCTTCTTATCTCTGATTTGGGGCATTTCTTATTATGTCCATAATTTAAGAAAATCATTATGAATTACGCCGTATCACAGTAATCTAAACAGCATTCTGAGGGGAACCATGGGGCAATGAAAGCTAGAAAATTAGAATCACTTACAAACGAGCTCATTGAGTTAAACGACAAATTCCATAAGAAACTACTAGTTAATGAGGACTTCTATAAGCAATTAATGCAAAGTGGATTAGTATATCGTCAGTGTCTATTGGTATAAATATTTCCCGATAGCAGCAACACTTACTGCAGTATTATTATTCTGCCAAGACGGTAATGTATTCAAGTTCGATATTGATTTAGATTCGGCAGAAAATTCATCATGGGAAGATGTTACAGACAATTTTCTCGAACTGTGCGACAAAAATCAGCTTGCAAAGCTAGAGGCGGTTGCTTGTAACTTATTTTTTCAATTACGTAGTCAGTCTTAAACTTAGGTGCCAATTTCCTTTTATAGGTATCCTACATGGAATTCACCGTCTCAAAACCAATAGCGATGGTCTCCATCTGCATATTTTAAAACATCCGCGCAGGCGGCACCCATAACCTGATACATCTCCCTCACCCCCCGCCAATTACCTTGCGCACCTCTTCATAGAAAAGATTGCGCAACCAGATATGGCCGGGGTCCTGATGATGGACCGGATGCCAGGAAAAATAATAATCAATCGGCGGATAATCAAACGGCAGGGGCTTGATCACCAGATTGAAGGGCGTTTTGAATTTCTCGACCAGATTCGACGCCATGGTCAGCAACAGATGGCTCTGCCCGACCATTTCAAGACCCGCGACAATATGCGGCAGGCGCAATTGAATATCCCGGCGATGACCAAGCCGTTCCAGCACCGGCTCCATCGTCCCACTATGAGGACTGCCGCCCACGGTAATCAGGCTATGGGGATAGGCAACGTAAGAGTCCAGCGTCAGATCGACCCCCGCCAACGGATGATCGGCGCTCATCACCACAACCATGCGGTCATGGCCCACCTGCCGCTGTTTAAAACTGTCAGGAATACCCATACCGCCGCCGCAGAGTACCAGATCACTCGATGCCGCCTCATCGCCCGCCATTTCATTGAAGGTCAAATTATGGATCGACAGGGACGCCCCCGGCGCCTCCTGATAAAACCGCTGCAGCGCCGCCGGAAAATAGGCCTGGGCCACGTAACTGGTGCCCTTGATGTGGAAATGCCGGTCCGTGGTCAGGGGATCAAAGACCTCCCGCTGCAGCAACCCTTTCACCCCGCCCAGCACCTGCTTCAACGGCACGTGCAGCTGTTGCGCCCGGGCGGTCAGGATCATGCCTTTCGGCCCCCGGATCAACAGCGGGTCATCCAGCAGATCACGCAACCGGGCCAGCGTCCGGCTCATGGCCGACTGGCTGAGGTTCAACCGTTCCGCCGCCCGGCTGACGTGCGCTTCCTCGAGCAAAGCTTCCAGAGCGGTCAGCAAATTAAGGTCGATGCTGCGCAGATTTTCATGCATGGCGGTCAGACTTTATTATTACTTCAATGCATATCATATATAATTGATATGCATTAGACAATATAGCAAAAAGAGATCATATAGAGGAATATTGTTATATATGAGACGACATATGACCCAGAAAAACCATGACACCGCCTTTGCCAAAGGATTAATCCTGATCCTGATCTCCGTACTCTTCTGGGGTATTCTGCCGCTGGCGCTGAAATTCAGTCTGCAGAAACTCGACGGGGTGACCATCACCTGGTTCCGGTTTCTTGTGGCGCTTGGGGTCTGCGCCGTAATTCAGTATTTCAACGGCGCGCTGGCACAGTTCCGCACACTGACCCGCCGCGACTGGACCCTGCTGACAGCGGCGGCCCTGTTTCTCATTATTGATTATGTCGGCTATATCAGTTCCCTGAATTACATTTCCCCCAGCGCGTCTATCGTCTTCACCCAGGTGACGCCCTTTTTTCTCACCATCGGCGGTGTGATTGTCTTCAAGGAACGCATGAGCGCCCTTCAGGTCCTGTGTTTTGTTCTGCTGTTCGCCGGGCTGGTCCTGTTTTTTCATGACAGCCTGATCAGCGCCCTGACCACGGAAGCGATGCTGTGGCAAGGGGTATTTCTCACCGTCGGGGCCGCGCTGTTCTGGACTTTCTACGCCATGCTGCAAAAGAAACTCAGTCAAAAACTCAGCCCCAGCAATATCCTGTTGTTCACCTATGGCCTGGCAATCGTCGTTTTGTTTCCCGCCTCGGACACCAGTGGTTTCGCCGCCCTGACACCCCTTGACTGGAGCCTGCTGACTTTTTGTGCTTTCAACACCATCATCGCCTATGGCGCCTTCGCCGAAGCCCTACATTATTGGGATGCCTCGCAAGTGGGCAGCGTTTTGGCGACAACGCCGCTATTCACCATCGCCGCAACCTTTACGGCTTCCTTGATTTGGCCGGGTCTCTATACCGCCGATCAGGTCAGTCTCGGCGGCTGGATTGGCATCGCTCTGGTGATCTTCAGCGTCGCGGGCTTTAACATCGTTAAACACCGGCGGACAAAGGCCCTGCAGGCGCTCGCCGCCACCCCCTGCTAGAACCGGTCTGCTTCCGCAAAGCACCCCCGGCAAACCGCCCGGAAGACGCCATCCTGACGGCCGGCTTACTCTTTTATGCTTTTCCCTGATCCATTTGCCGCGCATCTGCGTATAACGCAGGATACAATGGGAAGAGAGCATCATGAAGCATCATTCAAAACGAATAGCCGTCATCGGGGGAGGCATGGCCGGGGTCAGCTGCGCCAAGGCCCTGGCCGCCGCCGGGGCAAATGTGGTTTTGTTTGCAAAGAGCCGCGGGCTCGGGGGGCGTCTCGCCACGCGACGGTTTGACAGCATGTCACAGGCCGATCACGGCGCACAATTTTTCACCGCCACATCCCCGTCCTTTCAGTCCTATATTACCACGGAATGTCAGGCGGGACGCATGGCTTCCTGGGCGCCGACGGGAAAAACCAGCCCGGCCGCCTGGTTTGTCGGCCAACCGACCATGAACAGTTCTTTGAAAAACAACCTTGATGGCATCACCGTCAGGCTCAACAGCCGGGTGGCGAACCTTCAACGGATTGGTGCGCGCTGGCGGCTTGATATTTCCGATACGACAGATCCGCTTATGGCGCAGCAGGATTTTCAGGACTTTGACGTGGTTGTCTGCACCGCTCCCGCGCCTCAGGCACAACATCTTCTGATGAAAAGCCTGCCCGACCTTGCTGAAAAACTGTCCGCTGTTGAATTCGCCCCGTGCTGGGCCTTGATGCTCACTTTCGAGACACCGCTGGCCACCGGGTTTGATGTCTGGCGCGCTCCCAAAAATCCAGAAACGCCATCCATCATTAACTGGGCCGCCCGCAGCAGCCACAAACAAGGCCGCGAAAGGGGAAAGGACAGCTGGACCATCCATGCCACAGAATCCTGGACCGCCGATCATCTCGAAGACACCCCGACAACCGCAGCCAAGATCCTGCGCCATGCCTTCGCCCATTTGAGCGGCGCGACCTTACCCGCCCCGGTTCACTGGGCGGCGCATCGCTGGTGCTTTGCCCGCACGGTCACGCCCCTGGGCCGGTCTTATCTGGGTTCGGACTGTGGCAGCCTGTTTGCCGGCGGTGACTGGTGCCTCGGGCCACGGCTGGAAAATGCCTTTGAAAGCGGCCGGGCGATCGCCAAGGCAATCCTCGACCAGTCCCCGGATTAGAAATTCACATTGACCGCCATACCGATATAGCGTTTAAAATCCCGCGGCACCGTATGGATGATCACCCCGCCGCCATCGGCGCTGTTGGCGCTGACCCCTGCGACATATTTCTGGTCAAACAGGTTTTTCACAAACAGGCTGAAATGATAGCGTTCATCCTCGGCATACAGTCCCAGACTAAGATCCATGATGCCGTAAGCGTCCTGAATACTGCCCGGGTCGGCGTCATCGGACAGAAAAACCGCGCTCTGGCGGCGGTAACTGGCCTGCAGATAACCGTAAGCCCCAAGTCCCCCTATTTCCCGGGCGTAACGCAGGCTCAACACCCCTTTCCAGCGTGGCGCATTTTCCAATACATGGCCACTAAGATCCTGGGCCCCGGAAAAGCACTTTTCCGCTTCAGTCTGACCGAGATAACACAGGCCATTGGTAAAATCATCAAAACGGGCGTTGTTATAGGCAATCCCCCCTGACAAAGTCAGACCATGGGTCACACGGCCGACCAAACCGATTTCGGCTCCCCGCACACTGGTTTCCGGCACAGACCCCAACAGATTGGCTATTCCGCGTAAATCACGCAGCCCCAGTTGCAACCCTTCGATCCGGGTGTGATAGGCGGTGACCACCAGTTTCAGACGGCGATCAAAATACGTCGCCTTAAGGCCCGCTTCCAGAGAGGTCGAGCGTTCGGCGTCAATAGGTTCACTCTCGACAAATCGCTGGGGATCGAAACCGAATTCAACCCCGAATCCGCGGCCTTTATACCCCCGCCCGTAAGTCACATAACCATTCAGGCTGTCGGTAAAGTCATATTGCAGCCCCGTCTTCATCACCAGTGCGATCTCGCTTTTACTGTTATGTACTTCTGGCGTGGAATGATCCATCAGCACCCTTCCATCCGGGGCCAGATCCCGGCCGCCGCGCCGGGCCGTGCCGGTGATCTGATCATACAGCACCCGAAAACCACCAAAAAGTTTCAGTTTTTCCGTCGGGTGGTAATTCACATGCCCAAAGAAGGCGAGATTTTCATTCTCTATTTTCGATTGCACAAATATAATCTGGTCAAGATCAATATTGACATATTTCCGGTCGGCGTATTCCAGTGCGTCCGTGGCGGTCTTGTAAAAATAAAGCCCTAGCAGATAATCAAAATACCCGTCCGTCGGCGAGGCCAGACGGAATTCCTGTGTCGCCCAGTCCGCCGAACGTTCCGAACGTTGCTGCCGGTGGAAATTGATCGGCAACAGGTCATTGTCCCAGCTGTTCAGAGCTTCCCACACCCGATAGGCTGAAATGCTGGTCAATGTATGGGTGCCCAGGTCCATGTTGGCGGTCAGGGATGCCCCGTAATTTGTGGAAATGACAAAAGGGTCGCGGTTATGGGCAATCCGGTCCGCCATAGGACCAATCGGCACCCCCAGAATATCGGCTGTCCCGCCACCGGGCCGCGCATCCCCGGCAATCGCAGGATCAATATACAGCCCCAGACGGTCTTCCCGGGTGATGCGGGCGCAACATTCCGTATTCTGACGCGAATAATCCGCCGACAACAGAACATCCACATTCTCCCGCGCGCTCCATTGCAATTTACCGCGCAGGCTTTTGGCGGTAACGCCATTCACGTCATTGCCGGTTATGATATTTTTTACATTACCATCCCAGTCACTAAAAGATCCACTAAAACGATAGGCCAGCGTAGCCCCAAGCGGGCCGCTGAAGCTGAACTTTACCCCATATTCCTCGTCACTGGTGGCCCGGGTGGAAAAGGACGCTTCGGCATTTTGCCGGTTGGGGCTTTTGGTGATGATATTTAACGACCCGGCGGAGGCGTTCTTGCCGAACAAGGTGCCCTGCGGCCCGTTCAGGATCTCGACCCGCTCCACATCGGGAAGATCATTGAGCGCCGCCCCCCCACGGGCCATCACCACCCCGTCAATAAAGGTGGCCACTCCCGGCTCCACACCTGCCCCCAGAATCTGGGTTCCTACCCCGCGAATACGATAATTCGACTGATCATAACCGCGCCGTTGGGTGAAGGTCACCGTCGGCAACAGCACCACCAAATCCTCCATCCGGTTGAGATTACTCTGGGTCAGCTGATCTTTATCCAACACCTGCATATGCACCGGCACATCCTGCAAATTCTGCACCCGTTTCAGAGCCGTAACGATCACTTCTTCCAGCAGCGCCTTCGGGTCGCCGCCTTTGTCCTCTTCCGAAAGTTCTTTTCCGGATTTTTCTGATGGTTCCGCTTCCGGGTTCTGGCTCGACAGAAGATGTACATTGCGCCCGACAACAATGGTATTCTGCCCCGCAACCGCAAATTTCAAACCACTGCCACGCAAGATTTGCACCAACGCTTCCAGCGGTTTGAACCGACCGCGTAAAGACCGGCTTTTCATCCCGCCCAGGTCAGATGTCTTGGAGATGATCTGGATATCCGTCTGCAGGGTAAAATCCAATAAAGCCTTGTCCAGCGGTTGCGCCGGTTGATCAAAGGGCACCCTGCTGTGCAGTTTTTCCGGCGCGGCGCCGTGAACCTGGCCCACACTTAACAGGACCGGCAGAACACACGCCATGACCCTGATCCGTCGACCCGCGCAAGCGCCGCCGCCAAAGAAACCTCCTCCTGCTTTCATGATTTCCGTCAGCACTGTCCCGAACAACGCGATCACTTTCCTCCCGGTCCCACCCTCTTTTTCCCGATGCCTCTGTGGGCCTGTTCAGGGATTTATCTTTATATCATTCCCGGTTTCGGGTTTATTATCGAACCATGCTATAAACAAAATACACCAATTGCAACGACGAAGTTTTCCGCAGAATTCTGCGGCATACAGCGGCTGCTAAAATTTATTTTGTTTTTCCATTCCCAAATCCGGAAGCTGGATTGTCTTATATCATGGATGGAAATTTTAACTGATGGGCGTGTATGGTATTTGGACCCAAGAATGATGTGAATGCTCCCCGCGCAAGGGAGGAAACAGATGATGACCCCGCCGCCTCGACGCACTGCCGTGACGAGATAGAGCGTCTGTTTCTACAGCATAACGACAGCCTGATCCGCTTCCTCGTACTCAAACTCGGCTCGCGTCATGAAGCCCGGGACGTGGCGCAGGAAGCCTATGTCAAAATTCTTGGCCTTGATCAGGACGAAGTCGTCAATCATCTGCGGGCCTATCTTTTCAAAACGGCCAGCAATCTCGCCATCAACCGGATCAGGCAACGTATCCGGCGCGGCGAAAGCAAGAATATAGATGTCACAAAAATCGACCCTCCGGATGAAAAAGCCCTGGCCGATGACATCGTCGACGCCCGCAAAAGAATACGTAAACTGGAACTGATTATCGAAGAACTACCGCCCAAATGCCGTATGGCCTTTCTGCTCCATAAAGTAGAATGCCGTGACTATGCCGATATCGCTCGCCAAATGAACCTCAGCGAGAGCATGATCCGGAAATACGTCTTACAGGCCATCAGATACTGCAAAGATCGAATGAATAATGGTTAAATTTATGCCCCGGAAACACACCAAAAATCAGATAAAATCTGCCGACGCGGTGGATAAAAAGAGCGCCGAGCTTTTTCTGTCCATTCAGGAAAAATCCGCCACCGTCGATGAATGGGAAGCCTTTCATGACTGGAGCAAACAGTCCGAAGCCGCGGCGAAGACCGTCGACGCCTATAGCCAACTGTGGCAGGATGTCGATTATGTCAGCAGATATAGAATGCCCACTCCTGAGGAACTCGCCGCCGACAGTTATGACGGCAGCCAGTCGATCAAAGACCATCAGCGCGCCCAGGCTGCTGCATTGCCTTCCTGCTGGCAAAGACTGCGGTCTTTACTGACCATATCCCCTGTGCCGGTTTACGCCGGTGCCCTCGCGCTTCTCGCCTTGGTGGTCGCCGTTCCGATGTATAACACCATGGTGACGCCCCTTGAATTCACCACCCATACGGCGGAGCATCGTCGTATTGTGCTTGACGACGGATCGTCGGTCTTTCTGGGCGCCGAAACCCGTATCCTATCGGACTACAGCCCCCATCAACGCCATATCACCCTGTCCAGCGGGGAAGCCTATTTCGATGTGGCGAAAGACCCTGACCGGCCCTTTACCGTCGATATCAACGGTCTTGAGGTTCGCGCCATCGGCACCGCCTTCAACATCCGCAAATCCCCGGCCTTCATTATGGTTTCGGTGGTGGAAGGCACAATCGGCCTGAAAAGCGATGATGCCCCGGCGCTGACCGAGTCCGCCAGCGCGACGCTGCCCGCCACCCTGACCGTCGGCGAGCAAATCAGCTATGCCAAAGCCGATCACAAAGTCAATTATGCCGTCGCCGACACCCGGGACATGTTGTCCTGGCAGAGCGACGTGCTGTTTTTCCGCGGCGAAACGCTGCAGGATGTTTTCTACAGGCTTGATCGTTACACAGACGAAACTATTATTTTACTGGATAAAGACCTCGGCGATTTGCAGTTTTCCGGCACGGTGCATCGCCAGAATATCGACAGCTGGTTTGACGCCCTGTCATTGGCCTTTCCTGTCAAGGTAACCCGTGTGCAGGGTAAAATCCTCATCGCCCGCGCGCCGATATAACGACAGCCCCTTTAACAAACCATATATATGGGATCAGAAGGGATACATCCGGGCAAGATGATCTCTGTGATCAGGGAAATAGGCCAGTGCCTCGGTATGCAGATCATGGATCTGATGCATCGGCGCGATCGGGGTCTTCGCCGGTGCGGATGTCGCATGAGACGGAAAACGCCCCATACCCGCCAGAATGGCATACCAGCTCGGGCGCAGATAAATCAGCGCATCACCGTATCTGTCCAGTAGCGTTTCAAAATCGCCGCCGCCATCCCAGACCGCGAGCAGCTCCGCCAGCCTGTCAGAGATATGAGGGTTATCCCGGTTCTCAATCCAATAATCACTGTCGTTGCGGCCGTTGATCTTGTAATGGGTGACGATATAGTCGCGGATGCCGTCGAAGAACATGTTGATCCTCTGATTGAATGCCGGTTGATGTCGCGACGTATAGTCGCCCTCGCCATACATCTGGATGAATTTCTCGATGGTCAGTTGCACCAGCATCAGCGCCGTCGCCTCCAGCGGCTCAATGAACCCTTGAGACAGGCCAACGGCCAGACAATTCTTCTGCCAGTGATTTTCCACCCGTCCCACCCGCATTTTCAGATGCCGGGCCTCCCCCCCCTTGGCGGCCGGCCCCAGATGACGGCGCAGCGCGTCCTCCGCCGTACTCTCGTCGATATGCGCCGAAGAATAGACATAGCCGTTGCCAAATCGGGTGGTGAGGGGAATTTTCCAGGCCCAGCCATGACCAAGCGCGGTCGAGACCGTTTCGGACGGCAGCCCCTCCGCCGGATTGAGCGGACTGGCCAGCGCCACAGCCCGGTCATTAAACAAGACATCCCCGTAACTGACAAACCTCTCCCCTAAACTCTTTTGTATCATCAGCGCCGCAAAGCCCGTGCAATCAATAAACAAATCGCCGTCCACACTGCCCCCGTCCTTCAAGTGAAGGGCCGTGATGTCGCCGCTCTCGTCCTGCGCCACCCGCTCCACCGTGTCAATCCGGTGATTAATACCGCGCGCCTCGGCCCGCTTCTTAAGAAAAGCGCCCAGCAATCCGGCATCAAAATGATAACCGTAATCGGGGGTGTGCCGCAAACCGTCACCGGCGACCGGTGATTTATGCTGCGCCGCCAGTTGCGCCGAAACAAAAAAACGGTCCGGGTTGACCGGCACGTCAATCCCGCCGCGTCGCAGAGCGCAATTATGAAAGAAAGCATAACCCGTATCCTGATCCAGTTCGGAAAAGAAGGGATGAAAATAACTTTCAAAACCGGGCTTGCCGCTCCAGCCGGGGAAACGGATGCCGCATTTATAGGTGGCGTTGCAGGCCGGCATCCATTCATTCTCAGGAATATTCAGTGTGCGGAAAAACTGCCGCAAATAGGGGGTAGAACCTTCCCCGACACCAATGGTGTCGATCTCCGCCGATTCAATCAACGTGATGCGCGCGCCGTCCGCCCCCCAAGCCTGGTCAAACAGACTGGCCGCCATCCATCCGGCGGTGCCGCCGCCCAGAATGATAATATGCTTTTCCCCGAAAGGTTTTTTCTGCATCATTTTACCCCTTGTTTACGTGGCTCCCCAAAAACAGGGAAGGCTGGCCCCAGGGAAAGGGGGCCAGCCGGAGAGTGGTATTAATGCGTTATTAATACCGGAAACGAACCCCCACACTATAACGTGGGCCATTCTCATAAAACCCCACCGGGATTCCGTCGTTGGTGCGCTGGAAGATCACTTCATTGGTGATATTCACCGCATTCATGAAGACATCCACCTGATCGGTCGCATGCCATGTGGCCGTGGCGTCGAACTGATCATAGGGCGCTGTCGACAATTGCCCGCCGGAAATCTCGGTACTGAAGGATTCCGACCGGTAGTTGTAGGACAGGCGCAAACTGAAGGTATCATCCTCATAATAGACCGAGGCATTCATTTGATGTTTGGAGTTGCCGGGCAGTTCGGATTCCTTGCCGTCCGTGGTCACCGACGCTTCCGTCAGCGTATAGTTGGCCAAGGCACCAATACCCATGCCAAAGTCATGCTGCAACTGCACCTCAAGCCCGGTGATATCCGCCCCGTCCGAATTAAACGGCCGGGTGATGGTCAGGGTGCGGCCTTCGAAAACCTCTTCCTGGGCAATCGTGCGGATGGAGCTCGACAGGTCCTTACGGAAAACCGTGGCGGAGAAGATGGACGCCTCATCATAATACCATTCAAAGCCCGCCTCGAACTGTGTCGCGAAGGTCGGTTTCAGGAACGGGTTACCCCCAGACGCCGTTGGTGTTGTCGCATCAACCAGTAGGTTGGCGCTCAAATTCTGGAAAGTTGGCCGCGCCATGGCCCGTGATGCCGCCGCCCGGATCAGAACATCGTCCCGCAGGTTATAGACCAGATTGAGGCTCGGCAGGAACTCGGTATATTTGCGGTTCACTTCCTGCAGACTACCGCCCTGATAGGCTTTTGAAGTCTGGTTGGTATGCACCATGCGCACGCCCACATTACCGCGCAGATTGCCGGTTTCAAAATTAGCCTGCGTATAGAAGGACGTGATCTTTTCGTTAATGTTGAAAAAAGCGTTCAGGTCCGGTGTATAGGTCATCAGACCACCGTCAAGCACCGCATCCACCTGGGCCCGCGCCTTGTCGATGTCCATGAAGGCATAGCTGGTCAAAGATCCCTCTGTGGCTGTCGCGCCATGCAGGGTCGGGGTTGGTCCACTGGACAGGTCCGCCAATGTCAGCGCACTGAGCGCCGCTATGCCCGCCGCATTGGCCGGGTTGCTGGTGTCGACAGAGCCATTGGTCCGGTTATTCTCAATGGTGTGAGAGCGAAATTTCACGCCAAACTCAAGGGACGTGAAGGCGCTGTTGTCCAGATCATACTCCACATCGGTTTGCGCATAGAATTCATCATCCTCCATTTTGCGCACCCAGTCCCGTAGCGATCCCGGCATCAGACGCAATTGACTGCCGTCATTGGGGTCGACTTCCGGGAAGCTGAATTCATTGACGTCCGCCTGCAGATTCATGACGATGCGGCTGTTGCCTTCGAACCAGTAATTGCGGTCATGTTCACTGCCGCCTTCGGCCGTGGTATAGCCGATCTGGCCCCGGGCGCGCCATCCGTCGCCTTCATAGCTCATATCCATATCATAGACCGCGGCCTTGATGTTGGATTCGCGGTAGATTGGCTCATCCGCCACCCCGTGGGTGGTGGCCAGTCCGAAAGTCCCGCCGACAATCGCCTGCTTGCCGTCACTGGTTGTGATGAACACCGGATCAACCACGACTTCACCACTGTTCACGCCGGTGTCGGGATCGACCTTGCCGAGCTTGAAGCCGCCGGGCACGAAGAGGTAATTCTGGTTGTTATTGTCCATGTCCATGTCGGAACGCACCGCATTGACGACGATATCCCACTGATCATTGGGGCGGAACTGCAACACCAGGTTGGCGGTTTTGCGTTCACGCTTCTGCTGGAAGATGGCGGAACCGCCGCCCCAGACCGCATAGACGTCGCGGGTGACGTTGCCGTCCTGATCTTCCACGTCATAGAGGGAATTGGTCGGGAAGCCTTCCAGACCGTCCCGGCGCACGGTTCTCTTCTGATAGTTATAGGAGCCAAGAATGGCAAAGGTTTCATTATCATTCTTCCAGCTCACCAGACCAGACGCCTGGGGGTCAATCTTGTCCGGCAGCTTGCTATACTGGCCTTCAACGGAACCCATCACCGTTAAGGGATCGAGATCCATCGGGCGACGGGTGATGACATTGACCGCGCCGCCGATACTGCCCTCGTCCAGCTTCGCCATCGGGCTTTTATAAACTTCCAATGAGGCGACAAGTTCTGACGCCAGAATTGAATAGTTGAAGCCGCGGCTTGGGTTATCATTGGCCCACCAGTAGGCGGAGGCGACATTCTGACCGTTCATCAAGGTACGGTTGAGATCGCTGCCCGTGCCGCGGACAAAGATGTCCCGGCCCTCGCCCCAGATGCGATCGACGGAAACGCCGGGCACCCGTTGCAGACTGTCGGCGACATTCTTGTCGGGAAATTTGCCGATATCGAGTGAATTAATGCCGTCCACAATAGAATTGGAATCGCGCTTTTTATCCAGCGCCTGTTTCAGGCTGCCGCGGATGCCCGTCACCACCACTTCTTCCAGTGTGGTTTCATCGCCATTCTCCGCGGCGCGCGCGGGACCTGAAAATGCGATCAGTGAACTGGACGCCAATAAGGCGGCCAGCGTTATCCGGGCGACGTTACGGTGTCGGGATATCCGGGGTGCAGAGGGATTATCGGGAACAGTATTGGTCATTTTTTCACTCCATATATTTTTGAACTTCAGACGGTCGTATCCCGTCTTTTTTAAGCACAGTCGCGCTTTTAGTGGATTGACGTGAGGACGATAAAATGACAACGCTGTCATTTTTAACAAGACCCCACATCAAGGCGTCTCATAGGTAAGACAGCGGACAGGACAGATTTGGGAATAAAAAAATAAAAGAAACTAAAAAATGACGGAAAATCCCGTCTTTCTGCCGGCTCGTTACTGCACCGTTTCAAGAAAGTTCAAGAACGCTATTGAGATATTAACGTCTCCCGGGCCGGGCTTCGACATCAACCAGACTGACGATAAAATACTGATTTATATATATTATTCTGGACCACAAATCCTGATGCACCAGAAAATGCGTAAAGTCAAAAAAACTTCCCATGCCCCCGGCCTTCTATTACCATGGGAACGTCAGCAGAACCGTTCACAGCGGAGAATTGAAGCATGAACAAAAACCAGATTGAAGTCCGCCCGGTGGGCGCCCATGAGATTCAGGACCTGCATCTTTTGGCGAAACGAACATTCCTCGAAGCCTTCAGCCTTCAGAATACACCAGAAGATATGGCGGCCTACAGCGAACAGGCTTTCTGTTACGGGGCCATTGAAGCGGAATTTCTCAACCCGGACTCAACATTTTTCTTTGCCGTCTGCTCCACCAAAATCATCGGTTATCTCAAGCTTAATCGCGGCGCGGCCCAAACAGAACACAAGCTCGAGAATGCGCTGGAAATTGAACGCATATATATCACCGCCGAATTCCAGGGCGGCGGCGTGGGACAGGCTCTGCTGCAGAAGGCTTTCGACGTTAGCCGGCAGGATAATTACGACTGGTTATGGCTCGGGGTCTGGGAACAGAACCCTGGCGCCATACGCTTTTATCAACGCCACGGCTTTGTCGCCTTCGACAGCCACGCCTTCCTGCTCGGTGATGACCCGCAAACGGACCTGCTGATGCGCAAAAAAAACCGCTAGAATGTACTGACAGCCGACCAAAGGCGAGAATGGCCGCATTATACTATGATGATTTACCGCATTACTGACAGATCCTAGTCGGATAGACCGCATGAAAAACTTCAATTTGCTTCAATTGCATGATCGCAACAGCCCTTTTCATAACACGAGTATCAATGGTCGAAGGGACGCTTAGTATCAGACTGTTGCAGAAAATCTATCCGCGACGTGTAATAAAAAAAAATTAGCCCAAAATGTCAGCAACGAAAATGGCGGCCCGAAAACCGGAACCGCCATTTTTTAAATCTATTATCCCAAAGGATGAACCGGTTTAAAAGTTGGCCCGGAAGGTAAGGCCATAGGTCCGCGGCTGATTGGTGCGGAAACCGAGACGTGCCCGGCCACCCCGTTCTTTGTCAAAAGACAGATTGGCGTTTTCATCCGTAACATTGTTGACGTAAGCCACCACTTCCCAGTCTTCCAGCACGATCCCAGCACTCAGATTCATGGTTTGATATCCGTCCAGTTCAAGATCAAGCACAGTGTTATCCGCACCACTTGCGCCGCCAAAAGGCAGGCCGGAGGCTTGCGTCAGAACCGGATTATCAGGTCCGCCCACTTCCTGATCGGAAGGTTGCGTGAAGACACTGCTGCGATGCTGGAAGGTTGCTGATACATACCCCTCAGCCCCGCTGCTGACAGAGTCCAGTGCGAAATTATAAGTCGCTGTCATCGCGATGTTGAATTTCGGCGTGGACGGTAAACGGTTGCCGTCACGGACACCACCCAGTACATCACCATTACTATCCACAATAGTTGAATCGAACTCGGACTGGATCAGGCTACTGGCAAGAGACAGGTCCAAACCTTCAAAAGGATGGGCTTTCATCTCGACCTCGACCCCTTGACTATGGGCTTCCGGCACGTTGAAGGAAATTCGCGAGGAACAGGAACCCGCATCCAGGGTGACCTGCAGATTGGACATCTTGGTATAGAAGGCCGCCGCGTTCAGGGTCACGTTATCTGTCTTGATTTTGACACCCGCTTCGTAGTTCCACAGGGTTTCGTCGTCATAATCCTGGAAACCACCGAAGATAGCGAGATCTTGCGCGTTACACAAAGCCGTGTTCAGGGGATCATTCACCCCGCCAAGACGGAAACCCTTCGAGATTTGGGCATTCAGCGTCACCTCGTCGCTGACATCATAGCTGGCCAGAAAACGTGGCGTGAAGCCATTCGAGGCGGTTTTGTCGACCTGATCGACAACGCCGTTGCCAAATAATCCGACCTGGGTCACCGAGCGCTCCTCTTTATAGTCATAATAGCGACCACCGGCCGTTACCTGAAGACGGTCGGAAATATCATAAGAAGCTTCACCGAAGACAGCGATTTGTTCCAAAGTATAAGGCAATTCAGAATAGAAGGGGGAATCCGCTGGCGCGACCCCCATACCAACCGCAGCAGATGTTCCCGCCCCTAGAACGGCGTCCGTCACGGCATCATACCCCGGCGTTGGCAGGAACTGTTTGTAAAAACGATCGGTATTGGAATAGAAAACACCACCAACCCATTGGAGGGGACTGTCGTTATTTGAACTCACCCGCAATTCTTGGGTGAATTGTTGAACTTTGGTGGTGTCCCGCAGATTAGAAGGCAGGAGGACGGCAGCATCCGGAAAGCCGAGATCAACAGACACACTGCCTGTGAGAGCGCTGGCGTCCCGGCTGACCAGAATGTCCCGGTCCGTATAGCTGGTCACGGAAGTGACATCAATGCCCTCCATTTCTACTGCGATCGTCGTATCAGCAATGAACGTTTCGTCGTTAAACCCTTCCCGCAACAAGAGAAACTGCTGGCGTTCCTTGAACGTCACCGGCGGTCGTGTTGTGGTGTAGGGGTTGGCGTAAAGATTGAAGACTTCCTGGCGGTTATTCCCATTGCTTTTGATCTTCTGATAAATCACCCGCGGTGTAATCGTCACATTATCGGTAGGCTGGATCAGTAATGTCGCACGGCCGCCTGATCGATGACCATTGTTGACATTTTCCCAGATGCCGCCGCCTTCGGTCAGGGCGTCAATATAACCGCCATATTCGGTATGATAGCCGACGATACGCAAAGCCGCCTTGTCTTCAGAGACGGGAATATTGACCATGGCTTTAAAATGCCCACCCATACTGCCGCCGGAAATGCTGTTCACATTACCTTCAAGGGAGCCTTCCGCACCATCCAGGCTTGGTTGATTGGTGATATAGCGAATGGTCCCGCCAACAGAGCCGGACCCAAACAGGGTGCCCTGTGGGCCGCGCAGGACTTCAACCCGGTTCAGGTCATAGAGATCAAGGTCCGGCGTAAATAGAGACAATGAAATCACGGATTCATCAAGATAAACCCCAACCTGCTCCTTCACACCCGGCTGGTCGCGCACGATCTGGCCGGCGGAGACGCCGCGAATGGCGACCTGGCTTTGCCCCGGGCCCAAATTCTGGATCATCAAACCAGCCACATTTCGCGCGACATCTTCCAGGTTTGTCGAACCAGTCTTCTGAATGTCCGCGCCAGACAAGGCGTTAATGGAAAATGGCACATCCTGAATGGTGGAAGAGCGCTTCGTTGCTGTCACCAGGATTTCTTCAAAGACAAAACTGTCCTTCTTTTCTTCAACCTGATCCTGCGCAGCGGCGAAGCCGCCAAGCAAAAGACTGGTTGCAATGGCCGTGCCCGTCATGGCGATAAATTTGCGTGGTAATAAAATAGACATGTCGTCTCCCTAAGTATTTTTGTTACGATACCCGATGACCGTTGAGATCATTAGATTCTCACAAGACTAAATCGAGCAAAACCACCCCTTATCTGGCGCCCTTATTTTTGCCCTGTATGATGTATGAGGCACGCATGGGCACTTTACCCCCACTCCCGCTTCGTTTTTTTCACAGAAAGCCCTACACGCCCGGTTTTCTTGACTTTTTCAACAATTATGTGATAGGCAAATGTCTATAGGGCGCTACACCGCATATAAAGATAAAAGAAAAACAACTTCCATGACGGCACAAAGCAAAAAAAAGACAGTCTTTTTAGCTTATCAGGAAACCCGCGGGTTTCTCAGCAGCTATCTGAGACGTTTTTACAACAATCGTCAGGATATTGAGGACGCTATGCAGGAAGGTTTTCTCAAGACCTTCGAAATTGAACAGAAACAGGCTATTGACTCCCCCTCGGCATACCTTTTTATGACAGTGAAGAATTTCGCCAGACGTGATCTTAAAAAAAAATCGCGTCTCAAGGTTGAAGGAATAGAGGATATTGACGACGCCAGCCTCAGTATAGACAGGAAGGCGATCGAGGACAGCCTTGAATCGCGACAAACCCTGGCGATTTTCTGTGATGCAGCTGATGCGTTACCGGATCAATGTCGCAAGGCGTTCCTGTTGAGAAAAATTTATGGTTTTACACAGAAAGAAATTGCGGAATTGATGGGCATCTCGGTCAGCACAGTGGAAAAACATTTAGCAAAAGGATTGCTTCGCTCGATGGAATATATGGCAGGGCAAGGCGATACCCGCCCTGTTGCCGATGAGGTAAATCACAAAAAAGTACCACACAGCGTGCCGGTCAAGGACAGTTGAACAGAAGTATGAGTAACATTATTAACCTCGTTCCCGCGGAGAAATTAACCATTGAAGCAAGCCAATGGGTGATCAAACTTGATGGTCAGCGCCTGTCCCCGACGGAATTCGCCGCGTTCAAAGCCTGGGTCACCTCTTCCGAGGCCCATGAAACCGCCTTCCGCTCCGCTGCAGGCACATGGGGCAATCTCGACATATTGAAGCAAGTTCCAACCTTAAGTTCCCTTAAAACCCAACAGCGGGCACATTCTGTATTTTGGTGGGGGAAATTCCACCTCAAACAGGTCAGTATGGCCGCTGCTCTGATTTTGCTGGTGACGTTTTCTGTCAACCAGCTACTCCACAACGCAGCTCCCGCTTTGCCCGTCATATACGGTACAGCGCTTGGTGACAACAAATCCATTGAACTGTCCGATGGCTCGCGCGTCATCCTCAATACGGAAAGTCAGGTTGAAATCCAGTATGAGGCAAACCGCCGGGTCATCAAGCTTCTCAAAGGGGAAGCTCATTTCGAGGTTGCCTCCAACAAAGCCCGTCCGTTCGAAGTCTATGCCGGTACGAATATCGTACGCGCCATCGGCACCGCTTTTGCTGTTCAAGTGAAGCCTGAGATGGTCGCCGTGACCGTGACCGAAGGCACCGTACAGCTGGCGACGCTCGTTCAAGATCCTGAAGATAGATCGGTCAAGGAAGTTTCCCTGGCTTTCGTCCAAAAAGGGCAGACCGCAGAATTTAACGAAAATATTAAGACCATCAACTCCATAGCGCCGAACGAGCTTGATCGCAGACTGGCCTGGCGGAGCGGAACACTTGTCTTTAATGGCCAGCCCCTGGAACAGGTGATTGAAGAAATCCACCGCTATACGACCACACAGATTATAATAGCCGACCCGGAAATCAGATCTCTCAAGATCGGCGGTTATTTCAAAACCTCTGAGATTGAAGATATGCTGAAAGCATTGGAAACCGGTTTTAATGTCACAGTTACCCGCATTAATAAAAATCTGGTCTATCTGTCGAAATCGAATAAAAACTGACGTCGTACCAGCCAAAGCAATGGTCAAATGGCCGATCAGTAATATTAAGTAAAAAATATAGGGAAGAATAATATTTTGAGGCCTTCGGGGTGAAAGCATTCTATCGTCCGAGAATACTGCCAGTATCAAGACTTCTTCGTCTATCTTTTATCCGACGGAGTGTGCTTATATTCGCCTTGACCTTGCTTCCGGTTTGGCTTCCTGCCACTGCCTTAGATGCTGCCGTTTCCGAACAAAATATAGCTCATCGGCTAAAAATCCCTGCCGGCCCGGCCGAGACGACATTGGTTAAGCTCGCCGAACTTACCGGCACCCAGCTCATTTTCCCTTACGATCTGGTTAAAGGGATAAAAACAAATGCTATCGACGGACGGTACTCTTTCTCTCAAGCCATTAAACTCATGTTGAGCGGCACCGTCCTCTCTGCCAGCCGAGGGCCGAGGGGCTTAATCACCGTATCACTTGACACCATACCTTCCCAGGCCGGCGCCCTGGCGGAGATGACGATGAAGGGTAATCCGCCGCAAGCCTCACAGACACCTCTTCTGTCGGAAGAACGCACCTACCTTGAGGAAATAACCGTGACCGCACGGAAACGTCTCGAATCCATTCGTGACGTTCCTTTCTCCATCGCCGCCAAAACCTCTTCAGCCATATTTTTATCTGGCAGCCAGGACCTGACTGATCTCGCCCGCGGCGTAAGTGGACTGAGTTTCATTGACCTGGGCCCCGGGCAAAGTCAAATTGCCATACGCGGTATATCAGCAGGCCAGGTAGTTCGTGATCAGCCCGGCGTGAAAGAACAGGTTGGGATTTATCTTGATGAATCGGTCATATCCATGGCCTTGTTCACCCCGGATCTGGACCTGTTTGATTTTAATCGCATCGAAGTATTACGGGGGCCGCAAGGCACATTGTATGGCTCAGGGTCATTATCTGGTACCCTGCGCTATATTTCGAACATGCCTGACCTGACCAAAACCCAACTGATCACGGAACTTAGTGCCGAATACACACAGCGCGGTGACGGAACCCATCGCCTGAAGGCCATGCTCAACCTCCCGGTCATGGACGATAAAATGGCGGTGCGCCTGGTCGGCTATCATAATGGTCTGGCCGGCTATGTCGACGCCCGCCTGCCCGACGGCAGGACCTTGAAAAATATCAATCAGGGGCAAAAGTCCGGGGGTCGTCTGGCGCTTTCTATCAAACCCACAGAAAATATAATGATCACGCCCCGCCTGGTGATGCAAAAGATCGAAACGGATGGCTTTCCCCGGGCGGACATATATAATGTTCTGGCCAATCCCTTTACCCAAACCCGCCCACCGATCACCCTGAATGATCACACGCAATTCATCCAGTTTCGAGAGAGTCTCGATGATACATTTCTCATGACCGACATGCTTACAACGCTTGACATGCAAGCTGTTACCCTCACCGCCGTGACCACATATATCAATCGCGATATCACGGTCATCCGCGATTCAGGCCAACTGACCCATAGCATTCTGGCGCAACCGGACGCTTTTGGCCTCTCCGGCGTTATTCTAGATCAAAAAGCCCCGCTAGTCGACAAAACCGCCCTGAAACAGACAAGCCAGGAACTGCGCCTCAATTCTGCAGCGGATGGGCCGCTTAGTTATGTCCTGGGCGCCTTCTACAGTAAGACAGACCGTGAATATGGTCAGACCCTGCAGGTTGACGGTTTTGAAGATCTTACCGGGTTGTCCACAGCCGGCTATACCGGTTTACGCGACCTGATGTATTATGCCCGTTACGATTTTGACTTCAGTCAATGGGCGATCTTCGGGGAAGCCACTTACGCACTCACCCCCAAAGTCAATCTGAGCGGTGGCTTGCGCTGGTTTCATTTCCGGGAAAGTCGCCATTTGAGGTTGGATGGGCTGTTTACCGTTTCTACGGGGCCGGCAGGCCTTCCCGCAAAAACGGTTAGTCACGGCTTCACCCCGCGTTTCATTGTAGAATATAAGGCCAGTGAAAACCTGAGCCTGAATGCGCAGATCGCCAAGGGGTTTCGTCTGGGAGGCATCAATGACCCCCTGAACCGGCCCCTTTGCACGGATGAGGATTTTAATACTTTCACCAACCATGATCTTTTCCAGAACGAAGAATTATGGAATTACGAAATAGGTCTCAAATCAAGCTTCAAACAAGGAAAGATCGTCTTTGATGCCGCCCTCTTTTATGGAGAAGTCAAAAACCTGCAGGCCACCATTGATGCCGGCAGTTGTTCTTCACGAGTCATCTTTAACGTACCCCGGGCGCGCAGCATGGGTATGGAAGCCGAAATTACATTGCGCCCCCACCCCGATTGGGACCTGAACCTCTCCGCATCCCTGCAGGACGCCACCATTCGTTCAACCCTGACAACCCCTACCGCCGCGGCTCAGGGCATTCTCAATGGTGTGGAAGCACGAAACCGGCTGCCCACATCCCCCCGCGTGCAAGCCTCTGCCCAAATCACCCACTACTGGACGCTAAAGCCTACATGGAACGGGTTCCTGGCCCTGAATATCAGCTATGTTGGCGCCTCCTATACCCAGATCCGCGATCAGGTCCCGACATTTGGCGCCATTGACCTGACCAGGGTTAATCTGGGCGCGCCTTCTATTGAACAGTTCACCTTTGACCCGCAACTGCCCGGCTACTCTCTCAGTAATATCCGGGTCGGCGTTCGCCATAACAATTTCGAATTATCATTCTATGTAAACAATTTGTGGAATAAAACAGTCCGCACGTCACTTGACAGGGAACGGGGCGGCATCGCCAGAATTGGGTATACCCTGAGCCCACCCCGCCGTATCGGCCTAACCCTGCGCAGCCATTTCTAGAAAGGCGATGGACTGCTCATGTCGTGTTCCCGGCAAAGCCCCACAACAGGCGTCCCAGCCTCGGCCTGTTTTAAAATACAGATAATTTGACAGCCTGACTGAATAGCGTGACTTCTTCATGTAAAATCTTCTGCATTATAGTTACAAGAAAATTTCACTTCTGAATACCTTTAATGAGCGGGGGTATTACCATACTTCAAACTGCATCAGAGGCGTTCAATGAATACACTGCCCTAAATTCCGGCTCAGCCACTCCCAGTTGTAGAAACTTCTTAACAGCACTTCCCCTTAGATAATACGTTCAAAATCCCAGGAACGTTCTCAAGAGTTTTATCTATGGCTTAACGTCAATGCACTTACCGCTCTTGCTGCACGAAGAGCAGTCTCCTGTATCATAGCACGCCTTCATGCTCGGTGATGCCCCCCAAACAGACCTGCTGATGCGCAAAAAAATCCACGCTCAAGGCTAGCACACCGCTTTACGTTTCGAGAAGGCGTCGGGTTATCTCGGTTTGCCGCCGGAAAAAATACAACATGATCAAAATCACACAGAGGGGCAGAAGCGACAGATAAAAGGCCGTCTGACCGTCAAATTTGCCAAAGACAAACCCCGTGATCATCGAACCCGTGGTCCCCCCAAGGGCGGAAAAGGCGACGATCAGGCCGGTCATCGCCGAATGCTGATGTTTCGGCAGGCTGCTCAACATCACCGAATTGATCGCCGGGTAAATTGGCGCCATAAACAGGCCGATGATCGGAAAGATATAAGCCGCCACCGGCACATTCAGCCAACTGACATCCCCCTGCACCATAATGTCATTGGTCAAAGGCAGGGTCAGCAGAATCATCACAATCACGGTGACCAGGCAGAAATTGACGAAGGGATACCAGTTGACCCAGCGCAATACCCGCCCGGCGCTGAGGCGGCCAATAGCGAGACAGGCGGCGAAGATGCTCGCCGCCTGGACGCTCATCGCGGTCGGCAGCTTAAGAATTTCATTATTAAAGGTCGGCAACCATGTCATGATGCTTTGTTCGATCAGGACATAAAGAAAAGCCGAGATGACAAAAACATAAACCAGGGGCCGGATCACCAGCCGTAACATGTCGCCAAACTCGCGCAGCATATCGGGCGCATAGCCGGTTCGGGCTTCACGTTCATCCAGCGGCGTCACCATCAGCACCAAAAAATTGACCACACAGATCACAGCCAGCACCCAATACACATCAAGCCAGCCCAGGGACGTGACATTATCTGAATCGATAAAATGACCAAATAGCCAATAGCCACTGAGCACCCCGACCATAAACATGCCCTCTATAGTATTCATAAAGCTCGCGTGTTCCTTGGCCCCGCTCGTGATCAGACCAACGGTGGAATAGACCGACACCTTGATCAAAGCGAAAGAGACCCCGACGGACATGAAGAGAAGCTTTGTGGTCAGGAAAGCAGGCGCCAGCGGCATGCTCAGGCAGGCCAAGGTGACGATCACCAGTCCGATCATGATTGCCCGACGGTAGCCGATCCGCGGCAGGAAGGAGGCAATGACAAAGGACACCACCGCTATGGGTAAATCTTTAAAGCCCTCCAGCACACTCGCCCCCTGCTTGGTCACGTCATAGGTATTGATCACCTGAAGAATGACCGTGCCGACACTATTGAGTAAAATCGCAAAGACAAAATACGTCAGCAGCAGTGAAAATTTGATCCGCGCCTGTTCCATAACCGGAAACTCCCTAATATTCTACTTTGAGGCAGAGCCGCCTTCCCCGTCTTAGCATACACCACATCATAACACTATTGCAATCGATTGCAATAGTGTTAATAATAGAGGAAGAAATATGATTCGTACGCTGTGATTGTGGAGATTGATTTGACGCGCGCCACCCCCAAAAGCCTTGCGGCACCTCTGGAGATCTGGACCATTCGGGAAGACGACTTCTCACGGGGTAACTCCATGCTATCAGAGACTTTATTCTCTCTCGCCAATGGCTATATCGGCACCCGCGGCACCTTCGAAGAAGGCGCTGGCGACCCGAATTCCAGTTGCGAAGGCACCTATCTCAATGGCGTCTATATGCGGGAGAAAATTCCTTACGGCGAGAATGCCGCCGGGTTCGCCAGCCACAATCACAAAATGGCGCCCGTGCCCAACGGCAAGTCGGTACGCATTTTCATTGGCGCGGAAGAATTCCGCCCGGAAAAGGGCACGTTGCATCACCATAGCCAACAGCTCGACATGCGCCGCGGCCTGCTGACCCGCCACGCCGACTGGACGTCGCCGTCTGGCAAACGTCTGCACCTGGACAGCCGCCGCTTTGTCTCTCTCGCCGATTCCCATCTGATGGCGCTGGAGATCAGTGTAACACCGCTCAATTTTGACGGTGTCCTTGATATCCACTCCGGACTCGATTGTTCGTCCGGTAGCGTACAGGACAACGATGACCCGCGCGTCGGCAAACTGTCGCTGAAAGATAGCCTGACGCTGGTGGAGAAGCATACTGACAACGGGCATGGTTTTCTGCGACATAATACCATTGGGGGTGACCGTGAAATCTGCAGCGCCTTCAGCGAAAGCATTTCAGGTCCTGGTGCACCTGATAGCCTGACTTGGTCCACTCCCGACGGAATCGGCATGCGTCATATCTGCCCGGCGCTGCAAAACCAGCCCGTGATCCTGACCAAATATATCGCCTATTTCCATAAAGAGAACTCTTCGAAAGCCTCCCTCCCCCAAATGGCCGGTCACTGCCTGACCGCAGCGGCCAGCAACGGGTTTGACGTACTTTTGGAGCAGCATTGCCAGGTTCTCGATGATTTCTGGCGCGACGCCGATATCACCATCGACGGCGATCCGGCCCTGCAGCAGGGCATGCGGTTTAATCTGTTCCACATATTCCTGTCCGCCGGTCGCGATGGGCGCAGCAACATCAGCGCCAAGGGGCTGACCGGTCCCGGCTATGACGGGCACTACTTCTGGGATACCGAGATTTACATTATCCCGAGCCTGCTCTACAGCATGCCGGATATCGCCCGCAAACTGCTGGAATATCGCTATCACATTCTGCCCGCCGCCCGCACCCGCGCCCGCCAGATGGGCCACGGGACCGGCGCGCTTTATCCCTGGCGCACCATTGGCGGTGAAGAATGTTCGGCCTTTTTCCCGGCCAGCACCGCGCAGTATCATATCAACGCCGCCATCGCCTATGCCATTGATCACTATTATGAGGTGACGGAGGACTGGGCCTTTATCGGCAAATATGGTGCGGAAATGATTTTCGAGACCGCCCGCCTGTGGCCAGGCCTCGGACATTTCTCCGCCCGCCATCAGGGCCAATTCTGTCTCTATGAAGTCACCGGGCCGGACGAATATACCGCCATGGTCGATAATAATTTCTATACCAACGCCATGGCCCAGCGCCATCTTGCGATCGCGGTGAAGATCGCCACGGAAATGGCCCATCTCGACCCGGCGGCTTTCCGGATGCTTTGTAACCGGATAGATCTCAGCGATGACGAGATCGCGCTGTGGGCGGAAATGGCCGAGAAAATGTATCTTCCTTACGATAAGGATCTCCAGATCAATCCGCAGGATGACAGTTTTCTGGACAAACCGGAGTGGGATTTCGCCAATGTTCCGAAAGAAAATTACCCGCTGCTGCTGCATTATCACCCGTTGGTGATCTATCGCCATCAGGTATTGAAACAGGCCGACGTGATCCTGGCGATGTTCCTGCTCGGCGAGCGTTATTCCATCGATCTGAAACGGCGTAATCTGGACTATTACGAGCCCCGGACCACCCACGATTCCACTCTGTCTTCCTGCATTCACAGCATTATATGCACCGAAGTCGGGGAGGCCTCCGCCGCCTATGACTTCTTTGAGGACACGGCACGCATGGATCTGGATAACCATCATCACAACAGCGAATATGGCGTGCATACAGCGGCTATGGCCGGCTCCTGGATGGCGGTGGTCAATGGTTTTGCCGGCATGCGCCTCCATCACAGCCGCCTGAGCTTCGCCCCGACCCTGCCCAAGGCCTGGACTGGATATCACTTCTCCCTGCGGTTTAGAGGCCGCCGGATCACCTTGAGCGTTACGACGGATCAGGTGACCTATGCGCTGACCGACGGCCCGGAGCTGATGATCCTGCACGAAGATCAGAATGTCTCGCTCACCAAAGGCGCGCCCGTATCGCGCCTCCTCAAAGTTCCCGGAGAGAAGCCATGAGCCACATCCAAGCCGTCATCTTCGATCTGGACGGGGTGATCTGCGACACGGCGCATTTTCACTTTATCGCTTGGAAGCGGCTCGCCGATCACTTGGGCATCGCTTTTAGCGAGACAGACAACGAGCAAATGAAGGGCGTCGATCGCTTGAATTCACTGGAAATGATCCTGAAGCTCGGCGGACAACAGCGCAGCGCCGCCGAGAAACAGGCCCTCTGCGACCGCAAGAATGCCGATTATCAGACCTTGATCGCCGAGATGTCCCCGGCGGATGTCTTTCCCGGCGTGCAGGATATTCTGGCGACACTGAAAGTCCGTGATATTTCTGTCGGTGTCGCCTCGGCCAGCAAGAACGCCCCGGCGATTCTGCAGCGCCTCGGCCTTGACCGGGCCTTCGCCTATGTGGCGGATTCAAGTCTGATCAAAAATAACAAGCCCGACCCGGAGATTTTTCTCACCGTTGCCGCAGCCCTCGAGGTTGCTCCCGCCCATTGCGTCGGGATCGAAGACGCGGCCGCCGGAGTCACCGCCATCAAGGCCGCCGGCATGCGGGCTATCGGCATTGGCGACGCAGAAGTCCTGCATCAGGCGGATATGATTTTTCCGACCACCGATAAAATAGACCTGATCCGGATGTTAAGCTGATTCCCCGCTGCTCGACTGGCGGACAATCAATTCCACATCCAGCACCACGGAGCGCTGCTCTTTCCCCGCCAACTGATCGAGCAGGCATTTCACCAGTTGACGCCCGCCCTCGGCTGTGTTTTGCCGAACCGTGGTCAGAGACGGCGTGCAATAAGCGGACGTTGGGATATCGTCGAAGCCACTGACTGCGACCTCTTCCGGAACGCGCACTCCTTTTTCCCCGAGAAGTTTAATCGCCCCCATGGCGATGGCGTCACTGACAGTAAAAATGGCGTCGAAGGATCGCCCTTCTGTCATGAGTATATCGCGGGTGGCCTCATAGCCGGACTGGCTGGAAAAATCGGTCTCCACCTGCAGGGTCGGATCGGGGTTAAGACCGGCCTCCGCCAACGCCTGATGATACCCGGCGAGCCGCTGCTCGATCTCCGGATGGCGACTGTCGCCGAGGAAAGCGATGCGACGCCGCCCAGTCTCGATCAGATGGCGCACGGCGAGATAGGCGCCTTTTTTATTGTCACTGCCAACGGTCGCATAATTCTGCCCCGGCCGGTCGGCGCCCCAGACGACGAAGAGTTTTCGGCTGCCGGCGAGCGCGTCGATCTGCTGCCCCTGCGCCCCCTGCCCAATGATGATCATGCCATCAGCGCGTTTAGAATCGAGATAGCGCGGCGACAGATCCTCGCCCAACACCTGGGTGGTCGACAGCAACAGATCGTAACCGTTCTTGGTCAGCTCATCGGCCACATTGCCCAGCAGGTCGAGCAGGAAGGGATCAGATATCGCCTGACCACAAGCCGGGTCGAGCAACATCACCACCGCGATGGTATGGGATTTATTGAGCCGCAGATTGCGCGCGCTCTCATTGATTTGATAGTGGTGGTCGCGAGCAATCTGCTGGACTTTTTTGCGGGTTTTTTCATTGATGATCGGGTTATCGCGCAACGCCCGCGATACGGTCGATTCCGACACGCCGGCCAGGCGGGCGATATCTGACATTGTCAGTGTTTTATGCTCAGTCATACGTGCTTTTTGTCCCGAAAATTTCCCTAATTCGCGGATGATATTCCAGAATGCAATAGATTGCAAAATCAAAAAATCAGGCCGACCCCAAGGGCCGACCTGATCAGATAAGATGGTATGAGATCAGAGGTTAAAAGTCATAACCAATGCTGAACTTGACAGAGCGACCCAGGATCGGGCGACCATTTGGCGCAGACGGGTTGCGCGGATCACCCTCGGTGATCCCGTGGCTATCCCCCAGATTGTCCGCATGGACCTGAAAGAACAGGTTCGATCCAGTGCGGACCAAAACCCCGGCGTCCAACTTGGTATAGCCCGCCAGCTCCACTGTATTGCCGTTATCGCCAAAACGTTTACCGACAAATTGCGCCGCGCCATAAATCGTCGCGGTCGCTTCGCCAATATGTAGATCGTAGCTCGGGGCCAGACGCACCAGGAATTTAGGCTGACGCAATACCTGATTGCCCACATCTGACGCCGTGGTGGATTCGGTGATTTCCGCATCCTGCAGCGTGGCGATCAGAGCCAGATTAAAGTCCTCATAAGTGACACTACCTTCAAACTCCATACCGATTGAGCGGGTTTTAAAGGCCGTGGCACCCACGGTGCTGCCGACCACACTTGAGAAGCTGTCATTCTTGTTATAGAAGACCGTCGCGAACAGGTCATAGAATTCACCTGAGTATTTCACGCCGCCTTCGAGCTGCTTGATGCCGTTGACATTCAGGTTACCTTCGCGCACGTCATCGAAATGCGGGAACAGGAATCCATCGGAATAGCGGGCAAACACCCCGAGACCCTCGGAGATATCATAATTGACCGCGGCGGTATAAGCAAAGTCACTTTCGTTCAGGTTAACCGCCATGTCGCGCACCCCATCCGGATAGCCCGGCCCGGAATCGAGCGTATAGTTGATCTCGAGCCATTCTTTGCGCAAACCGACATCAAAGCGTAGATCATCAGTGACCTGCCAGCTGTCCGCAAGATAAAGCGCATCGGCGGTCGCATCGCCAGCCGAGTTGATGCCATACGCCCAGCAACCGGACCCAGAGCCCGCATCCTGCAAATCTGCACAGGAAACATCGCTGTCCAGAAAATCGCCATTGGCCACATTATGAACTGGTGTGAAATTCCCCAAAGTCCAGAAATCGTCTGAAGACCAGGACGCGCGGTAATAACCAACGGTGATGCTGTGATCACCGACATCCTTGTTCAGGCTCAGGTCATTAGTGAAGGATTCCAGATCTTTTTGCACGACCCAATGGCCGTAATTCTGAACATACTCATTGTCAGATAGGCTCGTGCCGCCAAGAGTACTCACCGTCGCGGAGCCGCTGCTGGCTTTCAAGGCCCCAACAGTGACAGGGCTGCCATCGGGTACGAAGCCCAGCGTATCGGCGTCGCCCTTGGTATAAGACATATTATCCCGGACCTCGAAGCCATTCCCGAGATCGAAATTGGCGTTGACGCCGGACACGCTGCCGTCCCAGCCCCGACCATCGCCGAAATCAAAATCCTTCGTGTCACCATTGGCGTTGACTTGAAGGGTACGGAAACGCGTGGCGTTGCCCAGCTGAGAAAATGTTCCCAGATCACTACCGCTGTTCAGCGCCATCGGCAGATACCATTGACCGTGATCGTCGGTGACACGGCTCCAGACATTGATCTCGCCATTATCCAGCACTTTGGTCAACTGTGCCGTAATCTGATAACCGCTTTCCGAATTAAACTCGGCATCGCGCACGCCGGAAGAGGATTGCACGTACCCGCCAACCATATAGTAGAATTCGTCTCCAAGGGGACCGGAAAGCACTGCATCGAAGCGTTGCAGGCCATAATCAGATGTACTGACTTTTACCCGGCCTTCGGTTTCTTCACTGCCTTTTTTCAGATTGAAGTTCAGGGTCACGCCCGGCTCGCCATTGGAAAAGACCGCATTCGGTCCGCCGCGCAGCGCTTCAGCGCTGGCCACGGTTTCATCAACCCGGAAGATCGAGCTTTGCTCGAAGAAAGACAACATTTCAGTGCCGTAAATCGGCGATCCATTGATCGACATGGTGACAAAAGGCGCATCGCCACCACCTGGCAGACCGCGCACGTCAATATTGGCGCCCGCCACCCCGCCGGAGCTTTCCGCCCATACACCGGGGACAAGCCCAAAAATCTCCGCGGTGCTTTTCACACCGGCCAGGCTGATCTTATCGGCATCCAGCGTGGTGATGGCAAAGCTGGCGTCCTGTTTAGCCAGCCCGGCGCCACCGGGGGTCCCCATGACGACGATTTCTTCAAAGACCTGATTTTCTGCCTCTTCCGCCGCTATAGCTGCAGAGACAGGAAAAATTCCCGACATGACCACGGCCAACGCCGCTGTTGATTTCAATAAGCATTTGGATGTTAGTGTAATGTTGGTGATACGCATATGTTTGGTCCTCCTAACCATTAATTAGACCTTTTCCTCAATGCTTAAAACTCCGGATCCCTGCCCTGATATCCGGCTTAGCAAATAGCGTCAAAGAGGATACTCTCATGTTCCACCTGCGAATCACATTGAAGAATGGTGCTATTATCAAATACCCTTTTTTGCAATCGATTGCAATATCAAATGCAATGGATTGCAATTGTTGTGAAATCTTCCTCTTTTTGAATAGCGCAGGTCCAAATACAAAAGTCACGGGGTTGACCTACCTGATCATTCCTTTCTGCATTATGGTGTCAGGTTATTTTCTCGACTTTTTGAATAAGATTTTACTTGCCGCATTGCCTCCGGTGCATCTGCTATAGCCCCCACAACAAGAACACTCACGATGCCACCAAAGGCCACTTTATATTCTGATTATTTGTCGCATTCTAACGGTTGCGCGCCCTGGGCGATGCTGTAAAATGGAATTTAATCTTGAGTGGTGCCCCCAGTCGGAATCGAACCGACACGTCCAAAGGACACTGGATTTTGAAGTCAACCAGCCTAACGATAAAATACTGATTTATTTAGACTATCCTGATCCAGAAATCCGAATGTGTAAGAAAATGTGTAAGTTTCGACTGAAACAAGACATTACCAAAATACAAAGCCTGGTCTTCTTCCCAAAAACTGTCCAACCAATGGGGTCCACCTCTATAATCATAATCGGCCCGCCGTATTTTCCATCGCAGCGGGAAAAAAAGTAAACTGGCACCTTAACTCGTAATACTATTGATCACCCATTGTTCATTCGCGACACACAAAATATCAGTGTGCATTTGGAATCCTCTGAAATAATATTTCCATCAAATTGATCTATTTGAAAATGATCATCAGGTGTCACATTTTCGCTAAAAAAGTCTATAAGGGACTGTCCAAGTATTTTACACACATTGGTACCGCCCGTTAGCTCCAAAGTTTTCCCCCTTATTTTTACCGAAAAATGGGCATCTTCATAGGGTGTGTGTGTGAACAAAGCTTCCTTTAAGGAATTTTTGTAAAACAGCGATTGTTTCCTGTCAAAAGAAATGGCAATTTGTTCAGTAAAACCTACTAATTTTCGACCCAATTCTTGCAGTTCCTCCGGTGAACCAGAACATTCAATCTCCGGATCATTTTCATCGCCGTCAAACATCAACCACATGTTAATAATCACCTTTCCTAATAGTTGCTGGATCAATAGGTATATGAGGGTCCGCTAACTCACCTGTATTGATAATTTTTCCATTAACTTGTGTTTGTAAGTTCAAATGTGGCCCCAATTTTTGGACATGAGCACTAGCAGGGTTCAAATCAAACCCCACTCTTTTAGTAATAGCCTCCCCAGCTTGGTTTATAGTTTTTTGAATGAATTGAAGACCTGTCTTACCTGCTATGCTTACTGTTTCTACACCTTCATCTAGAAAATCACCAGCCATTGTTAATGCGCTTTCCATTGAAATACCAGCAGCACTTTTTGCTCCTACCGTAGCAACGGTAAATCCAAGCCCCGTTCCAGCAGCATCTCCCATTGCAGCTTCACCAACTGCCGTAACGATTTCTGTAGCAGTAGCAGGATTGGTTAAAGCCGCACCACCAACCTGCATAGCTACGGGAGCCGCGAGACCAAACGCTACCGCCCCTGCTGCTATTTTCTGAGCCGTCGGATTATTAGCCGCAGTTTCTGCAGCCCGAACCATCGCCCTGGCTTTGACACATTAACTTTTTATAAAATCTATGCTATGTAATTTTCATGAAAACAATATCTTACGATCGACATCGCTTCCACCCTGACATTATAAAACAAGCTATTTGGCTTTATTTCCGATTTACCATGAGCTACAGGGAAGTTGAAGAATTATTGGCGGAGCGCGGTATTGATGTCAGCTATGACCCGAAGGGCAGCGCGGAGCAGCAAAACGGTGCGTCGATGGGCTATTAAGTTTGGAATTGATTATGCCCAGCGCATCAAGAAACGCAGACCTCACCCCCATACAGAATGGTTTCTGGATGAAGTATTCGTCAAGGTCGGCGGCGAACCCATGTACCTCTGGCGCGCCGTTGATGGCGAAGGTGAAGTTTTGGATGTCTTGGCGCAAAAGCGTAGAAATAAAAGGGCTGCTCTAAAACTACTTCGAAAATTATTAAAAAATCAGAGCATTCCTCCAACAAAAATCGTTACTGATAAATTGAGGTCCTACGGCGCTGCACTCCGAGAATTTGAAATTGAGCACCTGCAAGACACTACAAACAGACTGAATAATAGGGCAGAAAGCTCCCACGTTCCCATTCGGCGAAGAGAACGAAAGATGCAACGTTTCAAGTTCCATAAATCAGCACAATTATTTCTCTCAATTTATGGCCCAATCTATAATTTATTCAACACTCAGAGACATCTCATTTCAAGACAGACACTAAAAACATTACGGTCAATCGCAATGACCGAATGGAATTGTTTGACTAATGCTGCTTGATCCAAACCTCCTATGAAATTACTGCGCCTTGAGAAAGTTTATGTGACAGCCCCCAAAAAAGAGCTCCCGCGGAATAAAGGCCGTCTTACCTTCAACCAAGGCCGACAAACATTTTTTCTTACACAACTAGATTGGCCCCTATTTGGACTAGCGATGATATCAAATATAATTCGTATTCAAAACAATCAAAATCATTGTTACATACATCAAATAAAAGATTTTTCCCTGCAAACTATCCTTATAATAAATACATTAAACGGCGATACACCAAAACTGGAATTCTTGTGACAACAGAAAACCCAAAATCATCTGAAGCGACAATACCTGCACCTCCATTATTAGATTCATTCATCCCACTCGGCTTCTTGATTATCCTTCTAGCTGGCTCAGTATACTTCTTTGGAGAAGATTCAACCGCAGGTGCAACACAGGTCGCCTTTTTCTTTGCTAGTGGTCTAGCTATACTAGCTGCTGTAAAAAATGGTCACTCTTGGAAAGAGATCGAAACATCCATTACGAAAGGTATATCAGTCACTATTAATGCCATATTGATATTGTTTATGGTCGGTGCCGTAATTGGTTCATGGATCGTTTCCGGAACTGTTCCAACCTTGTTATATTATGGTCTAAAACTCATAGATCCCAATATATTCTATATCTCAACATGCATCGTCTGTGCCTTTTCAGCACTTTGTATCGGAAGTAGCTGGTCCGTTATTGGCACTATAGGCCTTGGCCTTTTTGGAGTTGCTAATAGCTTAGGAATATCGTCTGAAATTACTGCAGGAGCAATCATATCTGGAGCATATTTTGGGGACAAAATGTCACCCTTGTCAGACACGACTAACCTAGCGCCTGCTGTTGCTGGCACGGATTTATTCACACACATTGGGAATATGATCTGGACAACCATTCCAGCAATTTCCATAGCCCTTGTTGCTTTTTGGTATTTGGGGCTGGATATAGAAGTTAAATCATCACCTAATGAACTCAATCAAAAGCTAGAATATCTCAGGGAGTTTTTTAACGTCGGTCTTCACCTTTTGATCCCGCCACTGCTCGTTTTGATTTTAGCATTAATGAAGTTTCCCGCTTTTCTCGCAATGCTGCTTAGTTCACTTTCTGGAATAGTAATTGCAGTATTTTTTCAAAAAGAACTCTTGATTTCGTTTGGAACCATCGAAAATTTATCAGATATGGAACTAATCATTAAAGGTGTTTGGACTGCACTTTTCGATGGGTATTCCGCAAATACGCCTGACGCAGATTTAAATAATCTACTCTCGCGAGGAGGTATGGCAGATATACGGAATAATGTATGGTTAGTGATATCGGCCATGATGTTTGGTTCTATTATGGAGCATGCAGGTTTCCTACAAAGACTTATAAAAGGTATGATGTCATTGGCTCGCTCAACCGGGTCACTTATTTTCACAACCGTGATAACTTGTATTAGTGTGAACATTGTAGCTGCTGATCAATTCATCTCCATTGTATTGCCCGGACGCCTTTATCAACTGGAATATAGAAAAAGAAAACTTGGTCCCCAAACATTATCCAGGACATTAGAGGATGCCGGCACTGTAACCTCTCCATTAATTCCTTGGAATACTTGTGGCGTTTTTATCAGCAGTGTCTTTGACTTAACAGCCTTTTCCTATGCACCATACTGCTTTTTCAATCTTCTTTGTCCGATCATTTCAATATTCTATGGTGTGTTTAATTTCAAACTTACTTACACCCACCAAAGAGAAACGCTCACTAGAACAACCTAAACAATATAAAACGCAAGAACTCCGCCATCAATATAGCTACCTTTAAAGAGGTTGAGAAATAATCATAGACCAATTCCAAACCACTTAGATTTCCAATTATCCAATATGAATTGGTAACAAAAACCAATACATATAGCGCACCTACAGTATTAAATATAATCCCTCTCAACAGTTCTGCAGGGATTTTCCTGAGATAGTATAGAATATCTGAATTCATGGTTATGAATTCAGAGAAATTTTTCCAATAATGATGAGAAATGACCTACCTAAAAGCTGTAAAAAAATGTTTTCACTACTGAAACATCACAATAGAGGCAGGTGTACATAATTTGATGAGAGTTTTTCTTCTTAAATATTATTCTGAGCGGAAAAACTGGTAACAACATGGAAATTCAGCGGAAACATCCGAGAAGTTTTTATATAGTTAATTACATGATACCCACATTTTGGATATTAATTTTCTGATCTAGGGTAGTATGATAAACTTATAATTAGAAAGAAGTTATATGCGAATCAATATGTTTCACCGCGGATTAATGGCAGGAACAGCGCTTCTCATAGCATCCTGTGCGCAATCTCCAAGTAAAAACATAAACACTGAATTCAATTCCGTTACAATAGATAAAGTGTTTAAAGACATAAAGGATGATACCCCCGGATGTATTCTGGGTGTGATCAAAGATGGTGCACTTGTCTTTCAAAAAGGATATGGCCTTGCTAATTTGGAACACAGCATTCCGATTACGACTGATACAGTGTTTCGAATTGCCTCTACGTCAAAACAATTTACGGCAATGTCTACAATAATCTTAGCTGAAGAAGGACAAATTTCACTTGATGATAATATACGTAAGTATGTTCCAGAAATGCCAGATTATGGTAAAATCATCACCATCCGTAATCTCATTAACCATACAAGTGGAATACGCGATTTCCTGACACTTTTCTTCCTAAAAGGTTTCAAAGACCAAGATTATTATACAGAAGTAGAGTTTCTGGAAATGCTTGCCAGACAAAAAGAATTAGACTTTACTCCCGGAGAAAAAATGTCTTATTCAAATTCCGGATATATCCTTCAATCAATTATCATTCAACGGGTAACGGGCAAAACTCTTGCTGAATATGCTAAAGAAAAAATATTCGACCCATTGAAAATGAAAAACACTCATTTTCACAACGACATCAAGCACCTTGTTAAAAATCGAGCCTATGGCTATTGGCCTGATAAAAAAGGTGGCTATAATGTAGGCGGTACACCACAGGAACTCATCGGAGATGGCGGAGTATTTACGACAATTGCAGACCTTGCACTCTATGATCTAGATTTTTATGAGGGAAAAGTTTGGCGTCCAGCTGTAAAAGAACAAATGATAACTCCTGGGGTCTTAAATGACGGTAGTCCAGCCGCTTTTTTTCCTGATATTTTTTATGCTGGTGGCTTGATTATCGGAAAACAACGTGGCCTTCCCTACGTTCGTCATGCTGGTCAATTTGCTGGCTTTATAACAGATTTCATTCGTTTTCCAGAACAAAAACTGTCTGTCACTGCTTTATGCAATGGTGGAGATTTAGATGCAGTCGGTTTTACCGGTAAAGTTTCAGATATTTTTCTTGAATCCCATTACATAGAAGCAAAATCATCTCAAGAAAAAGAAACAACTGAAAAGCAAGTCAATCAAAAGAAAATTTCATCTGAGACACTGAATGCTATTTCTGGGAAATATTATAATTCTGATCTCGATGTTATATATAAAATTGTTAAAAATGGTAAAACGTTTGATCTACTGATCGGAAAAAGACCAACCAAGATAACTTTCGAAGAACTCAATTTACCTGTATTTGATCTGGGAGACGACGTTCTAGGCAATGAATATATCAAGATCAAAATTATCAGGGATAAAGAAGGTCAGGTTACAGCCCTTAACTTTACTGACTTCAGTGTTGTGAAGAATCTATACTTTGAACGTGTGAATAAATAAAGTTTATCTACATACACAAACTGTGCCGCGCAAAGTTAAAAATGTTGCGCGGCTTTTTTTATAAAAATGAAAAGCAATGTTTTACATACAGAATAAATGTAACATTTATTCCTACAGGAGTATTTTTTATTGCCCATATACCATAAAAGCAATGGAAACAACTTTCTAAGGATTACAAAACAGCCATTTTATCGGGACAAAATTGTTACACTTTGATTAGTGACTTTCTCAAGTTATCACCTAAAGAGAAAAGTTTTTTGGCAGGACGTTATGAAAGTCCAAGTAATTTTTAAATGTAAAAATATAGGTAATGGAGTAAACAATGAAACGCTCAAATAATATTATACGAAGGCATAAAGTAGCATGGATAGCAACGACTGTTTTAATAAGTTCCTTTTCATCTAATGCTAACGCCGCAAATGACGTCGATGACAAGGTTGAAATGGATGAAATCGTCATAACCGCAACCAAGAGGAAGCTCAAACTGCAGGAAGCTCCTTTAAGCGTACGCGCTCTGCAAGGATACGAACTATCCAAAATCGGTGCTTTTGACCTGGAAGGTTATGCCCGAACAGTTCCTGGCGTGGCCCTAGATGAAAGCGGCCCTGGTCAAAATAGAGTTAATATTCGTGGCTTGGCCGCTGTTGCGGGAAGGGCATCAACGGTTGGCTATTATATTGACGGCATAGCACAATCCCAAAACGAACAAAGTGATCTTGAATTATATGATGTCAGCAGCGTTGAAATCCTTCGTGGCCCACAAGGTACATTATACGGTGAAGGATCTATTGGCGGTTCAATTCTTGTGCGCACCAATCAGCCAAATATACAACAAATTGAAATGTCAGGTGACATAGAAGTTTCTTCTTATGCAAAGGGCGGAGAAGGTTTTGCCGTACATGGCATGGTAAATCTGCCTATTGCCCAAGACCTGCTTGCCATGCGCGTTGTCGGTTATTATCGGGATGAACCGGGGTTTATTGATAATATCACAACGGGTAAAAATGATGTCAATGATTTTACCCGCAAAGGCGGCCGTGTCCAATTTTTGTATCAACCCAGTGAAGTATTCGATCTTACACTAGGGGCATATTTCCAGAAAATGACATCTGGCTCACTTCAAACCCAAAACCCACGTATTGGCATTCGCTTTAAAACCAGAGCGCCGATCGACGAGAATAACATCCAGAATATTTTCCAGGTAAGTGCCGCTGCAAATTACGACCTTGGCGCCGCAACCTTGACGTCTGTTTCTGGTTATTATGAAAGAGATCAGGAACTTAACCAGATTTTCTCGCAATTCATCGCACTCGGTGGTTCTGATGACGAGTATGTCGGGCGGAAGAATGATGCACCAACATCCATATTCAATCACGAAACGCGCTTAGTTTCAAATGGAGACAACGATTTCGACTGGTTGGTTGGCGTTTATTACAATCGCAGGAATCAAAGTTTTAATCAGGACATCATATTTGTGACTGATGGTGTATTGGACAGCAGTCCTTTTATCAGCTTCCTCGAAGATTATAAGATTCGCCAATATGCCATTTTCGGTGAGGGTAGCTATGCCCTAACCGATAAACTGGATATAACCGTAGGCCTACGGTTTTATAAAGAAACATATAGCTTTAAAGGATCAACTGTTCTTTTTGGCACCCCCTCTCCCACCTCCCCGCCGAATGGTAATGATACCAGCTGGTCGCCAAAGGTCGCCGTTTCTTATAAAGCAACTGAGGACCTTAATCTTTATGCCAACATGACCAAAGGGTACCGCGCTGGCGGACATACGGGCAATATCCCTGAAAACACCCCAGCCGGCTTGACAGAAGCGCAATTCGTTTATTTCAAACCAGATGTAAGCTGGAACTATGAGGTAGGGTTTAAGAAAAGCTTTCTTGATGGAAATGTCATCATGAATGTCGCGGCCTATCTCATAAAATGGAATAATTTGCAGGTTTCCGATCAATTTCTTGATCAAAACATCGGTGATTTCGTCAATTACATATCAAACGCAGGATCAGCAGAAAGCAAGGGATTTGAGCTCGAATTATTTACCCAGCCTATGGAAGGCTTAAGCATAAATGCCGGGATTGCCTATACGGATGCAACCCTCACGGCAGATGCACCTGCTATTGATGGCTACAAAGGTGATAAATTAGGTGATATCCCCGATTGGACAGTCTCACTCGACTCACAATATAATTTTGCAATCTCAGATACACTTGATGGCTTTATCGGGGGCAGTTATCAGTATATTGGCAAGGCCGATGACAACTTTACCGCTGTTGTATTCGATGGTGACCGTTCTATCGATAGTTACAATCTTGCTGGTATCAGAGTCGGCATTCAAAGCGATAACTGGGAATTCAAAGTATATGCTGAGAATTTATTCAATGAATATAATGTCATTTCGTTTCTCATAATTCAGGAAGTTGTGCTCCAGCCTCGACGGATCGGTGCCAAGCTTTCCTTCAATTTCTAGTCCAATCTACTGAGGAAATAATAAAATCTCCATTTATTATTCCTTCTGCAACTTGCCCTCCGCTTTAGTAAAGCGGAGGGTTTTTATGTGCTCGTTAGATATAACATTAACATCAGGGTTTTATCCTTGAACGTTTCATCCAGTCTGCACTATTGCAGTTTAATGAAAGCTACCAAAAAAACACCGTGGTATGTGCCCCCCAGTAGAGCACATATGATCTGGTTCTGTAAATAGACCTGAATTTTTCTAACCAAATGTCTGTATATATATTACATATATGACATTATTGGGATGATGTGGCTACCCTATTCCGGACAAGTAAGTTAAAAGATATCTTACTTATTAGGGAATAAAATTACATGTCCAGTAGTAGAATAAATAACTATACCTCAGAGTTTCGAGAATCCTCGGTGAAGTTAGCTCTCGAAACTGATCAGCCCGTCGCTCAAACAGCTAAAAATTTAGGTATTAATATCAGCACACTCCATACTTGGATTAGCAAGTATGGCGTTGCTTTGGGAAAACCCAGTCCCCTTAACGAACATCATTTTGATGAAATTAAACGTTTGAAGAAAGAACTGGCACAAGTTACGCAGGAGCGTGATCTGCTAAAAAAGGCGGCCGCATACTTTGCCAAAGAAATTTAGTGAAGTATGCGTGGATCTATGAGCAAAAAAGCCGTTATCCGATTTCAATACTCTGCCGTTTTATGGGTGTCAGCCGGAGTTCTTATTACAGCTGGCGCGAAGCGCCGATAAGTCTGAGGGCTCGGCAGGATGAGAGTTTGACGGAAGATATCAAACATATCTTTAAAGAAAGCCGCCAGACCTATGGTACACGGCGGATTAAAGAAAAACGCGCGTCAGAGAATAATTTTGTTGGCCGCAAACGCATTGGCCGATAAATGAAAGAGGCTGACTTACAGTGCAAAACCAAGCGAAAATTCAAGGTGACAACCTGCTCTAAACATAAAAAAGAAATCTCACCTAACCTGTTGGAAAGACGGTTCGATGTGGACCATATGAACCAATATTGGGTCGGCGACATTACTTATGTGGCCACCAAAAAAGGCTGGCTGTATTTAGCGACTGTAATTGACCTATATTCTCGAAGTATCGTCGGATGGTCTATGGCCAATCACATGCGCGCCCCGTTGATCAATGATGCTTTTCTGATGGCTATTTGGAGGCGAAGGTAGTGTCCAGAATTTTTCGCACTTTTGATTTCGAGTTGTGTTCTTCCGCTAAGCCAATTTCTCCTGTGGTTGCTGCGTGAGCAGGGTCATATCCAGATATCTCTTCGTGCTCCACTTGGTGCCTGCAATATGCCTCAATCTGGCGGCGGCCGCCAGATTGAGGGCGCTTTCCCCATCCGGGAAGGCCCCGACCACGCGGGTGCGGCGTCTGATCTCGCGCATGATCCGCTCCAGCGGATTGTTGGTTCGGATCCGTTGCCAGTGCCGGTCAGGGTAGCTGTAATAGGCCAGGGTTTCCTGCACCGTATCAGCGACACATTCTTCACCTCACCTGCCCAACTGCGTTTTAGGACAATGCCGTCGAGATAAACATAGGGATGTGTGCCTTCGATGGGGCGGTTGCGCCAGACGGCAATCTTCTTGTAGATCTTTTTATTGAGGTTACTGATGGTCGATGGCGATACCTTGGCGCCCCACAGCGCCTCGGTGATATCCTCGACCCGGCGCACGGAAACGCCCGCCAGATACATCTCGACCATGCTTTCCTCTACACTGGCTTCCCGACGGCGATAGCGTTCAATGATCGCGGTTTCAAATGTCTGGCGACCTAGCTTGGGCACCTTCAGCTTTACCTCGCCGGCGCGGGTGTGCAGGCCACGTTCATAGCTGCCCGCCCGGATGTCATGGCGCTCGGCACTGCGCTCATATCGTTCCGCCCCGCAAAGCCGGTCCGCCTCCGCATCCAACAGCGCGTTCAGGGTCTCCTAAACCGTGCCGCGCACGATCTTGCCCAGATGGTCCTCTATCCGCGCATCATCAATTTTGATGACATTAGTCAAAGCCTTTGTGGTTTCCTCTTCCATGGTGTCTCCTTTCCTGATGTTGAAATCGTTACTGAAATCAACCTAACAGTCAAGAACCACCAACCTTTCCTCAAATGTGCGAAAAATAGTGTACGTTATCAACATATCTGCCATCATATAAAATAATAATGGTAAAGGAATTCTATGAAATCTGAGCCGATGAAAGACACCAATTTACATCAATCACTGTCTACTGGTGTCTCCAATATATTGATATTAATACTTTAAACATCACTTACCAAAGCAAGGTTATTTTTTAATCTTATTAATTACCCTAACCTACAACATAATATTTATTTTCCCTTAATAGTATAGACAAAATAATTATAAACAGCCTGCGAAATATCCGCGATAATTTCTTCGTTAAACTCTATGCCCTTACCTGCATCTTTTGTATATACAACAATGGCAATATTACCTTTATTTCCAGGCAATTGAATGACGCCAACATTATTAATGACACCGTGTGCAGTATCCAGCGTGCCGGTTTTATGCATAACTATAGTATTTTTTGGTAATTTTCCTTTAATACGCCCTTTACCAGTCTCACAACGTTCCATTATTTTTTGAAGAATTTTCTTGCTTGAATTTGTTAAAATATCACCTGTCCAAATATTATCCAGTAATTGCAACATGGCATTTGGTTCTGCCTTGTCATCATTATTTCTAGAAAGATATGCAGCCCATTTCGGATCCTGACTTCTTTGTTTTTCTATAACTGACAATTCTTGCAATTGTAGTGGTGATAAACTTGACCATGCCTCTGCAAAAGACAGACCGTCCTCTCTGACCAGTTTTGTGAGAGGTGCGAAACTAGCAAAATCAATGATCAAATCTTTGGTACCTCGTGATACTGTCATTTCTTTAATATTCTGATCACGGAGCATCGCCGTTACAGCTTTACCTCCTCCGGCAATACGAAGTAATACGTCAGTCGCTGTATTATCGCTGAGAACAAGCATTAGCTCCATCAAATTAGAAATTGAAATAGATACAGGTCCACGGTTAAACCGATCTGCAATTATACTCCAGGAAACATATTCATCCTTACGAATCTCAATCAGATCATCCAATGAAAGTTTGCCCTGATCTACCAATTGCAATATTCGAACAGCAATCGGTATTTTATATGTACTCGCCATTAAAAACTGAGCATCACCATTAAAAGATAATAGTTTGCCAGTTTCCAAATGACGAACAGCAACCCCAACATTTCCACGATTTCTTTCTGCAATTCTCCGAATTTCTTGCAGCAGAACATCAATGTCGATAGTCGGGTTATAGATTACTTTCCCTGAAGAGGAATAGGACGATGAAATACTAAGAAAAAAAATCAATCCACTGCATATTAAAAACATATATTTCTTGATCATTATCGGTCACCTCTGGTTTTAAATTGTTGAAGTTTGTATATATAAAAATCTCTTATGGTACGGAATATTGCACCGATCTATTAGGTTCAAAATCCATCTGGCTACTCGGTAATGACAAATTGATCTATACCCCCAACAACTGTCCTAAGTACTTTTACATTAGCGATTTCTGATGGGTCAATGAGTAGTATATTTTTTGATAAAACTGTAAAGTCAGCCAATTTTCCAGCCTTCAAAGTACCGGTATCACTCTCATTAAAACCAGCATAAGCATTATTGGTAGTATATGCTCTCAGTGCTTCTTCTACTGAAATTTTCTCGTGTGGCACCCAACCTCCAGGATTATTACCATCAATGGTTCGACGTGTAACAGCTGCATAAATTCCCTGTAATGGCGACAAGGGAGCAACAAACCAATCCGACCCGAATGAAAGCGGTGCCTCGGCATCTATCAAAGACCGAAATGCATAGGTTCGTGTTATACGATCCGGCCCTATTAATTCTTCAGCCCAACGCCCATCATCAATAGCATGGTATGGTTGCATTGAAGGGACTACATTTAATGCTTGAAATCGTGAAAATGCCTCCTGAGAAAGATGTTGACTATGTTCAACCCGAAATCGCCGATCTCGACGTCCATTTTTATTTTCAACACTTTCAAAGATATCTAACAATGTATCGTTGGCTTGATCACCGATTGCATGAACAGCCACATGTAACTTTGCAGCATCTGCCCCCAATATCATGTCATGAAGTTTTTTAGTGGAAATTACAGGGAAACCCGAGTTTTCTGTATTCCCAAGATATGGCTCTTTAAACCATGCCGTTGCAGAACCTAAAGAACCATCTAAAAATCCCTTCAGCCCACCCCATCTGAGCCACTCGTTTCCGTAGCCATTTTTTTGTACAAACTTATCGAGCTGCTTCCAGTAATTTAAGGGAATAAAACTATAAATTCGTAATTTCAGATTGTGTTTTTTTTGGGCACGAAGATAGACATTTAAGCTATTCCAAACTGCATCTTGTCCTTCATCCATACCCATGTCATGGATTTGTGTAATACCATTCTTGAGGGCAAGTTCACTAGCAGCTTGAAATGCTTCATCCATCTCTTTCGGTTGAAAAGTAGGAATAATATTAGCAACCAGATTAATCGCCTGATCCTTTAATACTCCAGTCGGATCTCCGTTTTTATCCCGTACAATTACTCCTCCTTTAGGAGCAACTGTGTCTCTAGTGATACCTGCTAGTTTCAAAGCAAGGGAGTTTGCCAAAACCATATGGCCATCTAATCGACGGACAAAAACAGGATTATCTAACGTCACCTCATCGATCCAGTCTTTGTGGGGCAATTCCCCTCCCCACCCTGTATGATCCCAATTTCCACCCAAAACCCAACGTCCTTTAGGAATTGATTTTACATGATCAGTCATTCGCCTAACAAATTCTCTAGGGGAAGTAGCGGACCGTAATTTTACACTCGCAAAGTCAGTTCCTCCTGCAAGAAAGTGAACGTGGCTATCGATAAATCCTGGAACCATAAAGGCACTCTTGAGGTCAATTATCTTAGTGGAGGGCTGGATATATTTTTTCATCTCGATATATGAACCCAAAGCAAGAATTCGGCTACCTCGAACCGCGAGAGCATTTACAACCGGTTGTTTTTCTTCACCTGTCCAGATCTCAGCATTTATATAAATTTTATCTGCTCCTGATTCCGTGCCCGCAGAAGATACTCCCGTTGAAAAAAATAAAAAGCAAATAGAGGAAATAATCGTAATAAATCGGTTCATTTATGTTCCCAGTAATAATCTATTAATTTTATGTCATAGTACCAATACTTACCTTCAAGCCTTTACCTCTTAGACAAACTGATTGGCAGTAAGAATTAGCAAAATAGTTACTACAATATTTCATGTATTCATGAAATATTTGCACTGAATATCATACAGATTTTGAAAGAAATCAGTGAAACTTCAACTCAATTCAACATATCCCTTTGCCAAAATTGCTTATATCTATTTCACAATAACAACACCCATCAGTATTGAAGGAGTATTAGTAATGAAGTTTAGACGTATGCCGATTGAGGCTGAATCACCAGAACAGCTTGGTTATGACAAAATAAAATACAATCTCGCTGAATCTTCCGTAAGTGATAGATTTTTAAGTCAATTCACTGTGGATTTTCATTCCCAATTGTTATGTTATGGCGATCATATTGGACATCCTGGACTGAGGGATGCCATCGCAGAAGATGCAGGATCTCCTATTACAATAGATAACATCCTGATTACTACAGGAGCCGCAACAGCACTTTTTATTATCTCGACTACACCTTTGGAAAAAAACGACCATATGATTGTTGTTCGTCCTAATTATGCGACCAATATTGAAACACCTCGTACCATCGGATGTGATATTGACTTTCTGGATCTCTCCTTTGAGGACTCATTTCAACTAAATATAAATAAATTACGTTCACTTATCAGGCCGGAGACAAAATTAATAAGCCTGACAACACCTCATAACCCAACTGGTGTTTGCCTTTCTACAGATGAAATATTACAGATTCTCTCACTTCTAGAAGATACTTCAGCCTTCCTCCTCATCGATGAAACTTATGGTGACATGTATGATAAATCAAGACAAGCCGTTGCTGCGACACTATCGGACCGACTTATTTCGGTCAGCTCTCTATCTAAATCCTATGCCATTCCCGGAATTCGCATTGGGTGGCTGATCACACAAAATTCGGAACTGTTCCACATGTTTTTGTGCGCAAAGGAACAAATCAATATCTGTGGCAGCGTTATAGACGAAGAAATAGCCTTTCAGGCATATACTCAACGAGAAATATGGCAACCCAGCAATAACAAGCGTATTGCTCGTACACGAAACATTGTAAAAAACTGGATTGAGCTCGAACCATTAATAGAATGGGTTGAACCCAATGGAGGTTGTGTATGTTTTCCAAGGCTTAATCCTGGTGTACCTGTTAGTATTGAATCATTTTATAAGATTTTAAATGAAAGATACGAAACCTATGTCGGTCAAGGGCATTGGTTTGAAATGCCCAAAAATTATTTCCGTATTGGATATGCCTGGCCGGAAGAGGGTGAATAGGATAGGCTCAGGGAATCTCTTAAAGTCTAGCTATCATACAATTATTGGTCGGGCCTGTTTTTTTTATTTAAACAAGCCCGTACCATCATCTGATTACAACAAATTATGTGAGTTCTATCATTCGGTCCACAATTCCCGAAACTCCTGTCCGAACGGGGTCGCAACAAGGTAAAGCATACTTTTGTTCAAGAGATTTCAAATATTTTATAGCTGAATCTTCATCAAGCTTAGATGTATTTATACTCATACCTACAAAGTAAACGTTAGGATTTGTAAGTTTTGCCGCAGCAATATAAAAATCCATACAGTCACCGAATTCTGGTATTGGAAAATCAGGATAATCTTCAATGGTTTCTCTTGAAGCATCATGACATAATACTAATGCATCAGGCTGGCTTCCATGGAGCAGCCCAAGTGTTACCCCCGCATAAGCTGGATGAAATAATGACCCCTGTCCTTCTATCACATCCCAATGATTTGTCTCATTATCAGGGGATAACACTTCTGTAGCACCCGCAATAAAGTCTGATACAACAGCATCAACGCAAACGCCTTCCCCCGTGATAAAAATTCCGGTTTGGCCTGTTGCACGGAAATCGGCATTATAACCTCTGGCTACAAGCTCTTTTTCAATGGATAATGATGTATACATTTTACCGACTGAACAGTCGGTGCCCACTGACAACAACCTCTTACCAGTACGTTTATTACCTTTGCCTACATTAAATTGCTGTTCAGGTTGTCGAATATCAAAGAGCTTCCTGTTATAATTTTCAGCCAACTCAACCAATTCGGGTACATTGTTCAATTGTGTATGTAAACCTGCTGCAATATTTAAGCCAGACCGAAGAGCATCCTTAAGAACCGGCATCCAATTTTCTGACACCCGTCCACCGAAATTAGCTATTCCTATTACAAGAGTTTTGGCACCAGCTTCTTTTGCCTGAGCTATTGTCACTTGAGGTAGACCAAGATCCACAGTCCCACCATCTAAACTAATCTGTCCTACACATTGCTCCGACCTCCAAAATGCAATTCCAGAAGATGTTTTTACATTTCCGACTTCAGTTTCATCTCCGAGAAATAGTAGATATGGCTTAGGTAGAGTTGTTGGCATTTAGTAATCCTTCTTTAACATTTGAACCGGGTCGAATATCGAGGCTCTTCCACATTCAATATGCCAAGTAATTACTTATGAAATTCAACGAAATACCTAAATTTGCATTATGTTTCCGTCTTTTAACACGCAATTTACGGTATTTTTATCTGATATGACCTAATCTAATATTCAGTGCTCAAACCAATATCTTCAGGCCTCAGCTCACACCGAACTTTATAAGACAATAACAACTTAACCATCAACAATTAAGTCAATCAACCCTAGAATACTGATATCATTGACTAGTTTTACTGATTTGGTGACAGGATAGGTTTGATAATCAAAATTAACTTCCTCATTATTCATCATATGCTCAATAACATCCTGATATCGCTCCACACTAGTTGCTGCAATGGTCAACATATAATCCAAACCGCCCAAAACTGCTCTACATTCTACCACTTCCGGCATTCTCTTAACCATAACTTCAAATCTTTTGGCAACATGCATAGAGTAATTATTGATCGTTACCTCAACCTGGAAAAAAGATATATTCACTAATTTTGTAAGATCTACGTCTGCATGATAGCCACGAATTATATTCTGTTTTTCCAGTCGTTTCATGCGCTCCCAACACGGTGAGGCTGACAATCCCACTTCTTCAGAAAGTTGAACTTTAGAAATACGTCCCTGCTTTACAAGAGCCGCTATAATTTTATAATCAAGACGATCAAGGTTTAAAGGGTTGCTTGCCAAATTCATATCCTTTCCCCCCACAACTCAACACCTGAAGAGTAAACAGAACTCGTAACATCACAATATTGTAGTCCATTTTTTCTATCTTCACGTAATAATAGAGGTCCATCCAAATCGACAAACTCAGAAAGCGATCCAATCAGCATTGCAGGTGCCATTGCCAATGATGTTCCCACCATACAGCCTGTCATAAGACGAAGACCAGCCTTTTTTGCATCACTAGCTAGTAATAAAGCCTCTGTTAAGCCACCTGTTTTATCGAGTTTAATGTTAACAAATTGATATCGATCAATCAAATTTGGCAGATCTGCTCGAGTATGACAACTTTCATCAGCACATAATGCAACTGGTGATTTGAATTTCACTAGAGAATAGTCATTTTCTGCTGGCAACGGTTGTTCAATGAGTTTAACACCCAACTGATGAAGATAAGGAGCATATTTTATTAATTGATCGAAAGTCCAGCCTTCATTCGCATCAATTATAAGGTCACTATTTGGCGCCGCCCTGCGAACTCCCTCAATCCGTTTCATGTCTCCCTGGCGACATCCTAACTTAATTTTTAATAATTTTCGGTGTCTATTGGAAAATGCTTTAGATTCCATTTTTTCTGCTGTATCTATACCGATCGTATATGCTGTCGTTAGAGGTTTAGGCTTGGTATGACCAATTTTTTGCCAAACTGGAATTCCATTTCGATTGGCCTCAAAGTCCCAATACATACAATCAAGGGCATTTCTGGCCCTTAAATGGTGTACAGAAGGATAAATCATCGGCCAAGGCCTTCCTTGTTCGATCAGATCCTTTACCTTTTGGATTTCTTTAACAACAATATCCATTTCGTCTGGATTAACATCATGAGCTTCGGCTTCCCCTTGGCCAAAAATTGCTCCATCCTGAAGAACCACACGAATTATATAACTGTGAGTGATTTTATGATGAGCAATACGAAACGTCTCCCGTAGCTGCCAAGTTTCAGCATAGATTGAAAGTTTCATTAGATTGCTCCTGCATATTTCTTAAAAGAACAATATGCAGTATTTTTCATTGCAATTACGCCTCAATCCAACATCAATCACAATAGAAACACCTGAATTACCCATCAATGACAGCCGATGTAACCGGACCGAAAGACAAAAGGGCATGAAAATGCCATAGATCTCACTGCAGCATATCAAAAATACAGTTTTTTTATTCTATATGTCAAACTGTCAAATTTATATTATCATACAACATCCACAGCGGAATCCAACATCTCATGGCCACCTTAAAATAGTGATATGTCAAAAACACACAATTTAATCATTCTGTAATGATACGCCTCGTAATAAGTTGACCTGGGCGAGCACCTGTCGCTTGACCATCCTGAAATACCAGTTTTCCATTCACCCAAACCATAGCGACACCTTCTGACAATTTTGACATGTCTCTAAAATTAGCACGATCTATAATAGTTTTAGGATCAAACAAAACCATATCAGCAGAATATCCTGGTTTTATTTTACCTCGATCAGAGAACCCCATATGATGTGCTGCGAGTGATGTCATCTTCCGAACCGCTTCTTCGATACTCATGATTTTGTCGTTTCTTACATATTTCCCGAGAACCCTAGGATAACTGCCGACCCCTCTAGGGTGACCAATATGTGCTCCGTCCGTACATAAGTTAGTATGTTCCCAATTTAAAAGGGTTACAATATCTTCAGAAGTCATACTTCGTCCCATGACGGATTCAGCCACTTGATCACTATTGGGATTGTCTGTCTGCCACTGTTTCGACTGTTTTAACAATGCAAGGTAAGTATCTATAGGATCTTCACCACGCTCCTTTGCAATTGCTGCCACCGTCTTGCCTTCCAATGATGGATCAGCTGCAAATATAGCCAAAACCAGACCTTCCGGTGGTGCAAGTTCATCCAACGCAAACTTAACTGCAGACCTGTCATCGAAATTTCGTTCCGGTAACATTACCTCAAGCACAGATGCCCAATATTCATAGGGGTAAATATCAGCACTGATTTCAATCCCTTCTGCTCGAGCTGCATTAAGCTTCTCCAATAATTCGGGAGCCCTCCCCCATAAACTCTTCATAGCAAGTTTTACATGAGAAATTTGAATTGGCATCCCTGTTTTCCGCCCAATGGAAATAATTTCATCAACCGCTTCAAATAAAAATTTGTCTTCACTACGGATATGACTGATATATCTTCCATCCTGTTCAGCAGTAATCTGTGCAAGCTGCAAAACTTCACGACGACTTGCGTAAATTCCAGGATCATATTCAAGACCAGTAGACAATCCGATTGCCCCTGCTTGCATTTCTTTTTGCAAGAGTGCTTCCATTTTTGACAATTCATCTTCAGTGGACTTTCTCCGATAGTCTTCTCCCAATACAATACCTCTAATTGAGTTATGACCAACATATGAAGCGATATTGACAGCAACAGGGCGTTCACGTCTTTGTTGATAAAATTCTGAAAGTGGATAATTGGAAAATCCATCCTGGCCAATAACAATTGTTGTTATTCCTTGGCTGGTAGCAGCAATAACATCACGTTGTTGTTCTATATAAGCGTCATGATGACTATGGGTATCAATAAAACCAGGAGCTAATATTAACCCCTTTCCGGCGACAGCAACTTCACTAGGTAATTTGGTCAGTTGTCCTACTTCAACTATCTTACCGGCAAGGATTCTGACTGACCCTGCATAAGCAGGAGTGCCCATACCGTCCACAATCGAAACATTTTCAACAATCCAAGACTGTGGTGGAGAATTTTTCGGACTACATGCGCCAAGTGCGAATACTCCCAACCCGACGACAAAATTTAGCAAAAACTTTGGAAGACCAGCATTACTCATGATTTTATCTCTTTAATTCAGGGTAATATGATTTGATTGTTCACCACAACCAATTATTAAATCTAATCACTTATCCTCAATAGAGGATAATATGTTACAGATATGCTCACCAAAGTTAAATGGATTATTTGGATCAGTAGACCAACCCAAACGTACAATAACTGCTTCCTTTGATGGAACAATTGCAACAATTTGATCAAAATGACCAAGAGCAAAATATAAATCAGACGGGCATTTTTCTAGAAAACGTACCATTTCCCCATTGTCATTTAATGCCCCTTTATTTAACCAAAACTGCCCCCCATAAATTCCGATAGGAGCAGATTTGACTGGTGTAGAAACATAGTCCACCCATTTTTCGGAAATAATTCTTTTTCCATTGATACTGCCCCTATTTAAATATATTTGCCCAAACCGTGCCCAGTCTCTGGCAGTGGCATAAAGGGAGCCGCCTGCATCAAACACATTACTTTGGTCAGTTTCGAATATAGTACTAACCATATCGGCTGGTGCAAATAACCCGTCCCATGCAAATTGATAGGCCTGCTGCAAGTTCTCAAACTGGTTCGCATAAACCTTGGCAAGTAAATTTGATGTACCGCTTGAATAACTCCAATATGTTCCAGGTTTATGGATCAAAGGTTTATTTGCTGCAAAAGCAGCCATATCTGAACTCCGATAAACCATAGTCGTCAAATCAGTTCCTGGCGCCTCTACTTCTTCAAACTCCAAACCACTGGACATCGTTAATAGATCATGTAATGAAATATTTTTTCTTTGATCTGAGAGATCTGACCACTCTGGAAATAGCCCAATATCATCTATGTTTAATTTATCCTCATCCACCAAAATCCCAATAAGTGTTGCCACAACACTTTTCGCCATAGACATAGAATAAAATAGGCTTTCCTTACCAAAACCCGGCGCATATTTTTCGGCTATAATTTTTCCTCTATGAAGGACAATAACAGCCCGAGTATCCTGCTTACTTTCCTCAATTGGCTCATAGAAACTGTTTTCCACAGCTTGTTTCAATTTCTGAAAATTCACTCCATTGACAGTATTTCCAATATTTGATTTTAAAGGATATTCATGTTCTGAACCTGATTTTTTATGCCGTACTATTCTTACTGCAGATGCCTGATACTCTTTGATATTCATATCATGCACTAGCGTACACCCCAGGCCATCTCGGTAAGCAGCATAAGTACTAAAAAAACCACCGAGATTTGTATAAATTGCATTATTCATATTGTCATTTTTAGCAGAAAATAAACTAGTTCGTTCATCAACTGCCATCAAATCTCTTTGGAAAATTTCATCAATTGATCTACCATTAAGGTAAAATTCCGAACAAACATGCTTAGCTGCAAATGCGGCACCAATTGTTCCTACATGATAGGTATTATCTCTAACTGACTTGGAAAGAACGATTGCAATAATCCCCAGCACTAAAAGGCTCACAAACCCAACACCAAAATATTTCAATACATTCTTTATACGCATCATCATTTCTTCCATGCCGTTATAACTATTAAAAAATAGAAATAACTATAACCATATAAAACAGTTGTATCAGCTTTTGTAAAATAAAATAACAGTGGAAAATCTGGAATAGTCAAGGCTCTGCCATTGCATTACCCAATCTTTAAATTCAGGCTCCAACACTAACCCTTCAGGAACATCTCGACTCAATTGGCCCAACCAACCCATCCAGGACCTCGAACGGCTTTGACACGTTAACTTTTCCCAAATTCTATGTTATGTGATTTTCATGAAAACAATATCATATCATCGACATCGCTTCCATCCGGATATTATCAGACAAGCTATCTGGCTTTATTTTCGATTTACCATGAGTTATCGAGACGTTGAAGAACTATTAGCTGAACGCGGCATTGATGTCAGCTATGACCCGAAGGGCAGCGCGGAGCAGCAAAACCGTGCGTAGGTGGGCTCTTAAGTTCGGAGCAGAATATGCTCGTCGTATCAAAAAACACAGGCCTCTACCACATACAGAATGGTTTCTAGACGAAGTATTCGTCGAGATTGGCGGCAAACCGATGTATCTATGGCGCGCTGTAGATGGAGAAGGTGAAGTTCTGGATGTCTTAGTGCAAAAGCGCAGGAACTAAAGAGCTGCATTAAAACTTCTCAGAAAATTACTACAAAATCAGGGTATCCCGCCTACAAAGGTCGTTACCGATAAATTGAGATCCTACAGCGCAGTTCTAAGAGAATTAGAAATAGAACATCTGCATGATACGACCAACAGACTGAATAATAGAGCGGAAAGTTCCCCTGTTCCAATCCGGCGACGGGAACGAAAGATGCAACGATTCAAATCAGCACAAATATTTCTATCAATCTACGGCTCAATTTAGCGCGAAGCCTGCCCTTGGGGTATAACCTCTTCAACACACAAAGACATTTAATTTCAAGAAAAACTCTACGACAATTACGGTCAATCGCAATGATTGAATGGGACCTTGTGACCAATGCTACATAATTTCAACCTCAATTGAAACCTCTTCGCGCTGAGAAAGTTAAAGTGACAGAGCCTTTCTGGCTTGTCAAATCGTGGAAGGTTGAAACAAAAAACCCTGCCAGTACAGCGCACTAGCAGGCTTTTTATGTGTATTCTTGGTTGCGGGGACTCGATATAAACGGAAATTGACACGGCGAATAACACTATAACCTGAAAGGTGTCTAAGAAACTCGGGGCATTTCACTATGAATAGCCCCTAATTTTTTAAAAGGCGCATAACATTGACTAACATATTGTAACTTAACATTGCCAAAAATCTGCAAAATCAAACAGAACCAACTCTGTAGGTGATGGCTTATTTGTACTTTACAATAAAAAACAATAAACCTGCTACCAATGCAGCACCAATAATCCACTGCAATTGTGGGGAATGTTTATTATCATGGCACCATGTAGCAAAATGCTGACAGTTATCAGTAATTAACTTCCATTCCTTACCAATTACGCTTCTAGCCTTTATCAATACTTCATTTGGGGTCAAATTACTTGGATAGCCCTTACTAATGACTTCATATCCACTGGAAAATACTTCCATACTTTCTTCTTTGACAATTCCTGTTCGCTGAGAAGAAGAAACAACAGTCCCAAACTCTGACACCACTCCCCAATGCTCAAGCCCTAATGGCAACTTAGCCGCAATAATTTCACCTTGTGTATACATATAAACCTCGTTATAATGAGTTAAATTTTATAATTAGTTATTTTTAATTATAAGTTATATATAATCAGAATAGTCATTTTTGTAAAGGGCTTTTATAAATGGATGCAGGGACCACATACTCAGCCATAGTAGGTAATGTTATTAAGCAGTTGCGTGACGATCGCTCAATATCTCAAGGTGATATGGCTGAGAAAATGGATATTTCTCAAGCTGCTTGGTCAAAACTGGAAAATGGAAAATCCACCCTATCAGCTTCTCAACTTGCAAAAGTCGCTGACTTTTTATCAGTCCCTACTCATCAAATAATCCGCTATGCAGATGATGCAAAGAAAAACTTCAAAGCCGAAGGAATGAAGGTGACATATGACAATAAAGAAGCTGATAAACTTGGCTTGATGTTATTGGGTGCAGCAGCTATTGGGGCAATAATTGCAACGATTGTAATGGCAAAAAAATAATAGTTATTGAGGGGCAGATAAATTGGTCGATAAGGTAAGGGCATCTCTCAAGAAAATCAATGGGCTCAAATGGTCAAAAAAATTAAAATATTCGTTTCTGTTCTTGCAATTCTAATACCGGCATTAATATCTCAAAGTCTTGCTGATGAATATTATGAGATGGCGTTTCTAGCCTGTTCTGAATCTAATGGACAAGCAATCATAATGCTTAATGGAATTTATAACCAACCAAATGTGAACCCCGTCCTTGATAACCACATTAAGGATTCTGGCTTTACACAGGCTTCGTTTAAAAGCCTCAAAAATAAGATAACCTGCAGAAATTCAAAGAACATTCCCATTAGAGCAGAACTGGAATGGGTTAATTCAAGGTGTCAATCTTTTCAAGATCCTGTTTTGAGCTTATGGTTCAACAAGAAAAAAATACTTTCCCGACTACATCTGAAAGCATGCCCGGAAGAAATGTCAATTAGAACAATCACCATAACTGAGCAAGAAATCTCAATTTGCAAAAACAAAGAGGCTTTTAGAGACTTGCAGACCCCGATGAGGAAAGCTCAATTATCATGCGTCGTTCAAGAAAATAATCATAACCTTCTCCCCAGGGACATGCAGGAATACCCTAAATCAGGCGCGGCCCCATCCCCTCCAAAGTATAACCTCACATATTCTCACGATGACAAATTATGCGCCAAATTCTTCAGAGATCCAGCAGATATAACGCCCCCTAAAGAAGCCCAATTATCTTACAGTGAGGTGTTGTTAGATTACGGGTTCCCTATATATTCCTTACTAATTACCGATCTTGATCTTGATGGTATTGATGAGCACCTAATCGAAAAAAGATTTTATACAACATCGCCAAGTTATTATAAAATCAAGTTTCAGAAATCTATCGAGCACTATCAAAAACAGTTCGAAAACATAAACGAAATACAAGACTTTATAAATAATCCTGAACAGGTTTCAAAGTTGTCCCTATCAGACACAATTCACCCAGATGCAAAATATATTGGGTATTCTCAATTCTTTTCCTTAAATAGAACGCCGTATCTTTTGGTATCAAAAGCCTCTGGCTACGGGTATTCTAAACCAAAAGGATATAAAATTTTCAAGCTGAGTAGACAATTTCCTGCTTCTAAAGTTTGCACCTTCGAATTGAACTAAGAGATTTTTTTGCCGTTTTGTGCAAAGCTTGTAGGATATTGCAGAATAAGCCCAAAAAATTAAACCCGTCGTAAATATCACGATTTTCGTCAGGACATACACCCATCAACACTCCCAAACCACATAGGTTGATCCCATGATGTCCACTTCGGTGATGTCGCCGCCGAGCAGCATGTCGCGGGCGAAGGCTTCTGTGTCGAAATAATATCTAAGATTCTCCGGCATATCATCAAGCAGACCACAATCCTCGATATAGTCCTCCACGTAAGTTTGTGCATCACCCTCAAAGAGCGCCACGTCTTCCAACTGGCTCAAAATCTCCGCCATGTCACAGGTGACATATTCTGCAAGGTATATCGCCTTGATCAGCTCATCGCCGTCCAGGCCTTCGAAATCATCGAACCACTGTTCCAGGGTCGCCTGAGTGACCTCCAGCGCGTTGAAAAGCACCTCATTGTCCCCGTCGAGGCACTCAATACTGAATTCCTCAACCGGATCGCCGAAACTGTCTTTCAGAGCGGCCGCCTGCGCCGCATAGCTGTCATAATCCGTGAAGGGGAAACCGGGAACGCTGATGTTGTAAGGCATGGCGAAGTAATTGTGGGTCATTTGTATCTCTCCTGTTTTTTAAGAATACAAGAGAGCTCTCCCTCTGAGGTCAGGGCGGGATGCCACTGTCTTCACGGGATTTTGGCGCGGAAGATCTGTTGCCTCCCGCCCCGCAGAGGGTAAAAGCGACTTGAATTAAAAACAGGAGGGGATTGAGCCACTGAGAATACGCCAAAGCCAGAGGCCCACCCCCGGCGCCACTACGCGCCTGTATAGCGCCCGGCCTTAAAGCCGCCTCTCCGGCACAGCCCTGCCCGGTGAGACCTCAGAAAGCGAGAGAAAAAGAAACGGGAGGGGTTTTGTTGAAAACGCGGAAGATCCCTTCGCGCCCAAAAGCAGCGTGTCGTTACGCTCTCATCTGGCACATCAGCTGTGATCCGGGCGCGCAGAAGTATTTACCTCATTATTTGCGTCCGCAGATGACGGAATGTGGGCCGGGTGTGTCAACAATGCCTTACGGCCGGGGGCAGTGCCTGAGGATGATCCGGCGCCGCCAGTTGACGGTACAGCGCGGCCCCTAGCACAGGAGGTAGCGCTGAAGAAGCTGCATGATAAAATCTTCGCGCTGGAAAACCCCTGTGCAAAATTGATACTTTGGGCGATGGCAGGGATGGATGAAAAAATAAGTTCAGGCGTCAGAAAATTATTTGTCGCCGTTTCTTCTCTTATTAATTGGTTTGGAAAGCACATCTAAACTGGATATGCTTATTGCAACATCCGCCACCTGAAGGAAACACATGAATAGAAAAGAGTTTATTAAATCCAATGGCGCTGATTGCCAGAACTGGTTGTGGAGTTGGTCTTTTGTAAACCACAAAGACAAAATAGTTATTTTCGGGGCTTGGGATGTCCATACAAAAGGCCAAAGAACATTAGTCCTTAGTATGGACTGGGCAATCACAGACCAAGGTCGGCGAGCTCCAGGATTTAACCAATCCCGGGAACACATTAGATTAATTGAGGAGGAGGGGTATTCCCTTAAAACCTTCGTTATATGCTTTTCAGGCGATAATCAGGATAGCGATGGCAATGGACCTTCGAAGCTTAAAGGTTTTGAACCAGTTTTAGAAGATAAATACCTTACTCGTGAAGGAAAGGAATGGTTTGCCTCCACTTACGAAGGCTCTGAAATTCTTCCAGAAGAAATTTGCGAAAGTGAAATTTTTGTTGAGGGCGCTACAAAAAACATCCTAGTCAATTCCTACGAACGTAACGCCAGCGCGAGAGATAAATGCATCGAGCATTATGGGTATAAATGTCAAGGATGTAACTTTGACTTTGAGTTGTTTTATGGAACACTTGGGAAAAATTATATTCATGTCCACCATAAAGTTCCCATGGCAAATATAAAAAATGAATATGAAGTCAATCCTATTGAAGATCTAATTCCAGTCTGCCCTAATTGCCATGCCATGCTACATCGTACAAAGCCGCCATTGACTATTGAAGAGTTGCAAAATCTATTTACAGCAGATGGCAGGAAATAATAGAACCTGTATGATATTGGAATTCAAGACTAAAAATCACCCCGATTACTAGGTAACTTTATACCCCCATTTTGCCTCGCTCATGGACAGTTAAGTAGGCACAACATCTCCCATGAAACTTGACTGGGTGTGTGAGTACATGACTCGCATCACAAACGTGGAACTTGGATAAAATGACGGTAAATATTGTGGGGACTGATATCAGAAGCATTCAGATAGTGATGAACTTTCATAAACACAATCATAATTTCACGACCATCAAGCAGTATCAACATCTTGAAAACATTTGCAAAATTATGGTGCGGGCGGAGAGAATCGAACTCTCACTTCCGAAGAAACAGGATTTTGAATCCTGCGTGTCTACCAATTCCACCACGCCCGCATGAAGGAACCGCAGTCTTATCACCTTCAAATTCTATAGCCAAGTGAAAAGTGACCGTAGATACAAAAAATATTCTTCTGTTTACCCTTATCTGACGACGTCAAAACCTTTTTAGATCAAGAACGATCACTCAAATGCGCCCAGGGCGCAGCGATCGAAGAAAGTAAGTGCCAGTTCTGGCGCTTACTTGAGACATCTTATGCCGTGAAATGCTTCTGGGAAGCCGTCATAAGATAAACGAAAAACCCCTTTTATGCGCTTAGAGCGCGGTCTTTTTCTCTCGTTTTGGCCTTCGGACATTAATGGCGGCAGCATTGATGCTGTTCTTGATGTGAGAAGCATAGTATTTTTCTATCATTTCTACGCTCGTGCGGCAGTTTTTAGCGATCTGATAAATATCGGCCCCTTCCATTAGCCGGAAACAAATATACGAATGGCGTAAACTGTACGCCGTTCGTCGATTACCTTCGCGATCAAGTTTTAGATTTTCATCCTCTAAAACCCGGTTCAACAATTCCCTGTGTAGGGTTGGAAAAATACGATGATCTGGGGAAGGTTTGTTCCGTTCTAAAAGTCGTTCAAAAGGCCTTACCGCTCCATTTGTGCTTTTGCAGAAACCAACGCCTCTTTTCCCCCGAACAGAAATAACAAGTATTGTCTCGTTCGTGTCAAGATCTTCAACAATCTCCACATCACGATATTCCAACCGCAACGCCTCATCTGGACGAATACCTGTATTGGCCATAAACAAGACCATGTCGTGCAACTGTTCACCATGATATTTATATCGATTTCGGAGTGGCTTTTGGGCCCGTCTTCTCGTTGCCTCATACAGCCTTTTATATTCTTCGGGATTGAACCATGCGCGATGGGAAACTTTTGTTGATGCGCGATAAGGAGGAGATAAATCCGGCAGATGTTGCAACCACCCGTGACGAGTGGCAGTCTTGAGAACCTGCCGTAACGTTACAATTTCATGATGGAGCGTACTTCTGGCGGGCGGTTTTTCCAACTGCATTCGGGTAATTCGATATTCCTGGACCAGACCTGGTGTTATTTCAGACAACCCTTTATTGCCAAAAAATGGGTTCAACTGCATGCGAATTCGGCTTTTGTGACCTGCGACATACTCCTTATTTCTTTGGCCTTCGGTAATAATCTCATATTCACGCTCAAACTGCTTCGCGGCAAACTTGAAGGTTTTCTCATTCCTTAATTCCCCAAGCCTATTTTTACCGCGCAATTCGAGATACCAATCCTCTGCAAAATCCTTCGCACGGGACAGGCTATCTTCTTTTGTACTTACTCTACGATTCTTACCACCAATGTATGTCGAACATTGCCAGTGATTACTATTCTCTCTTTTATAGACATGAACCTTGCCGCCTAGAATGCTATGTTTAACCATGTATATGCCCCTCAAATCAGTCAAAAATGTGTAATCAATGTGAAAGAGTTTCCGATACGGGAATTCTAACAGAAAGTTGCTTAACTTTTTGATTTATAAAGTGTTTATATTTGAGGTGATACTACCATAGCGCGATTTTGAATCCAGCGCGTCTACCAATTCCGCCACAGGGGCCCTGTTTTGATGCTGTCACAGCACCGGAAAGGTCTCGGCATAATAGCGTCCGGTTTTCTCTGGTCAAGCCCCAATCAAGAAAATCAGCACAAAAAAAACCTCCCCCGCATAAAAGACTTTTTCTTCTCCTCGTTTCCTGCAATGATGCCCCCCAGAGCCTGCCCGTGCAAACCGACGAAAAGGCCCCTTAACCACCTGATTAAAAAAGAAAAGCCCCCGCGGGCATTGTATGAGGGATATATGTTACGACGATTATATGACTGGACGCTGGAAAAGGCCGAACACCCCAAGGCTCTGTGGATCCTCGCCCTCTTCTCGTTCGCCGAAAGTTCCTTCTTTCCCATACCGCCCGATGTGCTTCTGATTCCCATGGTCATCGCCGCCCCGACCCGGGCCTGGCGCATCGCCTTTGTCTGTTCAACCGCCTCTGTTTTTGGCGGCCTGTTCGGCTATTATATCGGCGCGGTGCTGTATGAGACCGTCGGCGACCCCATCGTCGCCTTCTATCATATGCAGGCCCAGTATGAGCGCTTCACCGCACTTTACAGTGAACATGGCGCCTGGATTGTCAGCCTCGCCGGCTTCTCGCCCATTCCGTACAAGGTCTTCACCATCGCCAGCGGCGTCGCCCATCTCGACCTGACCACCTTCCTTATCGCCAGCACCGTTTCCCGCGCCGCGCGTTTCTTTCTGGTGGCGGCCCTGTTGTGGAAATTCGGCATCCCGATCCGGGATTTCATCGAACGCCGCCTCGGTCTGCTGACCCTGACATTCAGCCTCCTGCTGGTGGGCAGTTTCCTCGCCTTGAAATACGTTTAAGGCGAGGTTCAGTCAGCCGCAGCCAAGTGGTGATTGCCAGAGGCGGCATAATGATTATGTTCTAATAGGTTATGTTTGATCAGATCCCAGTCCAGATCCTGATTCAGCATATTTTCCATAACAGCGGTCGATTTCTTATTGAACTATTTCCACCAGGCAGTATTCTGATAAAATCCGATAATCAAGTGTATGAAATATGTCACAGAACAGAGGTCCCATGACGAAACTGATCCCGTATTTCTGGCGCAACCCCCTGCAGCTGGCTTTTCTGATGTCCGCATCGCTTCTGGCCGGCGCCTATGCGTTTCAGTATATTGGCGGCTATCCCCCCTGTGATCTCTGCTGGTGGCAGCGCTATGCCCATTTCGCCATCCTTGGCGTGGCCGGCGCCGGTATGCTGCTGAAGGGCGACGCCCGCACCATCGCTGCCTGGGGCACCACCATCGCCCTGGACATCAGCGTCGCCGCCGCCGGGTTTCATGCCGGGGTCGAGCAAAAATGGTGGCAAGGCCCCAGCACCTGCACCACCAACGGCCAGACCCAGGCCACCGACATGGACAGCCTGTTCGACAGCATGATGGAAACCAAACTGATCCTCTGTGATGAAATCGCCTGGGACATGTTTGGCATTTCCATGGCCGGATACAATTTCCTGATCTCGCTCGCCACCGCCCTGTTCGTGACCCTGGCGCTGGCGGCGGCTCTACGCAAACGAGAGGTCCGCACAGCATGACAACGCCAGAAAGAAAACCTCCAGTGCCGCCACCGCTGACGAAAGAAAAAATGATCGACCGCCTGCTGCGGGTTGACCAGGCCGGCGAATATGGCGCGGTGCGCATTTACCAGGGTCAACTCGCGGTGCTTGGCGACAACCACCCCCTGCGGCCAACGATCCAGCATATGAAGGAACAGGAAGATGTGCATCTGGCCCGTTTCAACGACCTGATCCGTGAACGTGGCGCGCGGCCAACCCTGCTCACCCCCCTCTGGCATGTGGCCGGTTTCGCCCTCGGCGCCGGCACGGCCCTGCTTGGCGAAAAAGCCGCCATGGTCTGCACAGAAGCGGTCGAAACGGTGATTGATCAGCATTATGCCGATCAGATTGAAAATCTCGATGCAGACGAAGCGCCGCTAGCGACAGAACTGGAAAAATTCCGTCAGGAAGAGCTTGAACATAAAGACACGGCCATTGAACTCGGCGCACAGGAAGCCCCGGGGTATGCGCTGCTGTCCGGTATGATCAAACTGGGATGCCGCACGGTGATCAAGGTCGCCGAACGGATTTAGGCCTTCCGTCTCAACTGTCCAGTTCGCTATCCCAGTAAAGAAAATCCCGCCAGCTATCATGAAGATAATTGGGCGGGAAAGCGCGACCGACATTCTGCAGGGAGAAGACGGTCGGCCTGTAGGGTTTGGTGCGCAAATGCATGCGGGCCTGTTGCGGTGTGCGGCCGCCCTTTTTGAAATTGCACGCCGGACAGGCCGAGGTGATATTCTCCCAGCTGGTGCGTCCGCCCTGACGCCGCGGGATCACATGATCAAAGGTCAAGTCCCGCCCGGTACCCGCCACATGCCCACAATACTGGCAAGTAAACCGGTCCCGCAAGAACACATTAAATCGGGTAAAATTGGGGTGAACGTTGGGTTTGACATATTCCTTCAGCGAAATCACGCTGGGCAGTTTCATTTCCGCCGATGGTGAATGAACCACTTTGTCGTATTCCTCGACCACCGCCACCCGGTCCAGATATATCGCCTTGATCACATCCTGCCAGGACCATAACGACAAGGGAAAATAACTTAATGGCTTGAAATCCGCATTCAGCACCAGCGCCGGACAGGCCTCCAGCGGCATATGTCGTACATCCTGGGCATGAGATAGGGGCACAATTCATCTCCTCACATCTTAACCGTTCATCGCTCAAAAATACAAAACAGAAACGGGCCATATCTCGAATGCTTAATCATAACATTATTATGGCCATTCCCCAATAACAATCGCCTGTTACACCCGATAGGTATTTCGGTTACGGTTTATATATTCCCTGGTATAGTGCAGAGCCCCGCGCCACCCGGAAGGCTTGTTTTTGCTATTCATTTTGGTCTTAACCGGATATCATGCCCTCTCCATAAAAGTTAACCTTGGCGACCCTATGACGCAAAGTTCCCCCATGAGCCCGCCCCTGTCTGTCCGCACCCGCTTTGCCCCGAGCCCCACCGGGCATCTGCATTTGGGCCATGCCTATTCCGCCTGGCTGAATGCCGACTTCGCCGCCCGGCACGGCGGTCATTTCCTGCTGCGCATGGAAGACATTGATGGCGGACGCTGTAAACCGGAATATGAACAGGCGATCTATGACGACCTCGCCTGGCTCGGCTTCCACTGGCCGACCCCGGTGCGACGCCAATCCGAACATCTCGCCGATTACCAAGCGGCACTGGATCAGCTCGATGCTCAGGGTTTGCTGTATCCCTGTTTCTGCACCCGCAAGGAAATCCGGGCCGAAATCAAAAACAGCGGCTATGCGCCCCATGATCTGGCGCACCATAGCAGCGAAGGCCCGACCTATCCCGGTACATGTCGCCACCTCACACCACAGGAAAGGCAGCAACGCCATCAGGCGGGAACGCCCTTCGCCCTGCGGCTTGACATGACCCGGGCGCTCGCCCGCAAGGGGACCGACGCCTTGACCTGGACCGACCTCGAGGCCGGGCAGCAGATCGCAACACCGGAAATCCTGCAGCATGTACTCGGGGATGCGGTTCTGGCGCGCAAAGATATCCCAACCAGCTACCATTTATCGGTGGTGGTCGACGATCACCTGCAGCGCATCAGCCATGTGATCCGGGGAAATGACCTGTTTCTCGCCACACATCTGCACCGATTACTGCAACATCTGCTTGGTTATGCGCCGCCTCTCTACCGTCATCATGACTTGCTCACTGACGAAAACGGCTGGCGTTATGCCAAGCGCGATAATGCCAAAAGCCTTTTTCAGATGCGCACAGAAGGTCAGGCCCCGGAAGATCTTATGACCCAAATTACCCTTTAAGCGAAGCGCCGCCGTCTTAAGCAGACAGTATGCGGATGATAAGGAATGAAATATAATGCAAAAATTCGGACTGATCGGCGGGACCTCATGGTATTCCACCATCGACTATTATCGCGGTATTAATCACAGCGTGAACATCACCTTTGGCAATAACACCAATCCGCCCCTGATGGTCACCACCATGAATCAAAAAGTGATCCACGATCTGGAGAAAGCCGATGACTGGGGCGGGGTCGCGAAAATGCTGATTACTGCCGGACTGGACTTTCAGTCTGTCGGGGTAAAAGCGGTCGCCCTCTGCGCCAATACCACTCATCATGTCTATGACCAGCTGCAGGCCGCGCTGAATATTCCGGTGCTGCATATCGCCGATGCAGTCGGCAAGGTGATCGCCGCACAGGGCTGGAAAAAGGTCGGCTTGCTCGGCACGGTATATACCATGGAAGGCGACTTTGTGCGCGGACGATTAAATGAAAAGTTTGCCGTCGAAACCCTGGTGCCGGAAAAAGCGGATCGCGACCGGATGCAACATTATCTCTATGAAGAAATGTCACACGGCGTTTTTTCCCCCGAGGCGCAGGACTATTTCGCACGATTGATTGCCGCCTTCAAAGCCGAAGGGGCGGAAGCCGTGATCCTCGGCTGCACCGAATATCCCATCCTGCTGCGCGATACGGAAGTATGTCTGCCGAAAATCGACAGCACGGAATGTCACGTAAAGGACATTGTCCAGTTCATCCTTTCGGATGAACTGGCGCATTAGATGTGATTATTTCTTGTCGGCGTCGCGTCTTTTGACCGCGGCCTTGGCGAGATCGGAAATCGGCACCCAGGCTTCGTTGGGCACCAGAACGCTCATGGAGTAATGCGCGATCTTCCAGCCGTCCGCAGCTTTCAGAACCACGCCAGTCCCCCGGAACAATCCCCATTTTTCCGACTTGGTGATTTCGTCAAACCAGGCCACTTTGCCTGTCGGGTCAAAAGCAATATGGCGTTCGACAGATTTATAGGTCCAGCCCGTACCGCCCTTAAACCGTTCCGCAACATAATTCTGGAAATCCGGCTGCATGGCCCAACGTTCCCAGTCATCCGTGCCCATAAAGACCCCGTCCGCAGTCATATGGCCAAGATAGGCTTCTTTGTCAGCGGCGGCGGCGGCGGCGTGAAAGCCATCAACCAAGGCGTTTATTGCCGCCTTGTCATCAGCTGCAATCGCCGGAACGGTGAAGAAGGTAAGGAGAAAAGCAACAAGCAACGAAATTTTCTTCATGGGATGGTCTCTTATGGTTTTTTACAATATCCCGAACATTAGCATCCGGGATGGTGAAACGAAAGGCTATATTTTAACCTTAAAGCGTCCGGCTCGGGGGAAAGTCCATGATCAGGGTTGTTCCCTGATCTTTCTCCGACGTCACGTCCAACGTCCCCCCGTGCAATTTCATAAACGCCGCCATAAGCGGCAACCCCAATCCGGTGCCTTCGTGGGCGCGGGTCAGGCTGTTCTGCACCTGGGCAAATGGTTTCATCACATGAACAAGTTCTTCTTCCGTCATGCCAATCCCTGTATCGGATACCATAATCCGCATGCCGCCTGTATCTGGCTTTTGCATAAGACTGATTTCAATCCGCCCGCCTTGTCGATTGAATTTAAGGGCATTGGACAAAGCATTATACAAGATCTGGTTCAAAATCCTGAGATCCGCGCTCAGCAGAGGCAGATTATCCGGTGCGTCCAGTTGCAGGGCAATGTCGCGGTCACGCGCCTGATCAGCAAACACACGAATCGCGGCCTGAACAAATTCAACAAGGTCGCATTCAAGTTCATGCAGCGCCAGCGCCCCATTTTCCACTTTCGACATGTCAAGTATATCGCTGATGATATTCAGCAGATGATGACCACTGCTGTTGATCATATCGGCATACTCGTCATAATTTTTATGCCCGAGAGGCCCGTATACCTTTCCCGTCATCATTTCGGAAAACCCGATAATCGCATTCAACGGCGTACGCAGTTCATGGCTCATATTGGCCAGAAATTCGGTCTTGGATTGATTGGCGTCTTCCGCCTCTCTCTGGCTCCTCTCCAATGCAACAACCGTCCGGCGCTGAACCACAAGCGCCCCGAGAACAACCACCAGCACCACCAGAAAGGCGCCGACCAGGAACATCATCTGCTGTATTTTCAGCTCGCCGCGCTCCAGTAAAATTCCCTGCTCCGCCTTTTCGATCCGCATGGTGGCTTCCAGCCCGGCCCTCAGCTTATAGACATCATTGGAAAAAGATTTTTCTGCTTGCGCAAGCGCCTTCTCGTTATATTGCGCAAAAATCCTGTAAGCATTCTTATAACGGCCCTCCGCAAAGGCAATTTCCGCATCCATGCGCAGATTAAGGTTGGCCCACTGGCTGTTTTGGTATGACGGATTGGCGCTAAAAAAGGCCTCAACCCTGCTGCGATAGTCCCGCGCTTTATCCACCTGCCCGGTCAAGGCATACAGTTCTGCCCCCAATTGCCGCAACGACACCGCGAAATCCTCTGACGTATCGGCAAAAAGCAGCGCCCGTTCCACATACGATAGCGACAAGGGATATTTTTTCTGCTCATAGGCATTCAACGCCAGACCATAATAAGGATAAATATTCTGTTCCACCTGCCCTGATTCTTTGTAAAAGATCAGCAGTTCCTCAAGGTACCGGTCCGCCAGGACGTAGTTCTTTTCGCTTTGCAACGCCAGCCCCACATTATAGACCACCGTTGAAATATCCATATACAGGCCGGTTTCCTTGACCATATCCAGCGCCAAATTGGCGAATTCAAGAGTTTTGTCCAGATCTTCCAGTTCCGTATAAACATAGGTCAGCGTGTTATAAAGATGGAGTCGCAGCCGCTTTTCATAGGGCACATGGCGTAACAGACGCGTGGCCTTTTCGGCATATTGCAGGGCAATATAGAACTCCCCCTGAAAAGGTTCCAACAACGCCAAGGCGTCATATAACATGACTGCCGCCAGATGATCCCGGATCTCCAGAGCTGTCTTTAATTGCGCTTCCAGTTCGCGGATGGCCGCGTTATAATCCCCGTCCAGCGCCAGGGTATAAGACCGGTAGATTTCTACAAGCCGGGTCATATCCGGCCGGTCTAGTTTCTGTGCCAATACCGCCAGTTGATCCGCATAGGCCCGCATCTTTTCTTTATCTTCAAGGGCATAGTAATAATTCAATACCAGAAAAACCTGTTCCAGATTTTCCGGAGTGGCCGCATCGGTGATCAGTACCTCTGCCGATTTCAGGCCATAGTGGATATCCTGACCATATAACGGCCGGGCTTTATCAATGAACTGCTGGGCGGCAAAACGAAAAGGCTCTATAGAGGATTCTTCTTCGGCCCGCAGCGAAAAGCTGCACACCAGAAATCCTGCCAGAGCGAGGAGAAAAATCACATAATATTTTTGAATCCCCAATTTGGGCAAAACAACACTTTCGTACAAAAAAAATCACACAATAACTTGCGGTCCATCATACACGATCCTTCGGCAAAGACACAGATAAATTCCTCTCTTTTCTGCCTATTCCTTAGAAAGGATAACTGTTGTGACGCCGTCCGACCACATCGGCAATGTCTTCCATGATGTCGGTCATCTGATAATCCTTCGGTGTGTAGATACGGGTGACCCCCATATCCAGCAGCGCCTGCTCATCCTGTTCCGGGATAATACCGCCAACCACCACAGGCACTTCGCCAAGTCCGGCCTCCGTCATCAACGTCATCACCTGCCGGACCAGCGGGATATGTGATCCTGACAAAATCGATAACCCCACCGCATGCACCTTATGCTCCAGCGCCGAAGATACAATCTCCTTTGGCGTCAGGCGAATGCCGTCATAAAACACCGTCATGCCCGCCTGTTGAGCCCGCACGGCAATCTGTTCCGCGCCGTTGGAATGGCCATCCAGTCCCGGCTTGCCAACGAGGAAGCGGATATCCGCCCCGAGGGTTTTGCCAATCTCGCCAACTTTCTCCCGAATCGCGGCGAATTTCTCCGCCTCCCCGTCTTTCAGTTCGCTGCTGACCCCGGTGGGGGCGCGATATTCCCCGAAAACATCCCGCAACGCCTGTCCCCATTCGCCGGTGGTGACCCCGGCCTTCGCCGCCGCGATGCTCGGCTCCATAATATTTTCGCCTGTCTCGGCCGCCTGTTTCAGGTCCGCCAAAGCTTTTGCGACAGCCGCGTCATCCCGCGCGGCGCGCCAGGACTCAAGCCGGGCGATCTGCTCGGCTTCGGCCTTCGGATCAACGGTCATAATGCCGCCGTCATTGCCTTCCATCAACGGAGACGGGGCGGTTTCGGTATATTGATTGACCCCGACCACCGTCTGCGTGCCCTGCTCAATCGCCTGCAGTCGGGCGCTGTTCGATCCCACCAGCAGGTTTTTCATATAGGCGTTTTCCACTGCCGCAATGGCGCCGCCCAGCGCTTCGATCTTGTCAATTTCCGCCCGGGTTTCAGCCTTCAGGGCCTGAACCTTCTCGTCCATCACATGGGAGCCGTCAAACAAATCACCATATTCCAGCAGATCGGTTTCCATCGCCATGATCTGTTGCAGGCGCAAAGACCATTGCTGATCCCAGGGCCGCGGCAGACCGAGCGCCTCGTTCCAGGCGGGCAATTGCACCGCCCGGGCGCGGGCATTCTTGCTGAGCACCACCGCCAGCATCTCGATCATGATGCGATAGACGTTATTTTCCGGCTGCTGTTCCGTGAGGCCCAGACTGTTGACTTGAACCCCATAGCGGAAGCGACGGTACTTCGGATCTTCCACGCCGTAGCGTTCGCGGGTGATTTCGTCCCACAATTCAACAAAGGCGCGCATCTTGGCGATTTCGGTAACGAACCGCATCCCGGCATTGACGAAAAAGCTGATGCGGCCCACCACTTTCGGGAAATCTTCTGCCGCCACCTGACCGCCCGCCTTGATGGCGTCCAGAACCGCGATCGAGGTCGCCAGCGCGAAGGCCAGTTCCTGCACCGGCGTCGCCCCCGCTTCCTGCAGATGATAGCTGCAGACATTGGTCGGATTCCAGCGGGGGATTTCCTTATAGGTGAAGCTGATCACATCGGTGATCAGACGCATGCTCGGCGCCGGCGGAAAGATATAGGTGCCGCGGCTGAGATATTCCTTGATGATGTCATTCTGCACTGTGCCGGAAAGCTTGGCGCGGTCCGCCCCCTGTTCCTCGGCGGCGGCAACATAAAGCGCCAGCAGCCACGGGGACGGCGCGTTAATGGTCATCGAGGTGTTCATCTGTTCCAGCGGGATATCCTTGAACAGGGTGCGCATGTCGCCCAGGTGGCAAATCGGCACCCCGACCTTGCCCACCTCGCCCCGGGCCAGCACATGATCGCTGTCATAACCGGTCTGGGTCGGCAGATCGAAGGCCACCGACAGGCCCGTTTGGCCTTTTTTAAGATTCGTGCGGTAAAGTTCGTTGGAAGCGGCCGCAGAAGAATGGCCGGAATACGTCCGGAACAGCCAGGGCCGATCTTTGACCGGCGTACCATGAGATGCCTTCGGGGCTTCCGTTGGAGATGACATATTATCTGCTTCCCTTACTTTGCGGCGACTGGTTATTAGTATATCATACGCCTGTTCTAATTTTCTATCGCATAAATATTACCCAGAAAATAAAATATAATTACCCTCTAGACCTTTTTTAAGAAATAATATAATTATTATTGCAGTGCAACAAAAAAATAGGTTACGATAAAACCATAGAGCCCGCAACAGAAACGGCGCATTTACACGCACGTAAGTTGAGTTAAGGCATGTTGCGTTGCGATAGAATCAGTATGGTATAGGACTAATGAGGTAAAAAATGACAGACCAAATCGAAACAGAACAGCCTGATCTCAATACCCTTGAAGGAAAATTCGAAATCAAGGACCTGTATGACGTCGGCGAAATTCCGCCCCTTGGCCATGTTCCAAAGAAAATGCACGCCTGGGTCATCCGTCGCGACCGCCAGGGTCCCCCGGAACAGGCCATGCAGCAGGAAGTGGTTGACGTTCCGGAAATTGAATCTGACGAGGTCTTGATTCTGGTGATGGCCGCCGGGGTGAACTACAATGGCGTCTGGGCCGGGCTCGGCATCCCCATGTCCGTCTTCGATGTCCATAAATCAGATCACCATATCGCCGGTTCCGATGCGTCCGGGATTGTCTATAAAGTCGGTCGCCGGGTAAAACGCTTCAAGGTCGGTGATGAAGTCGTCGTCCATTGTAACCAGGATGACGGTGATGATGAGGAATGCAACGGCGGCGATCCCATGAACAGTCCATCCCAGAAAATCTGGGGCTATGAAACCCCGGACGGTTCCTTCTCGCAATTCACCCGGGTTCAGGCCCGGCAGCTGATGCATCGTCCCCGCCATCTGACCTGGGAAGAAAGCGCCTGCTATACCCTGACGCTGGCCACCGCCTATCGCATGCTGTTCGGCCATCGGCCCCATATCCTGCGGCCGGGCCATAATGTTCTGGTCTGGGGCGCGTCTGGTGGCCTCGGCTCCATGGCGGTGCAATTGATCGCCGCCGCCGGCGCCCATGCCATCGGGGTGATTTCCGATGAAAGCAAACGCGATTTTGTCATGTCCCTCGGCGCCAAGGGTGTTATCAACCGCAATGATTTTGACTGCTGGGGCCAATTGCCGCCAGTGGGAGATCAGGAGGTCTACGCCGCCTATAACAAGAAAGCCCGCGAATTCGGCAAAGCCATCTGGGCCATTACCGGCAAAGGCAATGACGTGGATTTCGTCTTTGAACATCCGGGCGAGGCCACCTTCCCTGTTTCCTGTTTCGTGGTCAAACGCGGCGGCATGGTGGTTTTCTGCGCCGGCACCACCGGTTTTAACCTGACCTTTGACGCCCGTTTCGTCTGGATGCGGCAAAAACGTATTCAGGGTAGCCATTTCGCCAACCTCAAGCAGGCCTCCCAAGCCAATCAGCTGGTGGTGGAGCGGCGTATCGACCCCTGCATGTCAGAAGTTTTCTCCTGGGAGGATATCCCCCCGGCCCATACCAAAATGTGGAAGAACCAGCATAAGCCCGGCAACATGGCCGTGCTGGTCAGCGCCAAACGCCCTGGCCTGCATACTTTTGAAGATTGTGTCGAAGCGGGGAACAACGGATGAGCAGCGATCTTTTCAAGAATTGCGCGGCGGCCACCGCCGCCGCCGGCACCTATGCCGACGCCGCGCGCACATCCCTGAAACAGCATCTGACGGTTGACGGTAAACTTGACCGCAGCCTTATGGAGCAGAACCAGTTCGCCTCCCACGGCTTTTCCTGGCTCGCCACTTATGTGGAAACCCTGCGCCAGACCCTGGCCTGGGCCCTGGCCCTTGACGCCGAGGATAAATTCACCGATCTGGAAGAACTGATCGTCCGCATCGGTTTTGGCGAATATCTCAGTCAGCTGTGGGGCGGCATCGCCATGAGCCAGACCGAGATCATCCGTCCGGCCGATATGTGGGTCGATGATGACGCGGTGCATGCGCTCTATACCCCCGAGGTCAAAAGTTTGATCGACACGGGCAACACGCCGGAAAACCGCGCCCGGCTCGCCGGATTGATCGAACATAGTGTCGACACGGGGGCCTTCGGCAATCCCGGTCTTGACGAAATGTATGAAATGATCCGCGATCAGTTCCGCCGTTTCGCCAATGAGGAAGTCATTCCCCACGCCCATGAATGGCACCTGAAAGATGACTATATCCCCATGGAAATCATCGACAAGATGAGCGAGATGGGCGTCTTTGGCCTGACCATTCCGGAAGAATATGACGGCTCGGAACTCGGCAAGACCAGCATGTGCATTGTCTCCGAAGAACTCAGCCGCGGCTATATCGGCGTCGGTTCTCTCGGCACCCGCTCGGAAATTGCCGCCGAATTAATCATGGGCGGCGGCACGGATGAGCAAAAAAAGAAATGGCTGCCCCGTATTGCAAGGGGTGAAACCCTGCCGACGGCGGTCTTCACCGAACCTAACACCGGCTCCGACCTTGGCTCCCTCAAGACCCGCGCGGTGAAAGACGGCGATCTCTATCGCATCACCGGCAACAAGACCTGGATCACCCATGCGGCCCGCGCCGATGTCATGACCCTTCTGGTGCGCACAAATCCGGATCAGCCGGGCTATAAAGGCCTGAGCATGTTTCTCGCCGAAAAGGCGCGCGGCACAGATGACAATCCTTTCCCGACCGACGGCATGACCGGCGGCGAGATCGAAGTGCTCGGCTACCGGGGCATGAAGGAATTCGAGCTTGGCTTTGATAATTTCACGGTGCCGTCTGAAAACCTGCTCGGCGGCGAAGAGGGCAATGGCTTCAAGCAATTGATGACCACCTTCGAATCGGCGCGCATTCAGACCGCCGCCCGCGCCCTTGGGGTCGCCCAATGCGCGTTAGAGCTCGGCCTGCGTTACGCCACCGAACGGGTGCAGTTTGGCAAACCGATCTATGGCTTCCCCCGGGTCCACAGCAAAATTGCCCTGGCCGCCGTGGAAATCATGATGTGCCGGCAACTGACCTATTTCGCCGCCCGTCAGAAAGACGAGGATAAACGCTGCGATATCGAAGCCGGCATGGCCAAGCTGCTCGGGGCACGCGTCGCCTGGAGCACCGCCGACAATGCATTGCAGATTCATGGCGGCAATGGTTATGCGCTGGAATATCAGATCAGCCGCGTGCTCTGTGATGCACGTATCCTCAATATTTTCGAAGGCGCGGCCGAAATTCAGGCCGATGTCATCGCCAGACGCCTGTTGGCATAAATAAGGGATCTATACTATAATTACTCTTTTTTTGATTGTATGGACAACTATTGTTCAATATTATAAGAAAAATCAGAATAATATTTGCAATTTATCTCATATGGCGTACATATAGACATATACAGATTTACGATTCCTCCGCTGGATCAGGCACAGCTGATCCGCGAACACAGAATTATCCCCGTCAGGACGATTGTTCTGACAATCCCAACTGACCGCCGGCCTCACCGCCGCGCGGTCATTTTTTTTGGGCAGGGGCAGATCTTACAGATAACGCCCTGCCATCAGGAGCAGATAGACAAAAACCAGCCGCGGGATTGTCACCAGCGGCCCTCCCACAGGCCTCAGTGCACCGCCCTGTAAATCATCATAAAAATCAGCCTGACACTGTAAACAGCGGACAAAACCATATTTCATTGGCGGCACATAAAATGGCAGCAAAATGGGAAACAACAGGGCCAATATGCCCAGAACGGAAAACTGCTTCTCGGTATAGCGGCGATAACGGGTGAGTTTTGCAGATGAACAGGTCGGGCATTGATGCGCGATGCTTTTATGATAACGTTGTTCGATGTCTGCCAAAAGGCAGTCGGCCGCCGCCCTGTCCGGCGCGAGCACACAAAGCTTCACATCCCCGATGGTGGTGGTGTAATACCATTGCTGCTCAATAATGTGAGCATCCCGCAGCCAGGCTGTAATGCCGTGGCTTTCCAGATATCCCCGGGCGATACGGGCTTCATTTACACTTGAATAATATCGAACAATTTCAGTCCCCACCTGATGTCATCCTTATTGCATCCCAATTCAGGTGCATCATACCCCAAACAGCCAAAAGAACCAAATCACGTCCCCCAAAATATAAATGAGACAGACAACTTCCGCTGCCTGTCCCAAGTTATGAGGGCCCGAGTTATCGGGACTCTGCCCTTTTCGAGGATTATCCCGCCAGACCCGAAAGTCTGACAATCCCAACTGACCGTTCATGCGGGCCTTAAGGCCTCTTCACCGATCTTTTATATGGCATCTTATGATGATGCCTTCTTCCCCCTCTGCATGCGCGGTTCTTCTATCGGAACCGCTTGCCTGCCTCCCCTCAATTCTGACCTAACTGCCGCCAGAGATAGACATATTCCAGAGCGCGCATGGTGGCTTCCTGATCATAATTGGCGTTGCCCTTATGACCGCCCTCAATATTCTCATAATAATAGAACGGATGACCGTACGCCGCCATCTTGGCCGCCATTTTACGGGCATGTCCCGGGTGAACCCTGTCGTCCTTGGTCGAGGTAAAGAAATAGACGGTCGGGTAATCCATGTCTTTTTTCAGATTCTGAAGCGGCGAATATTTCTGGATAAAGTCCCAGTCATCGGTATCCGGATTGCCATATTCCGCCATCCAGCTCGCGCCGGCCAGCAGTTTGTTGTAGCGTTTCATATCAAGCAAAGGCACACCGCAAATCACCGCATTAAACAGGTCGGGCCGCTGGGTAAAGGAAACGCCCATCAGCAGGCCACCGTTGCTGCGGCCATCAATACCGTAATGTTCCGGGGAACTCAGACCGCTGTTCTGGACTTCTTCGGCGACGGCGAAGAAATCTTCATAGGCCCGCTGACGATTTTCCAGCAACGCCGCCTGATGCCAGCGTGGGCCGTATTCGCCGCCACCGCGGATATTGGCGATCACATATGCGCCGCCTTTTTCAAGCCACAACTTGCCCCGTAACCCGCTATAATGCGGCAAAATGGAAATTTCGAACCCGCCATAACCATACTGCAGAACCGGCGTTGATTTATCCAGTTTGGCACCGTCTTTATAGACGATAAAATAAGGAATTTTCGTGCCATCTTTACTGATGGCGAAACGTTTTTCCAGCTTCAGGTCTTTTGTATCGAACCGCGGCGGCAAAGACTGCAACTTGACTTCCTCGCCCGCGACAAAATTGACGAAATACAGACTTGGTGGTGTCAACAGACCATCCCGCGCCATCAACATGTCGTTGCTGCTGCCGCTGGCCGATTTGATGGAGAAGACATCTTCACCGCCAAAATCAATCTTGCGGCCCTGCCAGACACCTTTATCCAGAGAGAACTCCCGGATGCGGCTTGAGACATGCTCAAGCCCGACGGTATAAACCTTGTCTTTCGTGACCACGACATTCTCGATGGTGCCGGCAAGGCCCGGATCAAAAACCGGGGTAAGCGTGGCAATCTCGCCGCTGTCGCGGAAGGCCTGCAGGTCAAAGCTCACCAAACCGCCTTTATTATGGCCGCGCCAGTCTTCTTTCAGGATCACCAGAATCTGACCTTTGAACATGCCGGAAACGCCTATTTTCTTCGGCAGCGGCAGTTCCTGAAGTTGTCCGTTCCCGTCCACCAGATAATAGGTTGCATGGTAAAAATCATGGCCCCGCATGACAAAAACGGCCTTGCCTTCCGGCCGATCGAAACTGAACGGGAAGGAGAATGTTTCCTCATGCCCTGTTTCCAGCACTGTCGTCGCATCGGCCAGTGGCGTACCGCGTTTCCAGCGTTTCATGATCCGGGGATAACCGGAACTGTTCATGGCCGAAACACCCTGATCGTCAGGTCCCCAATCCGTGCCAATCAACAGGGTATCCTGATCTTCCCAGCCCAGGTTGGTTTTGGCCAATGGCACCTGAAAACCGCCATCAACAAACGCCTTGGCTGTCACGTCAAATTCACGATAGGTGGTCGCGTCGGTGCCGCCAGGGGACAGATCAATCAGACAACGGGTATAATCCGGGGCCAGACAACTGGCGCCTTTATAGACCCAGTTTTTATCTTCCGCTTTCGCCAGGGCATCCACATCCAGCAGCGTGTCCCATTCCGCCGCGCCGGCCTTGTAGCTTTCAACCGTCGCCCGACGCCAAATGCCGCGCACATGGGTCTTGTCGCGCCAGAAATTATACACATAGCCCCCGCGCAATGTGCCGGAGGTAATACGATCTGCTGCGGTGAGAATATCATAGGCCTGTTGTTTGAAACCGGAGAACATTGGGTCTTTGGTCAGTTTTGCCAGAGTGGCCGCATTCTGTGTGCGAACCCAGTCTAGCGCTTTTTCCCCCTCCACTTCTTCCAGCCACAGCAAAGACTGATCAATATCATTGCTTTCCACCTGTTCAGCGGTAACAGTAGATATGGATGTGCCGGAGAAGGTGACAACGGCGGCGGCAACAGCCCCCACCCAACGTAAAGAACCCATATTCACTTCCCATTTTGAAGAAATTATTTATTGCTTCCTCTTTGGCGCAAAACCCTATAGCCTGCGCCTGTAAACGCCAAGAAAATAGTATTTAATTGCCCAAAAAAGGCATATTATGCGTATAAACGGCTTTTTCTAAAACTAATCTGCTAAAATGCAGGCAATAAAAGGAATATAATGATATGAACTGGCTTCTTATTCTGATTATTATCGGGGTGGTCTTTACTGGCGGCGTTATGATTCTTGGCGTTGCAACCATGAGTCAGGGCGGCAACTTCAACAAAAAGCATGGCAACCGGATGATGCAGTTGCGGGTCGCGTCTCAGTTCGTCACCCTGGCCCTCGTCGTGCTGTATCTGTATCTCTATACCTAAAGGCGATCCGGATGGTTAAACTGACCAAAATCTATACCCGGGGCGGCGACAAGGGACAGACGTCATTGAGCGATGGTAGCCGCCAGCCGAAATACGCTCCGCGGATTGAGGCTTATGGCACCATTGACGAGGCCAACGCCGCCTACGGCCTTGCCCGCCTGCATACCACGGGCGAACATGACGTCATGCTGTCGCGGATTCAGAATGACCTGTTTGATGCCGGCGCCGATGTCTCGACCCCGGCCGGGTCTGTTGATCCCCAGTATGAACTGCGCATCATTGAGGCTCAGGTCACGCGTCTGGAAAATGAAATTGATCAGATGAATGCCGATCTCGCGCCACTGAACAGTTTTATTCTGCCCGGCGGCAGTCCGGCGGCGGCGGCGCTGCATCTGTGTCGCACCATTGTCCGACGCGCCGAACGGTTACTGGTTCAGACAGCCGAAACCGAAGACATCAACCCGGTGGTGATCCGTTATCTCAACCGTCTGTCTGATCACGCCTTTGTCATGGGCCGCGCCCTGAACAACAACGGCGCCGATGATGTCCTGTGGGTGCCCGGCGCAAATCGCTAGGTCGACGCCGGAACATTTATTTTATCAGGTCTGGTCCTCCTTCGGGGCCAGGCCTTTATTATATGCGAAAATTGCATAACCGAGATAATGCCTGCGTTATCTGAATAGCCCTTCCCCTGCCTAATGCCAAATACTTAACAGGTTAAATTATCTTAGCCATGACCCGTCATGCCAGAACAAAAAAATCATAACCTTATAGTGGAGGCTTTTATGCCAAATAAATATTCAGGACTTTCAGGGCGTTTTTTATGCAGTACATTACTGGCCTCTGCCCTTCTCACACCGGTGGCGGTTGCGCAGGACGCCCCCGCCGCCAACAGCACCAGCTGGTTACTGGAAGAGATTACCGTCACCGCCCGTAAACGGGAAGAGGGCCTGCAGAGCACGCCGATCGCCATTTCCGCCTTTTCCGGCAGTAGCCTGGAATACCGCGGTGTGACCAATGTGGGGGAAATCGCTCAATTCACCCCCAACCTGTCCTTCCAGAATAACCCGAGCTTTGGCGGGGCGAGCAATTCCGCCGCCATCTATATTCGCGGCGTCGGGCAAAAGGAATTTCTGCCCACCGTTGATCCGGGGGTTGGTCTTTATGTCGACGGGGTGTATATCGCCCGATCCGTTGGCGGCATTCTGGATCTGGTGGATGTGGAACGCATTGAAGTGTTGAAAGGCCCCCAGGGCACCCTGTTTGGCCGCAACACCATCGGCGGCGCCATCAGCATCACCACCCAGAAACCTCATGAAACCCTGGCCGGTAAAGTTTCCGCCACTTATGGCAGTGACGACCGCCTCGACCTGAAAGCAACCGTCAACCTGCCGCTGGCGGATAATTTCTTCGCCAAATTCTCCGGCGCCTATTTGTCCCAGGATGGTTATGTTCTGCGGGATGACGGGGTTGATCTCGGGGATGACGACACCCTGTCCGGGCGGGCGTCCTTCCTGCTTACCCCTTCCGAGGATCTGGAGATCAACTTCTCCTTCGAGGCCAGTCGTGATCGGGAAAATGGCCCGGCCCTGACCCTGATCGGCGTGAATTACGGCAACCCGGTAGACCCGGACACCCCGCCCATGGCGGTTATTCATAATGTCGGCGCCAATCTGGCGGCCGGCAATGGCCCCATTCCCTGCGCCCTGCCGAACGCCCCGTTGAACCTGGCGGTGCCGGGCTGTTATGATGACCGATATGTTTACGACGGAGAAAGCCGGTCTTCCGGCACGGCGCCCGCCTATTCCAACACCGATTTCTGGGCCGCCAACCTCAATATAGACTGGGCCTTCAGTGAGGATATTTCTGTGCGTTCGATTACCGCATACCGCAATCTCGATGCCACTTTCTCCCGCGACGGCGACCATTCACCGCACCGGGTGTCGCAGTTCCAGGACCTGCTGGAACAGGAACAATTCACCCAGGAAGTCCAGTTTCTCGGCACAGCTCTGGAGGATCAGCTCAACTGGATTGTCGGACTGTATTATTTTAAAGAAACCGGCAACAACGTGAATGAACTGGATTTCACCGTGTCGCGCTTCCGCAGTGGCGGGACCTATGACAATCAGAGCCTCGCGGCCTTCGCCCAAGGCACTTATGATGTGTCCGACCGGTTCCACATCACCGCCGGCATTCGCTATACCGACGAAAAGAAGAAATTCAAACCCGACCAGATCATTCATGAGAATTATTTTGCCGGGTCAATGCATCCACAGCTCGACGCCCCCTTCATGCAGGCCGGAGAGCGGGTGCTGCCTTTCCTGGAAAAAGAACTGACCTACGATAATTTCGATCCCTACCTCAATCTGTCCTATGACGTGTCCGATGACCTGATGGCCTATGCCAGCTATTCCGAGGGCTTTAAATCGGGTGGCTTTTCCCAGCGGGTGTTCCCGCCGATTGTCGCACCCTATACCGCCCCCGCCGGCACCCCGGATATCGACCTGATTCCGACCTTCCTGCCAGAATTCGTGCGGGTTTATGAGCTGGGCTTTAAATATTCCGGCATGGACGGCAAGCTGCGGCTCAATGGCGCAACCTTCTATACCGATTATTCCGATATGCAGGTCCAGACCTATACCGGCGTTGCCCCGATCACCAAAAATGCCGGGGCCGCAACCATCAAGGGGGCCGAACTGGAAATGCAGATGACACCGGCGGACGGCTGGTTTATCGAAGCCGGCATGGGCTATCTTGATGCGCAGTATGATGCGATCGACCCGGTCACCACCCTTATTTCAAAAGACAAGAAACTTGAACGGGTGTCCGACTGGACCTTCAGCGCCGCAATGTCCAAGGAAATTTCGTTGGGACAGAACGGCTCTCTGGTGCCCCGGATCGACTGGGCCTTCCGTTCACAATTTGAAAATGACGCCTTCAATACGGTCCAGATCCATCAGGGCGGTTATCACCTGCTGAACGCCAATCTGACCTGGGAAAATGCCGATGAAAATATGACTGTTGTTTTCGGGGTCAAGAACATCACCGATGAGAAATACCTCCATACCGGTATTATCGGCGATGCTTTCCAATCCTATGAAGGTCTCTATGACCGGGGGCGGCAGTGGTATCTGACCGCGCGTTATAGTTTCTAACCCTATCCTAACCCTGAACTCACAAGGGCTCCCTGTCGGGGGCCCTTTTTTTATGCCGGGTAGGACGTCAGATGACCCGTCTCATCGACAAAAACCGCCTTCAACAACGCGGGATATTTCCCCCAGATGTCGTCGCGCTTGTCCGGGGCCATAACATAAAGCGCCGTCGACAGCATATCGGCGGTCATCGTGTCCCGCGCAACAACAGATACCGATCCGTAATGAGTGGCGCTATGGCCGCTGCGCGGATCGAGCAGATGATGCAGGCGGCTCTGATCGGAAAAGGGACTGCCGTAACCGCCGGAAGTCGCCAGCGCCTGATCCCGGAGCGGCAACCGGGCAAGGACTTTACGGTCCCGCAGGGGCGAAGATATGCCCGCCGTCCAGGGGCGACCATCATCATGCTGGCCCATGGCGTAGGTTTCGCCCATATAGACCAGACAATTCTCAAAGCCCGCCGCCCGCAACAGCGCCACCACCCGGTCGGTGATATAGCCCTGCGCCACGCCATTGAGGGAAATGCCCATGCCGGGTTTTTGCAATTCGATGCGGCGCGAGCCCAGCGTGACCTTGTCACTGCCGACCAGCTCTAACGTCTGGCGGATATCAGCCTCCGACGGCCCGGCCGGATCGGCGTGGGCTGTCGCGAAATGATCGGCATAGAGCCGCCACAAAGGTTGAATGGTGATATCAAAGGCGCCACCGGAATTCTGCCAGCAGGCCTGACAGCGCGACATGACGTCCAGCAGTTCCAGTGGCGGGTTATCAAGAAAGCCCGTTTCGTTCAGGCGGCTGATCTGCGACTGCGGCCGGTAGAGGCTGAAAATCCCCTCAAGCCGGTCGATTTCCGTCCGACAGCGGCGAAAAACCGCTTCGGCCTGTGCCTCATCGGCGCCGTAAAGCTGGATCTGGGCTTTCGCCCCCATGGCCGCCCCCTGCCAATAACGCAACGGCGTTCCCCCCTGCGCCCACGACACGCCCGGCAACATCCCGACGCCGATCGCGGCGGCGCTGATGGAGATAAACCGCCGTCTATTCACCGGAATTGCTCCCATATTCGCCGCTATCCCCGAGCAGATAATCCGTCGGGATATCATTGAAGGCCACCACCCGTCCGCCATGCTCGACCGTGAAGGCTTCGGCTTTCCGCGGATCGCCGAAAGGAATGGTTTCCCGGGCCCCCATGCCGCCGCGCCTATTGCTGTCGATCACATAATAAGCGGCGCTGGCCTTCATCCAGATGCCATCGTCATTCGGACGATCCCAACTATCGGCTCGTCCCATGTCATGCACATAGATCGCTAGAACATGCTGCGCCTCCCCCGGCAGAATATTATAAGCCAGCGCATCGCGCACCGAGGTAAACCAGATCGCCCGATCGCGGTTCTTTTCAAAGACCTGCGCTTTCGGGCCCGGATGATCAATGACGATCATATTACAGTAAAAGCCTTCCGCCTCCCGGGTCAGCGCCACCGGGTCCGGGGCGACAATCTCTTCCTGACAGGCGGTCAGAACCAGAACACTGAGGATAAGAGCGTAAATTTTCATAACTGCCTCCGGTTAAAAATGGCACAAGCAGTGGTCAGTGGCACCACCACCCACAGCCCCATAATCAGCACTAGATGACTGTCCGCCACCCGATGATCAGCGCTGAGGCCCGCCATGCCCGACAGCAGCGCCGTATCCTGACTGCCGGTCAGATTAAACATGCGGTAGCTGTCGGTCGGATTGGCCAGCATCAGTCCCTTGACCAGCCCGCCACTGAGCGCGCCGTCGCCATCCGCCGCCAACAGAGCCAGCAGGCCCATGTCATAAAGCAAAACGAACAGCAGCCAGACCCCAATCGCCAGCGCCGCCGCCATGCCGCGTTCCCTGACCCAGGCGCTGATCATATAGCCCACGGCGAGGAAAATCGCGCCGAGCAGCACCGAGGACAGCAGCAAGCGGCTAAAGCTGCCCCATTGTTGTTCGGCAAAACCCGTCTCGCTGGTCAGGGCAATGGTCAGTCCGGCAACGCCATAACCGATCAGGATCGCCAACGACAACAGAAAACCATGTCCAAGGAATTTGCCAATAATCACCTGGGTCCGGCGCACCGGATGCACCAGCAGCAGGGTCAGGGTGCCGCGCTCGGCTTCCCCCACCACGCTGTCATAGGCGAGCAGCAGGGCGATCAAGGGTATGAAGAAAATGCTCAAAGACGACAGGCTGACCACCGTCACCGCCAGCGGATTGACGCTGGTGCTGCCGGTGGGCGCACTGCCGAGCAGGCTCAGGGTCAGGGCAAGTCCGGTCATCACCAGGGTGATCATCACCACCCAGCGATTGCGAAATCCGTCGCGGGCTTCTTTCGCCAGCAGGGTCCATATCTTATCCATGACTTTTCTCCCCGCCCGCACCTCTGCTATAGGCCATAAATACCTCTTCCAGGCTCGGATCATGGACCACAATATCGCTGAGTTCCAGATTGAGATCGACCAGTTCCCGCAGGAATTCGACTTTCTGATCCGGCGCACAGGGCAGGATGGCGGTGCCGTTAATAAAATGATCCGGGCTATACACCCCGTCAAAATGTTGCGCCAGTTTCGCCATTACATCGGGTGCGGCGCGGAGGGTGACGTCGGAGGCAAGACCGATATTGCGGCGCAGATCCGCAATCCTGCCGAGCGCCACCAGATCACCCCGGCTCAAGATGGCCACCCGGTCAATGCGCGCATCCAGTTCGGTCAGCGCATGAGAAGAAATCAGCACCGTCGCGCCGTCCCGCTTGGCCGCATTGATGATGCCATACACATTCTGCCGCGAAACAGGATCAAGCCCCGAGGTCGGTTCGTCCAGAATCAGCAGTTTCGGCGATCCGATCAGGGCCTGGGCCAGACCAAGCCGTTGCCGCATGCCCTTGGAATAGGTCGAGATGCGTTGATCGGCAGCGGCGAACAGATCCACTTTATGGAAAAGGTCATCCAGACTGTCGAGCGGCGCGCCCTTGAGGCGGGCATAAAAGCTCAGGGTCTCTCGCCCGGTCATATTATTCTGGAAAAGCACCTGTTCCGGCAGGAAGCCGATATCCTTACGTAAGGCATGGAATCCCGGCGCCTGCGGGTCAAGCCCCATGACAGAAATCTCGCCACTGCTGGGCTGCACCAGGCCAAGCACCATCTTGATCAGGGTGCTTTTACCTGCGCCGTTATGGCCGACAAGCGCCAGACATTCGCCGGGCGCCACCGCGAGATCCACTGCCTTGACCGCCGGTGTCGTGCCGTAGATCTTGGCCACCCCCGTCAATTTTATATTTGGTCCTGTTGTCATCATTTGCCCTGTAAGTTGTTTTTTTCTATGAATTGCGGCGGCACATCCATCAGCGGCGCACTATCGACCACCCCGCCCGGATGCAGCGCCGGAAAGGCCGACTGGGCCCATTTCAGCAATTGCACCGCCGGACTGTTGACCAGCAGTTTGGCCTCCGGATAGCGCCACAGAATCTGGTCGGTCAGATCATTGGGCCGGTAAACCGTATCGGCGATACCATTCCCGTCGAGATCAAAGGCGCTGTTGTCGCTCCAGTAGTTGCCCCGGCCTTCTGTCGACCATTCGAGCCAACGGGTGCCAACATATTTCACCTGGGTCCGGTTGTCGACAAAGGCATTCCCGGTGATGTCATTGTCTTCCGATCCGGCGGTGAACTGCACCCCGATATCGCAACCGGACAGCAGATTGTCCTGAATGATATTCTTGTTGGAATTATAGATAAAGATACATTTTTCCGGCCCCGGCGCCCCGTCCACGCCGTCAACCCGGTTGCCAATGACCTTGGTATGGTTGGCGTAATTAAACAATATGCCGCGTTCTTCATCACCAAAAGACTGATTGTCGATCATCGCCACATGGGTGGAAAACATGATCGCATAACCAATATCGTTATGGCGCGAGATGTTGCCCTCTACCGTGCTGTTGTTGGTATACATATAATGCACCGCAAAGCGCACCTCATGAATAATATTATCGCGGAAGATATTCTTCTTGCTGGTGGTGACAAAAATGCCGTCGCGGCCATACTGAATATCGTTGCCCACGACCATCGCCCCCGGTGCGTTCCAGATTTGCACCCCGTTGCCGCGTTCATTCACCCGCAGATCCTGACGCCCGCGAATGACATTGGTCCGTACGACGGAATCCTTCGCGCCCCAAACATAGACGCCGATCAGATTATCAATCAGCTGATTATTCTCGACCACCGCCCCGGTGGCTTCCTTGGACAGGAATATCCCGGAATCCTGGGTTTCCAGCAGCAGTCCCGATCCGGTGATGTGCAGACCCGACAGGGTTACATCCGGCGCCTTCACCGTTATGACATTGCCCGTCCCCGTTCCCTGAATGATCACGTCCCCACCGCCGACAAGCGCCAGCGGCTTTTCAATCAGAAACGCCCCTTCATATCGCCCCGACGCCAGCAACAGCCGATCACCGGACATCGCCCGATCAATGGCCTGCTGCAGGTTATCGGTCACCGTAATATCTTTTGCCCATACGCCCCCCCCCAAGCCCGCATAAATACCGGTCACCAGGCAGTAAGCAAAAAACAGCCGCAGGGCGGCGCAGGAAACCCGCGCCGCCCCCAGATTAGATATGATGTTCAGTGATCTCATGATCCCTTGACCTTATGCAGGTTCCACCAGCATCCGGCCACGCATTTCCATATGCAATGCATGACAGAACCACTGACAATAGAACCAGTGAACCCCTGGTGCATCAGCTTTAAAAGTGACCGATGCGGAGCCCTGTGGCGGAACCTCCATGGCGACACCATAATTCGACAGGGTAAAGCCGTGGGTCAGATCATCGATATCATCAATATTGGTAATGATGATGGTGACTTCGTCGCCTTGCTTGACCGTGAATTTCTCCAATGAGAAACTTGGCGCCTGGGAATACATATAGACCCGGACCTTGTTGCCGTCGCGCACAATACCATCGGCTTCATCCAGACTTTCGAAGCCATCCTTTTTGCACTGCTCCGCCAGATCGGCAAAATACGGATCATCATAGCCGTAAGAATTCTTCGGATTGACGAGAGAACGATGCACCATGATACAGTCATGGGGCTCGGCAAAGGTCGGGCCGTCATGCACCAGTTTCATCTTGTCGCCGGAAATATCGATCAACTGATCATTTTCCGGTTTCAGCGGGCCGACATTGATATAACGGTCCTTGGAGAATTTATTCAGCGAGATCAGCCATTTACCATCCGCATCCTTGGTTTCGCCCATGGTGGTATGGTTATGACCCGGTTGGTAATGCACATCCAGTTTCTGTATGATCGGATCAACATCCTTGCCGCCATATTGTTGTATCGCTTTTTCGATATCCCATTTACAGACCTGACTGTCGAGGAACAGGGTGGTATAGGCATTGCCCCGGTTATCAAAGGCGGTATGAAGCGGGCCAAGACCCAGTTTCGGTTCCGCAACGATGGCATCACGTGGCTTGATTTTATCGCTGAACACATCCGGCAGTTTACGCACATCCATGACAGACACGGTGGGCGACAGCTTGCCGTTGATCATTACATGCTTGCCATCCGGACAGGTATTGATGCCATGCGGGCTGTTGGATACCGGGATATAGCGGGTATATTTAGACCCTTTACGTCCGTCAAGCACCGGTACGCCGCCGTCATAGACCTTGAAGTCCCCGGCCTTGACGCCGGCTTCGATGGCCTTGATGTCGAAGACCACGACCCAATCCTGCTCACTGGAAGTCATTTCCGCCAGGGTCACGCCTTCTTCAGAATTGTAACAGGTGGAGAAGGCATATTTACCCTGATAATCCGCATCAGTGTTATCCAGATTGCCATCAACTATCACCTGCCATTTGACTTCCATATCGTCGCCGTCAATGGCGCTGAAAACCGCGTGATACTTGCTGGGGTCATCCAGTACAGACCCGTCATTGGGCAACGGTACCCGATGTTCACCATTGGCAAAGATATAGCCGGTGCGCGGATATTTCTGCGGCCGCAGACCATGAATATCGGCGGCATTCGGGATGGAAATAATCTTGTCCACCTTCATGATATCACAACGGATACGGGCAACACGGGTGTTGGCCTTGTCATTGATAAACACATAGCGACCATCATAGGCACCATCGGTGAAGGACATATGAGGGTGATGGGTATCGCCGTTGGTGGGAATACCGCCCTTGTCCGCCCAGAAAGCGGTTTCCTGCGGCAGCATATTTTCCGTCAGAATCTTGCGGCTTTCATTGGTCTGCCCCCAGCCGGTGGCGCTACAACGGTTAAAGACCGGAATGCGCATAAGTTCACGCATTGACGGGACGCCTAGAATCCGCACTTCGCCGGACTGGCCGCCGCTCCAGAAGCCATAATATTCATCCAGATCTCCTGGATGGACTTCATTGTTGGCTTTGGCGTGCGCCGCCTGAGGCAACATGGATCCCACACCGACCATGCCGATGCCGGCCGCCAGCGCCGATCCGCCAAGAACGGACCGCCGGGAAAATCCGGTTTTTTTGCTTTCTTCAGTCATAACTTTCTCCTGTTTTAAATTATCCCCTGGGGTCGGCTTCCTACGACCAGCCCCTGAGTTCTCTTCGTAGCAATAGCGAGCCAGCCTTCTTACAGCCGGCCAAAGTTCTTCATTCTCCTAGTTCACGTGTCTGATTAAGTTTGCGTCCCCGCCGCACAACCGCTTCTGCGGGGACAGGTTTCTTGCCGGCCTTGGCCAGCTTATGGATCATTACCGGGCAGACTTTTTCATCGTAATAAGTCTGCTGACAGCGCAGACAATGCAGGCATTCATTGGGATTGATATTGCCTTTGGGGTCGATGGCCTGCACCATGCAGTCCTGGGCGCATTTGTGACAGGGATCGCCGCAGTTGCGATAGCGTTTCAGCCAGTTAAACATGGCGAGTTTGCCCGGGATCGCCAACGCCGCCCCCAGCGGGCAGAGATAGCGGCAATAAAACCGTTCAATAAACAGTCCGGCGGCCAGCAGGACCCCCACAAACAGCAGGTACGGCCAGGCCCGCATGAATTTCAACACAATCGCGGTCTTGAAAGGCTCCACTTCCGCCAGATGTTCCGCCATGGACAGTGAATAGACAGACAGTCCGAGCAGCGCCAGAAAGATCATGTATTTGATCGGCCACAGTCGTTCATGCAGCCACCAGGGGACGGTGATCTGCGGCACGCGCAGAAGCCGCGCCAGCTTGTTGGTCAATTCCTGCAGCGCGCCGAATGGGCACAGCCAGCCACAATAGGCGCCCCGACCCCAGAACAGCAGCGACACCGCCACGGAACACCAGAGGATGAAGATCATCGGCTCCATCAGGAAGAATTCCCACCGAAAATCGGACAGCAACGCATTGGCGAAGACAAAAACATTGACCACGGACAGTTGGGCCTGAGCATAATAGCCAATATAGAACAGGGTAAAGACCAGGAATCCCAGCCGGATACGGTCGGTCAGCGCACGATATTTCACCACCTGGTTTTGCACAAAGAACAGAATGGTCAGCAACGTGATGGCGGAAACCAGAATAATCACTTCCGGCATCTTCGCCTTCCACATTTTCTTCCACAGCGCATTGACCGCCGCATTATCTTCGTCCTGCGCGTTCATGACCCGGGACACCGGTTGCGTGACCTTCACATAAGGCTCAGGCAATTTGTAATTCAGGTCGTAGGCGATAAACACCTTTTCCAGAGCGCCAATCGCCCGCTGGACCAGCAATTGCAGTTGCCAGTTGTCCGCCGGGTTAAAGACAGCGGTTTTCGGGGCGTAGAAGAGCGCCACTTCATTGAAGTCCGGCGCGCCCTCGGCCGCAACCTCTCCCAGATTTTTATAGCCATGATCGGTAAAGCGGAAGGCTTCCTCACCCTGCACCACCTGAATGCGGTCAAAAATCCCGCCGCGTACATAGCCTGATCCCCGGAAGGAATAATGCCCCTCGCCCATAACGACAAAGGCCTGCTGCCCCGCCTTTACCCGGTTCAGGTAATTGCGATATTCCCATTTACCCAGCAGGCTGCGGGCGATGGTCGGCACCGCCAGTGACGCGACATAGAGATCAATAAAGACATCCTCGTCGGCGCCCTGTTCCGGGCGGGCGATGGCCTCGGCATTGCCTTGAGCAACGAAGGCCTGATTAACATCCTTGAGGGTGAGCCGCATACGCCGCACCGAACCGTCCCCGAGCAGGCTCGACCAGTCCTGAACCGCGACCTTGTCTTCTGTACTCGTCTGGGGGATCAGGCTTCTGATCGCCCGGGGACTTGTCGCTTCAACCGTCAGGCCACCAATGCCCAGCAGACGCGCCGCCCGCACCGACGCCCGTTTGATACTGTCGTCAATCACCATAATAGTGACTGTCGCCCCGGAAACGATATCCACCGGCGGCGGCTCTCCGCCCTTTTCCTTGGCCAGTTTCAGAATGTCAATCTCGCGGTAGCCATTGATAAAATCGGCGATTTCCTCTTCCGGAATACCAGCCAGCACGATCGGTTCCGCATGCGCGACCAGCCGCGCGCCGGAAATCCGGCCCGCCAAGTCCATCCCGATCAGCACCTTGATCGGTTTACCGGAATAGCCAATGGCTCCGACAAAGTCGGTGTTCAAAAAAGCATATCCAATGATCTCCCCGTCTTTCAGAACAGGGGACAGCGGTCCTTCGGCAACAAGGGGCCCATACATCTCTCCGCCAGGAAAAAGGGACGGCGCCGGTATTTCCGCCAGATACTTTTCCAGATCCCCCTCAGCCGCCCGCGCCGAGATACTCCCGATGACCGCCAACATGCCAAGCACCTGTAATATACAAAAGGCCTTCAGCCTTCTCCTGATAATCCGCTCAACCCCTGATAACATCTCTAAACCTTCTTCACTTTCCATACCCTGTCCTCCTGCTCGGGAGCGTACGGATGATTTATCTTTTCCCTACATAGAATTTTTCAGAAAAGTTGAGATTGATACACGTCAAAAATATGACATTAGAGTTATTCGAAATGTTCTATTTTACCGCCTGACCATAAAAATTCAGGCTTTTCTATTCTGCAATGATATTTTTCTGATATAAACAACGTCATGCTTATTAATATTCAGGAAAAACTACAAAATTCCCTCACGCTTCATAAGTCTGGAAAGACCGAAGAAGCCATTGTGCTGTGCCGCGAAATATTGCAGAAAGCACCAAAAGAGCCCAATACATTACAGTTGCTCGGGGCTTTCATGAAAGCCAAAGGAGACTATCCCGAGGCCGAGAAATATATGTGCGCCTCTTTGCAAGCTGACCCGAAGCAAGCGCATGTCCATAACAATCTCGGCAACCTCTACTTTGAACTCGACCGGACCGATGACGCGCTGCGCAGCTACAAGAATGCCACGGATCTCGAAGAAAAATATGCCGACGCCTGGTTTAACCGCGCCATTGTCGAAGAAAAACGCGGCCAGATTGACGCAGGCCTTAGCCTGGTCGCCAAGGCGATAAAATACGCCCCCAATCAGGCCAAATATTATAACCTTCTCGGCCTGCTCTACAAACGTCAGGAAAAATTCACCGAGGCCGTCAGCGCCTTTGAAAAGGCCGTCACTTTACAACCCGCCTTTATCAAAGCGATCCACAATCTGGGTACCGCCTATCGAGAGGTCGCACGACTTGACGAGGCCCGACAATGTTTTAATCATGTTCTTAACACCACGCCGGATCAGGTCGAAACCTGGGAAGCAATCGGATCACTACATCACAGCACAGAAGATTTTGACCGCGCCATTGTCGCCTACCAGAAGCTGCTGTTGCTTCAACCAGGAAATCTCAAGATTCACCGGGTGGTTAATAACATGATGTGGGAGACCGGTCGTCATGAAGGTTTCCTGTCTTCATATATAACGGCCATGGAAAAACAACCAGAATCCGTTGACATCGCCGCCGCCTATGCCGAGGAACTGGCGCTCAGCGGCGCCAATGAGCAAGCGATCGAGGTCATTGAACAGGCTCTAACGCACCAAGGGGAAGCTCCTGCTCTTTACCATCGCCTCGCGCACCTGAAGCTCACGGCAGGCCAAACGGAGCAGGCACGTCATATCCTGGAAAATCTGCTCAAAACTGTTACCGATAATGATGAATATTACACCGACTATGCCCAGGTTTTGCTCGAATGCGGGGAATATACCGCCGCTCTGGAACAAGCCGATCTCGCGGAAAAAATCAATCCGGATTTTCAGAAGATATGGGCAATCAAAGGAGACTGCTGGCGTCTTCTTGGTGATGATCGCTATCACTGGCTGTTTGATTTCGATAAATTTGTCAAGCCCATGGCCCTCGAAGTGCCGGACGGCTTTACCCACATTGAAGAATTTAATGAGGCCCTCGCAGGAGAACTCGACCGGTTGCATATTTCCGACGTCAATCCAAGAGACCAGACCCTGATTGGCGGCACCCAGACCATCGGGGATCTTTATACAAATCGCACCCCCGTCATCCAAAAGCTCCGTCAGGCGGTCTTTGAGGCGGCATTGCGTTATATCAAGGCCTTGCCCGATGATGATACCCATCCTCATTTACGGCGAAAAACCGATTTGATCAAATTCGCCGGCGCCTGGTCAGTCCGCCTGAGGAACGCGGGATTTCATGTTAACCACTATCATTCGAAAGGCTGGATCAGCGGGCCTTATTATGTCAAACTTCCCGCCGCAGTTACTGCGGATAACAAGACGGCTGAAAAACCCGGATGGGTCAATTTCGGCGCCAGCCGATTTGGCCCGGAAAGCGACCGTACGCCGCGCAAGATTATTCAGCCCCAAGCGGGAGTCCAAGTCTTTTTTCCTTCCTATATGTGGCACGGCACCAATGCTTTTGAGAGCAGCGAAATCCGCATGACAGCACCCTGTGACATTGTTCCCCGATAATCCCTCATTAAGAGCAAGAAAAACATCTGCCTCTTCTACTTGGTCCGGTCGCCAGATAATCAGTCAGGGAAGCTGGCCATGTCAAATATTTTCCATTAGTAACAACGTACTATAATGTTAATTCATATAGGGTTTCATCAAGTGAGATGGACAAAGCCTTTGATTCGTCATATTTAAGAATAAAATTATTCTATCGCCTAATGCCAAGCAACAAAATTACAACAAGAATATTAGGCTCCACTTTCTCTCTTACCATATCAAACTCTGCATCAATAAATATTGAGCGGCAAAAATCAATACAATGAGCGTAATTTTATCAAATAATCAAAATAATATTCTGTAAAATATTATCATTTCTCTAGAAAAATTCAAAACGACCGTATGTTGCAGGAAAACATCACCACACTGTGATAATATAGTCACATATGAAAATTCAAAAAAATTGACCGTCCGAAGAAGGGATGATAGCTTCATCGTGTTATTTGTCCGCTCACATGTGTGGATCTTTCGGGATCGGGCGATCAGATAATGTACAAATGGCTGCTTCAATTCTGTGTGGGCTTTTAAAAAAGCTGAAGATGGCCATAAAAAATGTACCTAAATAACGGGACAAAAATTAAAGCAGAAAATCAGAAGGAGGCTAGCTTAAATTTAACTGTTTTTTTACACCACTTTACCCAAATAAAATGAAAAGTGGCACTGATTGTGAGTCGATAAAAATAAAACAGACTGTCCCACAATTTTAAAACTTCTACGGAGGAACTACTATGAAGAGCGATTTTACCTCGCGTCTCAAATATGGCGTGTCCGCAATTGCGGTCGCCTCTACCCTGACATTCGGCATTCAAACTGCCTCTGCTGCTGAAGAAGCCGCAGCGGAAGAAGTAACATTTGAAGAAGTTGTCGTAACCGGTTCACGTATCGTACGTAAAGACATTCAAAGCGTGAGTCCTCTTGCCGTTACCGACGCGCAAGAAATCAAATATAGTGGCCATACTCGCCTTGAAGACATGATGAACAGCATGCCTCAGCTTGAAGCCAGCCAGACTGGTTTGCTGGCCAACGGCGCTACTGGTACAGCCAGCCTTGATCTGCGTGGCCTTGGTTCACAGCGGACACTGGTTCTGGTAAATGGCCGTCGCCTACAGCCTGGTGGCATCAACACCAACGCTGCCGACATCAACCAAATCCCAGCCGGTCTGGTGAAGCGCGTTGAGATTGCTACTGGCGGCGCGGGCGCCACATATGGTGCCGATGCGGTTTCCGGTGTTGTCAACTTTATCATGGATAAAGAATTTGAAGGCCTGAAAGTTACAGGTGGTGTGTCAACATACCAACATAACAACCGCAATGAATTCTTCCGTGGTTTGCTGGATGCCAAAAACTTCGAATACCCGAAGGGAAGCACTTGGGGCGGAACACAGTATAACCTTGACATGGCTATGGGCAGCGCGTTTGCCGACGATAAAGGTCATGCCACAATTTATGTGAACTACCGCAAAATTAAAGAGTTACGTCAAGAGAGCCGCGATTACGCATCTTGTGCATTGAATGGAGCCGGTACATCTTGCGGTGGTTCTGCCAACGCTGTTGTCCCGAACTTCGATCTATATCCTACTGACCCACTTACAGGGGACACTATCTATGGCTATGATCGTTATTCAAAATCCGACTTTGACGATGGCATCATTACTGATGAAGATCTGATTGGTGAACTTATTATTGGCGGTGACGGCTTGCCATCCTATACCAATAATGGCTCACGGGTCGCCATGCCTTGGTTCCCTACTGATGCAACATCAGCAAACGGTTTTGCAGATCATGACGCCAATACATTCGACTCCCTGACTTCTACAGGTGCATTGGCAGGATATGACGGCACAAACATCTACAACTATGCCCCTGTAAACCATTTTCAGCGTCCAGATGAACGCTTCTCTGCAGGTGCTTTCCTGAACTATGAAGTCAGCGAGTATTTCAAACCGTACGCTGAAGTCATGTTTGCTCGCGATACAACAAAATCCCAAATCGCTGAAAGTGGCACCTTCTTTGATGAAGAATATAACATAAAATGTAATAGCCCGCTTCTTTCTGCTGCACAATCTGCTCAAATCTGTGGAGCACGTGGTTTAGGGGCTGACGACAGCTTCGCTGTTTATGTTGGTAAACGTAACGTTGAGGGCGGCCCTCGTCAGGACAACCTTACACATAGCGCCTTCCGTTTTGTCGTTGGTGCCGAAGGTGACATTGACGATACATGGCGTTATGATGTTTCCTTGACACATGGGTCCACTAACAGCTCTACAGCATATAAGAATGACTTTTATGGCCCAAACATTGCTAAAGCCCTTGATGTCAATCTTGATTCCGACGGCAATATGCAATGTGCGGACGCATCCGCACGTGCCGGTGGCTGTTTGCCTTACCAGATTTTCACCTACCAGGGTGTAACAGCAGAGCAGGCCAACTATCTGACAGCAACCGGTATTGTTACTGGTCAGACTGCACAGACAGTACTTAACGGTTATGTTACAGGCGAACTTCCTATAGCTATCGCGGAAGATCCTATTCAGGCTGTGTTTGGTGTTGAATACCGCAAAGAATCCTTCGAACGTAGCAGTGACCAACTGTTTGAAGAAGGCCTTCTTCTGGGTCAAGGCGGAGCAACCGCATCCGTTGACGGTTCATACGACACGAAAGAAGTCTTCGGTGAATTGTTTATCCCATTGATGCAGGGCGCTGAATTCGCTCAGGACCTGTCTCTGGAACTTGCTGCACGTTATGCCGACTTCAGCACAACGGGCAGCTCTTTCACCTACAAAGCAGGTTTGAGCTGGCGGCCAATTGATGAGATCAAACTCCGCGCAAGCTATAACCGTGCGGAACGCGCTCCAAACGTACTTGAGTTGTTCCTCCCACAAACCGAAGGTCTGTGGGGTGGTGAAGACCCCTGTTCCGGTGCAACACCTACTCTGACAGCTGCACAATGCGCCCTCACAGGCGTCAGCGCTGCTCAGTACGGTAACATCGGTCCAAGCCCGGCTGACCAATACAACAGCTTTGGTGGTGGTAACCCTGACCTCGAAGCCGAGGTTGCAGATACCTTCACAGTAGGTTTTGTTGCAACGCCAATAGATGGTTTGACAGTAAGTGTTGACTATTGGGACATCAAAATCAGCGGTCTGATTGACAGCATTGACGAAGAACTGTCCGTGACACAGTGTGGCTTGACAGGCAACCCTGTCTTCTGTGACCTGGTAACACGCGCACCTAACGGCAGCTTGTGGCTTGGGAAAGCAGGCCGAGTTGTTGCAACAACGCAGAACCTTGGCTTCACCCGCCAAAGAGGTATTGATGTTGTTGGAGATTACAGAGTTGATCTCGGCGACGGCACATTATCTGTCGATATGGTCGGAACATACCTGCTCAAGAAGTACACTCAGGAAATTCCTGATTTCGCGCCTTCCGAGTATGAATGTAAAGGTAAATTTGGATCTAACTGTTTCCCTTCACCAAAATGGCGTCATGCCATGCGCGTTGGGTTTGATTCAAACGACTTCTGGCGTGTTACGGCTAAATGGCGGTATTACGGTGGCGTCAAGAATGAAGACGCTACAGCAACAGGTGTAAATGCCGAGATTGCAGCACAGAGTTATTTTGACCTGACAACGAACTTCGTCGTCACTGAAAATATCGAATTGACTGCTGGTGTGAACAATATCTTTGATAAAGAGCCACCTATTGTCACTGGTACTTACTCTACCAACGCCAATACATTTGCGGGCTTCTACGACACATTGGGTCGTTACCTGCATATGTCTGTGACAGCAAGTTTCTAATTCAAAACTATAATCAAACAACAAGCGGCGGCCTTCGGGTCGCCGCTTTCTTTTTGAACATAAGCAAGAACAAAAAAAGCCGGGCCCCATATGGCCCGGCTTTCTCTTTAAGGGTTAGACGATCGTCTGATCAATCCTCCAGACTGAACAATTCCGTATTGCCGCCGGTGGCCACCGTGTTGATGGTCAACGTCTTCTCCGTCGCGAAGCGGTACATGTAACGCGGACCGCCGGCCTTCGGGCCGGTGCCCGACAGGCCCTGACCCCCGAACGGGTTGACCCCGACCACCGCCCCGACAATGTTGCGGTTAACATAGGTATTGCCCACATCCAGTTTCTGGAAAATCTCCTGGGCGCTTTTCTCAATGCGGCTGTGCACCCCAAGCGTCAGGCCGAAGCCCGTCGCCCGCACCTGGTCCAGCACCTTGTCAAGATCCCGCGCCTTATAGCGGATGATATGCAGGATCGGGCCGAAAACCTCACGGGTCAGCTGATCCAGCGTCTCGATCTCGTAAATGCGCGGGCCAAAAAATGTTCCGTCCTGGCACGCGTCCGGCAGGGGCACTTCAGCGATCAGCGTCGCTTCCCGGTCCATGCGCGCCGCATGATCAACCAGCAACCGGCGGGCCGTCTCGTCAATCACCGGTCCCACATCGGTGGACAATTCCATCGGATCCCCCATCTTCAGACAGGCCACCGCGCCTTTCAGCATGTCAATGATCTTGTCGGCCACCTCTTCCTGCAGATACAGCACCCGCAGCGCCGAGCAGCGTTGCCCGGCCGACTGGAACGCCGATGCGATCACATCATCGGCCACCTGTTCCGGCAGCGCGGAACTGTCAACGATCATCACATTCTGTCCCCCGGTTTCCGCGATAAGAGGCACAATCGCGCCGTCTTTCGCCGCCAGTGTGCGGTTGATCAGTTTCGCCGTATCGGTCGAGCCGGTAAAGGCGATGCCACTGATGCGTGGATCGGCCACCAGATGCGCGCCGACATGGGCCCCGTCCCCCGGGATCAAATGCAGGACATCGCCCGGCACCCCGGCCTGATGCAGGATTTTCACAGCTTCGGCCGCGATCAACGGCGTCTGTTCCGCGGGCTTGGCGATCACCGCATTCCCGGCCGCCAGAGCCGCGGTCAGTTGGCCGACAAAAATCGCCAGCGGGAAATTCCACGGGCTGATGCACAAAAACGTACCGCGCCCGTGCAAGCTCAGTTCATTCTGTTCGCCCGTACAGCCCGGCAGCAAGATCGGTTCCTCGAAATCCACTTCGGCCCGCATGGCGTAATAGCGCAGGAAATCAACGGCTTCGCGCACTTCCGACAGGCCATCGGCAATCGTGCGTCCGGCTTCACGGCCAATAATCCCCATCAGGGATTCTTCCTGTGCTTCCATGATGTCTGCGGCCGCATTCAGAATGTCTGCCCGGGCCTTACCCCCCAACGCGTCCCAGCTTTTCTGCGCCGCCGCCGATTTTGTCAGCGCCAGATCCATATCAGCATCTGTCGGTTGCCCGACCAGCCCCACCACCTGACCGACATGCGCCGGATTGACCACATCCTTCGTCGGACGGGTGAGAAGTTCTCCGCCCACGATCGGGCCTGCCATCAATGTTTCACGCACAGCTTTTTCCATTTTTTCTTTCAGATGTTTGACTTCAACCGGATCGGCAAGATCAAGTCCCTTGGCATTCTTTCGCGGCAACGGCTCCCGCCCGGACGCCGACAGAATATCCGTGGGCACCGGGATCAGACTATGACGCCGGGGGCTGGCGGCCTGTACCAGCTCGGCACAATCCTGCATCAGTTCCTCGACCGGGACCTTCTTGTCCATAAACCGATTAACGAACGAACTGTTGGCACCATTCTCCAGCAAGCGCCGCACCAGATACGGTAACAGATCCTTATGGGCCCCCACCGGGGCATAAACCCGCATGTTGACCGGCGGACTGGTCATTTTCTGCAGCTGTTCATAAAGCAGATGCCCCATGCCGTGCAGGCGTTGAAACTCGAAATCCCGGTCATTCCCGGCCAGTTCCAGAACCAGCGCCACCGTATAGGCATTATGGGTCGCGAACTGGGGATAGAGCACGTCGCGCGCCGCCATCATGCGCTCGGCGCAAATCTGATAGCTCAGGTCGGTGCTCGGCTTGCGGGTATAGACCGGATAGTCCGGCAGCCCCATTTCCTGGGCGTGCTTGATCTCGCTGTCCCAGTAGGCACCCTTGACCAGACGCACCATGAATTTGCGCTTAAGCTCGGTCCCGAGCGCAATCAACCAGTCGAGCACATAAGGCGCGCGCTTCTGATAGGCCTGCACCACGATACCCAACCCGTCCCAGTTGACAAGTTCCGGCGACCGGGCCAGCTGTTCAAAGATATCCAGTGAAATATCAAGCCGGTCGGCCTCTTCCGCATCAATGGTAAAGCCCAGACCCCGTTGTTTTGCCGCCAGGGCCAGACTGTGAATTTTTGGATACATCACCTGCATCACTGTGTCATGCTGGGCAAATTCATAGCGCGGGTGCAGCGCCGAGAATTTAACCGAAATCCCGTGCGCCGCCGCAACCGTATCCTTGTCGTTGGCGGCGCCGATTTTCTCGATCGCTTCGCTGTAGGCGACGAAATACTGTTCAGCATCAGCCAATGTCCGGGCGCCTTCCCCCAGCATATCGAAAGAAAACCGGGTATCCGGACGGTTTTCCTTGCGGCCACGTTTGGCGGCTTCCTCGATGGTGCGTCCAAGCACATATTGACCGCCCATGATGCGCATGGCCTGCATCACGGCTTTGCGAATGACCGGTTCGCCACTTTTGGTGACCAGACGTTTCATCCAGCCGGTGAAATTATCGGTCACATCCCGACCCAGCTTAACCACGCCGCCGGTCATCATCAGCCCCCAGGTCGAGGCATTGACGAACATGGACTCGGATTTTCCTTTATGCTCGGCCCAGTCGCCAGAGGCGATCTTCTCGGCAATCAGCTTATCAGCGGTCAGGCCATCGGGCACCCGCAACAGCGCCTCGGCCAGGCACATCAACGCCACACCTTCCCGGTTGGACAGGCCAAATTCCTGCAGGAAATGGTCCATGGTGCCCTGGGCGTCGCTCACTTGCCGCGACCGGTTCACCAGATCCCGGGAATTGGTGACGATCCGTTGACGCGCGCTCTGGGTCAGGCCGCTGCTGCTCAACAGATTATCAATACATTTCTCTTCATCCGCATGGGTCATGGACCGCAAGGCTGTCCGGATGTCGGAAAGACTTTTCGTCTTTCCAGGCGCCTGATCCGGCGCGGGTATGGCCAATGAATACATAATATTACTCTACCGTCGTTGATATATATGACGCTAGGGTTATAGCAGATCAACAGCAGAATATCTCGCCATAATCCAAATATTGACGATATAAAATCTATTATTTTAGCTTATTGTCAGTCTAAAAAACTATGCCAAGAGAGAAAATTATGATCTTTTAACAGGCCACCACATTCACGGCGAGACCGCCTTGGGAGGTTTCCTTATAGATGACCTTCATGTCTTCGCCCGTCTGACGCATGGTTTCGATCACCTTGTCGAGCGAGACCATATGCTTGCCGTCACCGCGCAGGGCCAGACGGCTGGCGTCGATCGCCTTGACCGCCCCCATGGCGTTACGTTCGATGCAGGGCACCTGCACCAGGCCGCCAATCGGGTCACAGGTCAGCCCGAGATTATGCTCCATACCGATCTCTGCGGCATTTTCCACCTGACGGGCGCTGCCGCCCATCACCGCGGTCAAGGCGCCTGCCGCCATGGAACAGGCGACGCCAACCTCGCCCTGGCACCCGACTTCCGCCCCGGAAATTGACGCATTCTTTTTATACAGCGACCCGATCGCCGTCGCGGTCAGCAGAAAATCATGAATGCCATCCATACCGCGACGATTGTAAAACCGGTCGAAATAGCGCAAGACCGCCGGAATGATGCCGGCCGCCCCATTGGTCGGGGCCGTAACCACCCGGCCGCCGGCGGCATTTTCTTCATTCACCGCCAGAGCCCAAAGATTGATCCAGTCAAGTATCACCGTTGGGTCACAAAGCTGACGTTCCTGACTGGTGCACAGATCCTTGTGATGCTGCGCCGCCCGACGTTCCACTTTCAATCCACCCGGCAAGGTGCCGCGGACGTTACACCCCCGATCGATGCAATTTTCCATCGCTTGCCAGATGACATCCATCCCGGACACCAGTTCCGCCTTTGGCATCAGGGCCGTTTCATTGGCCCACATGATTTCGGCAACGCTCAGCTCATTACTTTCACACACCGCCAGCAGTTCATCACCGGTGTTAAAGGGATACGGCACCGGTTCCTGCGCCTTGTCCGGTGTGTTCCTGCCCAGTTCCGCATCTGACAGCACAAAACCGCCCCCGACCGAATAATAATTATCCCGGGACAGAAGCGCGCCTTTCTCATCAAACGCATAAAAGGCCAGACCATTGGTATGGTGAGGTAACAGTTCATCCATCAAAAATGGCATATCGTCAGGTTCACGAAAGGCAATGTTCTTCTTGCCTAGAAGAGTGAGGCTCTTGTTGCGGCGGGCTTCCGCCACGGCATCCTGAATAATTTCCGGGTCAATCTGATCGGGCACCTCGCCCATCAGACCAAGCAGAATGGCAATGTCCGTCCCATGCCCCAGCCCGGTCAGGGCCAACGAACCATAGACATCCACCCGCAAGCGGGCCACGTCAGAAAAAAGATGGGAGTCTTCCAGAGACAAAAGAAAACGTCGGGCCGCAATCATCGGGCCGACCGTATGAGAACTGGACGGGCCTATCCCGACCTTAAACAAATCAAAAACGCTTAGAAACATTACCCTCATTCCCTCCACGAAAATTCACAGAGTTACTCTCTGCTCCCGTTGCCCGGAGGTCAAGGGGGTTTTACCATTTCAATAAAATTATGCTGCCCGTGCGGGGAACATCATTTTATTTGGAGGTCAGGCCTTTATCAACAGCCTTGATGTGATCCAGAACCCGAAACCACTTGTTGGTTTGACAGATCTGCATCGCCTGGGAACGTCCCATGCGACGGATCAGCTGTTTCGCCAATGCTTCAACCGTTTCATTAGCCATGTCTTTCCCTACGCTTTCACTCACTTTAATATAAGCCACTCTCTGTTAGTCCAAACAGTATCACGCTAAAATGTGACATTTTTATGCCACTGACGCCTGCTTACCGCAGATTATTCCGCCATTGACGACCAATTACGCCTCATGGATTCGAATGTCAATGGCAAATCGGCCTTTTTCGTACAAAGAAACAATATTGTGATCCCAGAGGGAAACATAAAGAGAATAGAGGGGGAAAACCACGGAAACGCGACATGATACGCAATAAATATTTTATATCAACACGCTGTATCATAAGAGAAAATTGGTCTCGCGTCCTTATTAGCCACAACAAAAGCCATCACTTAGTGCCACAACGGTATGAAGGGAGGATATCATACCCGATAACTTTTTTTTGACAGACGGAAAAGCCACCCCGTCATGTCTCATTACATAAGTGCGCGAGACCCAATCTCTATAACTTCCGGAGAAGCCATATAAGCCTGCCAAAAATGTATTTGTTCTGTAATATCAGTCACCTAACACACACATTGCGTTTTTGACACGCTAAGAGCGTAGAATAGCTTTTCATAAGCAGAATGTGTTGCTATATTGGGGCTATATTTGAAATAAAATCTAGTCAACCTGATATGAAACAGAATATAATTCTATGAGTAGTGAAAAACATCGCCCCCTCGATAAAATTGATCATAATATTCTTAAAATATTGCAACAGGACGGACGTGTTTCCAACGTCAAGCTGGCCCACGCCATCAACCTCAGCCCGACCCCCTGCCTTGAACGCGTTAAGCGTCTGGAAAAAGAAGGTTATATAAAGGGTTACGTCGCCTTGCTGGATTCTGATCTTCTGGGCGCGGCTCTGGTTTCCTTTATCGAGGTCTCCCTTGACCGGACCACCGTGCGGGCGCTTGATGAGTTTCGGACCGCGATTCTCAAGATGGAAGAAGTTCAGGAATGTCACCTTGTGGCCGGCGGCTTTGATTACCTGATCAAGGTCCGCACCAAGGATATGGCCCATTACCGGCGTTTTCTGGGCGAAAAACTGTCCGCCATCCCTGACATCAGCAGCACCCATACCTATGTTGTGATGGAAGAAGTCAAGGCCACCAGCGCTATCGCCGTCAGCCCGGCCTAAAATTCACCCAAGCCTGAAATTGATGTAGAGATTTATGACCCGCATTACCTTTATTTCTCCCGACAATCAACATATCACCGTGGACGCCCCGAACGGCGAGAGCCTGATGGAGGCCGCCGTCGAGCATGACGTGCCCGGCATTGACGCCGATTGTGGCGGCGGTTGCGCCTGCGCCACCTGTCACGTGATTCTAAGCGACGACCTGATGGCCGCCCTGCTGCCCATTGACGAAGATGAGCAATATCTGCTCGACTTTCTCGACAACCGGCAAAAAAACAGCCGCCTCAGCTGTCAGATCAACGTGTCTGACAAACTGGACGGCATGATTATTACGATTCCGAAACAGGCTTGAGACCTTAATCCCGCAGCATGTTGATAATGCCGGAGAAGTCCATATCATCGGCGCTTTCGGCCGCGAATTTTTCATAGAGATCCCGTGACATCTTGCCCAGTGGCGTTTCCGCCCCGGCGGAGCTCGCCGCTTCCTGGGCGAGCCGCAGGTCTTTCAACATCATCGCGGCGGCAAAACCCGCCTTGTAGTCGTTGTTGGCGGGAGACGTCGGCACCGGTCCCGGCACCGGGCAATAAGAGGTCAGGGACCAGCATTGGCCGGAGGCTTTTGACGAGATATTAAACAATTTTTCCGCCTCAAGCCCAAGTTTTTCCGCCAGCACAAAGGCTTCGGCCACAGAAATCATCTGAATGCCGAGCATCATATTATTGCAGATTTTCGCCGCCTGACCGGACCCGGCCTTGCCGGCGTGAATGATATTGGCGCCCATGTCGTCAAGATAAGGTTTCGCCGCCGCGAAGGCCTCTTCCGCACCGCCAACCATAAAGGTCAAGGTCCCCGCCGCCGCCGCCGCGACACCGCCTGATACCGGCGCATCAACCATCCGCATGCCGGCGTCGGTCGCTGCCGCCACCACCTCCCTGGCGCTGTCCACATCAATGGTCGAGCAGTCCATCATAACGGTTCCGGAACGAGCAACCGCAATAAGACCGCCATCGCCGAGATAAACCGATTTCACATGCTTGCCCGCGGGCAACATGGTGATCACCGCATCGACATCGGTCGCCGCGTCGGTGGCGCTGGTGGCCGCTACGGCCCCCTCGGCACAAATTTCACTGACCACCTGATCATTAAGATCAAATACTTTCAAAGAATGCCCGGCCTTGAGAATATTGCGCGCCATGCCGCCACCCATATTGCCGAGTCCGATAAATCCAACCTGTGCCATCACTTCTCTCCTTGAGTATCTTTTTTAGAGTATTAATTCTTTGTCGCCGAGTGGGGCAAAATGCGCCATGACCATCTCGTCCGTGACCTCTTCCACCGTTGGCGGGTTCCATGTCGGATTTTGATCCTTGTCGATCAACACTGCACGCACGCCTTCATAGAAATCACTCTGGTAGGATACGATATGGCTGACAATGCGATATTCCATCTTCATCACGTCATCGAATTCCAGCTCGGCGCCCTGCAGAATCTGCTCAATGATCACCTTCATGCTGACCGGCGACATTTTATTGAGGGTCGCGAGGGTTTTTTCGGCCCAGGGATGGTCGATGGCGTCCAGATGATCCAGCACCGCTTCCAAAGTCACTTCGCCGAAGGCCGCATCAATCAGATCGCGGAACTCATCAAGCGACGCCTCGCCCGGGTCTTCGGCGAAAGCGCTGATCACCTGATCCACATCCTGAACATCCTTGATCTCCGCCGCAACGAGGGCATCAATCAGATCGTCCAGTTTGGCCGACGCCATATAGGAAGTACCGATCCCGGCATAGAGAATATCCGCCCCGCGCAACCGCGCCCCGGTCAGGCCGAGATACAGGCCAAGCTTGCCCGGCAGACGCGGCATAAAATAGCCGCCGCCCACATCGGGGATCAGGCCAATGGCCGATTCCGGCATGGCGAAAAGGGTTTTCTCGGTAATGATCCGGTGGGAGCCATGCACCGACACCCCGACGCCACCGCCCATGGTGATGCCATCGAGCAAAGCGATATAGGGCTTGGGAAAATGATAAATCCGGCTGTTCATGACATATTCGGTGCGGAAGAATTCCGTCGCCAGATGATGATCTTCCGGGCTGTTTTCCGCCAAAGTTTTGACATCGCCGCCGGCGCAAAAAGCCTTTTCCCCGGCCCCGCGAATGATCACCGCCTTGATGGCGTCATCCCCGGCCCAGTTGATCAGCGCCTGATCCATCTGCGCGCACATATCGGTGCTCAGACTGTTCAGGGCTTTTGGGCGGTTGAGGGTGATAATGCCGAGGCCATTGCGGGCCTCGAAAAGGATTTCTGCTTCACTGGTCATAGATGGTGTCTCCGGCCTGTGCGAGGTTTAAAGGGAATTTCCCGGACTATAACCTGTTCGCCCGAGAAAATATCTAATGAAAAAGTATCATGCCGCAAAAAAATCTCGCGGATTTTCTTAACCCAACCCAAATTTTGTTAACCCAGAATGGACCGGGAAATAATCACCCGCATGATTTCATTGGTGCCTTCGAGAATCTGATGCACCCGCACGTCGCGCAGGTAACGCTCGATGGGATAATCCTGGACATAGCCATAGCCGCCATGCAATTGCAGCGCCTCATTGACCACCTTGAAGCCGGTGTCCGTCGCCAGCCTTTTGGCCATCGCCGCAAAGGGCGTCGCATCCGGGGCCTTTTCGTCGACCTTCATCGCCGCCTTATGCAGCAGCAGGCGCGCGGCTTCCAGTTCCGTCGCCATATCGGCAATGCGGAATTGCAGGGCCTGAAAGGCGGCGAGCGGCTTGCCGAACTGTTTGCGATCGGCCATATAGGCCACCGTCAGGTCAAGGCAGGCCTGCGCCGCGCCGAGTGAACAGGCGCCGATATTCAGGCGTCCGCCGTCAAGACCCTTCATGGCGATCTTGAAGCCATCACCTTCCGCGCCGACCAAATTTTCCACCGGCACGCGACAGTCTTCAAAATTGACCACACAGGTGGGCTGACTGTGCCAGCCGAGTTTCTTTTCCTGCGCCCCAAAGCTCAAACCCGGCGCATCCTTGTCAATCACAAGACAGCTGATGCCTTTCGGGCCCGGCTCGCCGGTACGCAGCATGACCACGTAGACTTCCGACCGTCCGCCGCCGGAAATGAAAGCCTTCGCGCCATTGACCACATAGTGATCACCATCGCGCACCGCCTTGGTGCGCAGCGACGCCGCATCGGACCCAGCACCGGGCTCGGTCAGACAATAGCTGCCAAACCAGTCCATACAGGTCATCTTGGGGCAATATTTCTGCCGTAAAGTTTCGCTCCCGAAATGATCGATCATCCAGCTCGCCATATTATGGATCGACAGATAGGCCGCGGTCGAGGTGCAGCCTTTCGCCAGTTCCTCGAATATCATCGCGGAATCGAGGCGGGACAGCTCCGAGCCGCCGACATCCTCACCAACATAAATGCCGGCGAGGCCCAACTCCGCCGCCTTGCGCAGGGCGTCTTCCGGGAAAATATGATCCCGATCCCAGACTTCCGCATGGGGTGCGAACTCTTTGCCGGCGAAATCGCGGGCCATATCCTGTATGGCCCGCTGTTCTTCAGTGAAGTGAAAGTCCATGATCAAAGCTCCTTGAGCGTTACCCTAGAGCCTATTTCAATGTCGGGATAGAGAAATCCGCGGCGATGGCATTTTCCGTCCAGCGCGAGGTCACGGTCTTCACTTTGGTATAGAAACGCACAGCTTCCATGCCAAACTGATTGTGATCGCCGAAGGCCGAGGCTTTCCAGCCGCCAAAGCTGTGGAAGGCCAGCGGCACCGGAATGGGCACGTTGATGCCGACCATACCGACTTCGACTTTATCGGCGTACGTCCGGGCTGCGGCACCGTTGCGGGTAAAGATCGAAGTACCATTTCCATAAGGGTGATCTGAGGCCAGCGCCAGTCCTTCGTCGAAGGTCTGAACCCGCATCAACTGCAGAACCGGACCGAAGATTTCTTCCTGATAGGTGGTCATGTCCTTGGTCACTTTATCAAACAGGGAGCCGCCAAGGAAATAGCCATTTTCATTGCCCGGCAACGTGAAATCACGGCCATCCACCACCAGATCGGCGCCTTCATCAACACCCATCTGGATGTAATTCATGACTTTTTCCCGGTGTTGAGCGGTGACCAGAGGCCCCATTTCCAGATTCTTTTCCAGGCTGGAGCCTATTTTCAGCGCCTTGACCCGCGGGGTCAGCAGCTCGACCAGCTTGTCCGCCACTTCGTCACCGACACAGACGCCAACGGAAATCGCCATACAGCGTTCACCGGCGGAACCGTAAGCCGCGCCCATCAGGGCGTTGGCCACGCCTTCCAGATCCGCATCCGGCAGGATCAGCATATGGTTCTTCGCCCCGCCCATGGCCTGACAGCGTTTGCCGTTCCGGGTGGCGGTCTCGTAAACATACTGCGCGATCGGGGTGGAGCCGACAAAGCTTACTGCTTTGACGCGGCTGTCATTCAACAGGGTATCAACGGCCACTTTATCGCCGTTCACCACATTGAGCACACCGGCAGGACCGCCGGCTTCGAGGAACAATTCTGCGAGACGCATCGGGCAGCCCGGATCTTTTTCCGATGGCTTGAGAACCACAGTGTTGCCGGTGACAATCGCCATGCCCGCCATCCACAATGGGATCATCGCCGGGAAATTAAACGGGGTAATACCGGCAACCACACCAAGCGGCTTGCGCATGGAATAAATATCGATGCCGCCACCAACATTGTCAGAGAATTCACCCTTCTGCAAATGCGGGATACCGCAGGCGAATTCCGCCACTTCGATACCGCGTAGGACTGATCCCATGGCGTCTTCAATCACTTTACCATGTTCAAGTGAAACAAGCTCGGCCAGTTCCGGCTGATGCTTATACAGCAAAGCCGTGAATTTTGTCATGATGCGGGCGCGCTGCTGAACCGATGTCGCGGCCCAGGCCGGGAAAGCGGCTTCTGCGGCGGCGATGGCATTTTCCACTTCGCCCTGGCTCGCCAGGGGCACCTGCGCGGAAACTTCGCCGGTGGACGGATTGTAAACATCGCCAAAGCGGCCACTGGTGCCGCCCACATGTTCGCCATTAATCAAATGTGTATAATTTTTCATGCTCATCGTCCTTTATTTGAATGAAACTGCCCTATGATTTGTGGTTACTTTACTAGAGACATATTTGCATTTCTATGATAATTATATCACAAACAATCTGCATAAATACACAGAGAATGATCCATGTATGACTGGAACGATTTGCCGTTTTTCCTTGAGCTGTCCCGCCGCGGCCGCCTGATCAGTGCGGCACGTAAACTGCATGTGGATCACACCACCGTCAGCCGCCGCATCGCCGCCCTGGAAAAGAACCTCAATGCCCGCCTGTTCGATAAATCGCCGCGCGGCTATCAGCTCACCGACGCCGGATTGCGCCTGCTGCCCTTCGCTGAACAGATGGAGGCTCAATCCAATCAGCTCTATCAGGAAATCTCCGGCAAGGACGCCCGCCTGTCCGGCACAGTGCGTCTGTCGGCGCCGGAAGGCCTCAGCGCCCATATTATTGCTCATCACCTGGGGGCGTTCCGTGAACAGCATCCGGATATCGAACTTGAACTGATGGCCCAGTCCCGGCGTACCAGCCTGTCGAAACGCGAAGCCGATATCGCCATCACTCTCGCCCGTCCCGACGCCGGCCGGGTGATCGCCTGGAAGCTGTGCGATTATCGCCTGAAGCTTTACGCCACGCAAGACTATCTCGACCACCATCCACCGATCACCGGCACAGAGGACCTGAGCGCCCATGATTTCATCAGCTATATCGATGATCTGATTCAACTGCCCGAACTGCGGTTTCTCGACCTGGTAATCAAAGATCCCCATGTGGTATTCCGCAGCACAAGCGTACTCGCGCAATATAACGCAGCCCTTGACGGCATCGGTCTGTCGGTTATTCATTGTTTTATGGCCAATCAGGAGCCGCGCCTGATCCCCATCCTGCCGGAGGAGATTTCCATCAACCGCGAATACTGGCTCGTGGTTCATGAAGATTTGCGTCAGGTGGCCCGGGTCGATGCCGTGTGCCGCTTTCTCACCCGACTCCTGAAAGATCAGCGGCAGAATATGATGGAGTCATAGAGATTAACATTTCCATTTGACACTAAATGATTAATCATATAACAAAGAAAAGACAAATAAATCGTGGCATTTTACGGTGTAAAACGCTATAGAATAACGGCCTGTATTGAGTAAATTTCTGTAATATTTTCACTGGACCCTGCATGACGTCATCTGTTCAAACACCCCAAGACCTTTCCATTCAGGACCAGATGAAACAGGCCATGCGCCGTTTGGCCGCATCGGTTACCGTGATCACCAGCCGTGACCAAACCCGCCGCTACGCCATGACCGCCACGGCGGTGACCTCACTCAGTATGGATCCGCCGGCATTACTGGTCTGCGTCAACAACGAAAATGGCATTCACAACGCCCTCGGCACCGGAAATGGTTATTGCGTCAATATTCTGTTTTCAGATCAGCAGGACATATCGGAAAACTGCGCCTGGCGCGAAAAAGGCGAGAATAAATTCAACCTCGGCGACTGGCGCGACGGCCCGGAGGGACTGCCCTATCTCGCCAACGCCCAGGCCTCTATTTTCTGTGATACCGATGGTGCGCACGCCTATGGCAGCCACACCATATTTATCGGCAAAGTCAGTAAAGTGATCAGCCGCGAAGAAATCTCGCCGCTGATTTTTCTGGATGGAAATTATACCGGTTCCTGAAGCCGTCCCCGACCTACATCGCCATGATGGACTGGGTGGCGCGATGGAGCCAGGCCAGTTCCTTGCCCTCGAGAAATGGGGCAATCTTTTCCCGCACCTGGGCATGATAAATATTCAACCAGGTAATTTCCGTACTGGTCATCATATGAGCATTGATCAAACGGGTATCGATCGGCACGAAAGTCAGGGTTTCGAAGATATTCATCGAGCGCTCTTCATCCTCAAAATGACTGGGCTGCACCGCCATCAGGTTCTCGATGCGAATGCCATATTCTCCCGGCTTGTAAAAACCCGGCTCATTGGACAAGACCATCCCCGGTTCCAGCGCCACTTCAAAGCCCCGTTGGGAAATTGATTGCGGACCTTCATGCACACCGAGATAACAGCCCACACCGTGACCTGTACCATGATCATAATCAAGCCCGACATCCCATAACGACCGGCGCGCCAGCGTATCCAGATGCGCCCCGCTGCGTCCCACCGGAAAGCGCGCCCGCGCCACAGAGATATGGCCCTTCAGCACCCGGGTGAAACGATCGCGCTGCTCTTCTGTACTCTGGCCGATGGCAATCGTCCGGGTTACATCCGTGGTGCCATCAAGATATTGACCGCCAGAATCCACCAGATACAGCATATCGCCACCAATGGGACGATTTGTCTGTTCACTCGCCCGGTAATGAATAATCGCCCCATGAGCCCCAGCGCCGGAAATCGTGTCAAAGCTCGGTCCCTGATAAAAGCTCTGCGCCCGCCGAAAATCTTCCAGCTTTTCCGCTGCCGACAATTCCGTGACTTCTTCTGTCGCCACGGCCTGCCCCAACCAGCACAAAAATTTACACAGTGCCACCCCGTCCCGGATATGGGCCTGACGCATACCCGCCAGTTCGACATCATTCTTGCAGGCCTTCAGCCGTTGGCAGGGATCGTCGCCTTCCTGAATGTCGGCGCCGCCCTGATGCAACAGGTCCAATATGGCCGCATGACTTTTCCGGGGGTCCACCAGAATTTTGACCCCGCCCGCACCCAGCTTACGCACTGCTTCTGTGAACTGGTCATAAGGTTTGATTGTCACCTTGGGCCCCAGAAAATCACGCACATCGTCTGAAACCTGCCCGGGATCGACAAAAAACATCGCCCGACCGGATTTCTGCAGAATAACATAGCTCAGAATCAAAGGGCTATTGGCCACATCGTTGCCGCGCAGGTTGAGCAGCCACGCAATGCTGTCCAGACTGGAAATAACCAGCGCCTCAACACCATCCGCCTGCAACTGGGCCGCGATCCGGGCCCTTTTATCCTGCGACTCTTCGCCGGAAAATTCGATCTTGTGCGGCTTTACCGGATGCAGGTCGGGCGCAGGACGGTCATCCCATACGGCATCAAGAGGATTCATCTCCAGCGGCAGAAGTTCAATTTTTCGGGTCGCCAGATGGCGTTTCATCTGCTCTATAAAACCCTGCGTGTGCAGCCACGGATCATATCCGACCCGGTCGCCCTGCTTCAAAGTCGAAAGAAACCAGTCTTCCACCTTATCTTCATGCAAGCTCAGAATTTCATAATGCTTAAGATCAAGCTGGGTACGGGCCTGTAAGGTATACCGGCCATCAACATAAAGCGCCGCCCGGGCCAACGTCACGACGCCAAGACCGGCAGACCCTGTAAAATCCGTCAACCATTCGAGTCTATTCGCCCGCGCCGGCGTATATTCGCATTGATGCTCATCTTCGTGGGGAACAAGAAACCCCTGCAATTCCGCCTTCCGCAATTGCTGTCTTAACGCCAACAGTCGATTATACATAATGCCCCACTTTTGAGTATGTTTCTAATCTGCGCTATTAAGCACTTTATCGATGGCCTGTGTCAATGCCGCAAGCTCATGACTTTCAATGGTAAAAGACGGGGTTAGATAGATCACATCTCCCAGGGGCCGGATCCATACGCCTTCCCGCGCGAATCTAGCCCGCATCGCTGCCGGATCCTTGATTTCCTTCATCTGAATGACCCCGACTGCGCCCTTGACCCGAACATCCACCACCCCGGGTAATTCACGGAATTGTTCCAGCGACTGATTCAAATGTCCTTCAATGCGTTTGACCTGCTCCAGAACCGGTTCGTCACGAAAAATATCCAATGAGGCATTCGCCGCCGCACAGGCCAATGGATTGGCCATATAGGTCGGGCCATGCATAAAGGCCATGTCCGGGTCATCCGACAGGAATGCGCCATAGACCTTATCGGTCGCCACCGTCGCCGCCATGGCGACGGTTCCCGCGGTCAGTGCCTTGCCCAGACAGATAATATCCGGCGTAATCCCGGCCTGTTCACAGGCGAACATCGTGCCTGTACGGCCAAAACCCGTGAAAATCTCGTCGAGAATCAACAAGACATCATGGCGGGCGCAGCTTGCCGAAATTTCCGCCAGAATATCGGCGCCGTGAAATTTCATGCCGCCCGCTCCCTGGATCAAAGGCTCCATCACCACACCGGCAATGTCGTCCTTATGGGCCGCGAGAAAGGCATCAAATTCCGCCATCTCTGTCGGCGTTTCCGGCAAGGGCCGCAGGAACTGTTGCTGCAGGAAACCGCTGAAGGCCTTATGCATGCCGCCTTCATTTTCCAGATCACCGCCGGAATTGCTCACGGACATGGCCGCCGTGGTATCCCCATGATAACCGGATTGGAAACAGACAAAACGCTGATGCCCGGTTTCCCCCTTGTTCATCCAATATTGAACCGCCATTTTCAGGGCGATTTCCACCGATACCGATCCGCTTTCCGAAAAGAAAACGTGATTAAGGTCCCCCGGCAAAAGATCCGCCAGGCGGCGGGCCAACGTCGCGGCCCCCTCATGCAACAAGCCCCCGAGCATGACATGAGACATGTTTTTCACCTGGGCGATCATCTGTTCCTGCATGCGGGGATTATTATAGCCATGACAGGCCGTCCACCAGGACGCTACCCCGTCAATCAGCTTCGTACCGTCAGCAAGTTCCAGCGTCACCCCTTCGGTGCCGACCACCGGAAGCGCGTCCTCAGCAGTCTGCATCTGGGTATAAGGCAGCCATACATTGCCATAGCCTTCCCGGAACCAGTCAGGTAAATCTTTTACAGAGGGAGACGTCATCATTGACCTTCTGGGTTATTGGCCTTCTGGCGTGATACCAAGGCGGGCGAACAGTTCCAGATCTGTATTCTGCAACGGATTGGACGTGGTCAGCAGTTTTTCCCCATAAAAAATACTGTTGGCACCGGCCATAAAGCACATGGCCTGCATTTCATCACTCATCGCTTCGCGTCCGGCGGACAGACGCACATAAGACGCTGGCATCAAAAGGCGCGCCACAGCAATGGTGCGAATAAAATCGAACGGGTCCATCTGGCCCTCACCATAAAGCGGGGTGCCTTCGACCTGGACCAGCATATTGATCGGCACACTGCCCGGATGGGTCGGCAGATTGGCCAGGGTCTGCAACATGCCCGCCCGGTCTTCCTTCGTCTCGCCCATGCCGACGATGCCGCCGCTGCAGACATTAATGCCGGCGCCGCGAACATTTTCCAGCGTATTGAGGCGGTCCTCATAGGTGCGGGTGGTGATGATCTCTTTATAATATTCAGGTGAGCTGTCGACATTATGGTTATAATAATCAAGTCCGGCTTTCTTCAGGGCCGCCGCCTGATCCGCGTCCAGCATGCCCAATGTCATGCAGGATTCGAGACCCAGATCCTTGACCCCCTTGATCATGTCGGTGACCGCCGCCATATCGCGGCCTTTCGGGCTGCGCCAGGCCGCGCCCATGCAATAACGGGTGGCGCCATTGGCCTTGGCGTTGCGCGCCCCTTCGAGCACTTTTTCCACCGCCATCAGGCGTTCCGCGTCCACATCGGTCTGATAACGCGACGATTGCGGGCAATATTTACAATCTTCCGGGCAACCGCCGGTCTTGATGCTGCAAAGCTGCGACAACTGAATCCGGTTCGGATCGAAATATTCCCGGTGCACGGTTTGCGCCTGAAACAACAGATCCATCAAGGGCAGGTCGAAAAAGGCCAGGATTTCACGCTTGGTCCAGTTATGACGAAAACCATCCGCATAAGGGGTCTGCGGCTCGGCGGCGACAGCCGTTTTCTCAGAGTCAACAGCCGAAACATTTAACGAGGACATGAGCGCTCCACTTCACTGAAAATAATCAAATTCTGCCGCACCTTTCCTCAAGGTTACCGAAGAGTCAAGTTTTTTGCTCTTTGATTGACAGATACGATACTATAGCATTATGCATAAGCCGGAACCAAGCGAAGCTTTTCGCCGCCTCGACAGGGCCGCGATATCATCAGGATGCCATCATGAAATCACTCGACATCTTTGCGGCAGATAAACTCGCCCCTTTGGTCGAACAGGGCCTGAAACGTGAAATCACCGTGACGGATCGTTGGGCGGCGGGACAGGCCAGACGCGCGGGACGACCCCTGCTGTCCTTTTGCTGCAATGACTATCTTGATTTCACCCATCACCCCAAAGTCAAACAGGCCGCCAAGGATGCTATTGACCGCTACGGCGCCGGCGCCGGCGCCTCACGCCTGATCACCGGCAATCATCCCCTGATCGCCGAACTGGAAAGAAGACTGGCCGCGCTGAAGGGTACGGAAGACGCCTGCCTGTTCAGTTCCGGATATCTCGCCAACATCGGCATTATCCCGACACTGGTGAGTAAGGATGATGTGATTTTCCTCGATGAACTCAGTCACGCCTGTCTGCGGGCCGGCAGTAGCCTCGCCGCCAGTACAACCTACACGTTTCGTCACAATGATTTGAATCATTTACAAGAATTAATTTTTAAGAATCGGAAAAACCACCCCCGGGCCCTGATCGTTACCGACGGTGTTTTCAGCATGGATGGTGATCTGGCCCCGCTGGATCAGCTGGCCCAGTTGGCGCGGGAAACCGATTGCTGGCTAATGACTGATGACGCTCACGGCATCGGGGTGATCGGCGCCGGTCGCGGCAGCCGCCATGCCTTTGATCCACCGCCCGCCATCCCGCTGCAGATGGGCACCCTGTCCAAAGGCATCGGCAGTTTCGGAGGCTATCTCTGCGCCAGCAAACCGGTGATCGACCTGATGAAAACACGGGCCCGCAGTCTGATTTACACCACCGCCTTGCCCCCGGCCAGCGTCGCAGCGGCCCTTGCCGCGCTTGATATCATCGAAACCGATCCCGTCTATTGCCAGCGCCCCTTGCAGAACGCCAAACATTTTACAGACAGCCTTGGCCTGCCAGCCCCCGAAAGCCCGATCGTACCGATCATCATCGGCCCGACCGACAAAACCATGCGGCATGCAAAATCGCTCGAAGAGAACGGATTCCTCGTCACCGGCATCCGGCCCCCAACGGTTTCTGTTGGTACCGCACGCCTGCGGTTCACCTTCTCTGCCGCTCACAAAGAGAGAGAAATCAACGCTTTAACTGACAGCATTCGCAGACTCGGTATAGTTTAGTTTCTTCAGGAAATCACATATGACCAAGGTTATCTTTATTGGCGGCACCGGCACAGACATTGGCAAAACTTACGTGACCTGCCTGCTGCTGCGCCAATTGCGCACACAGGGATTTTCCGCCCGCGCCATCAAGCCTGTCATCAGCGGCTTCGATGCAAATGATATCGCGTCCTCAGACAGCGGCCAGATCCTCATGGCCATGGAGCAAGACCTAACGCTTGAAAATATAAAGAGAATTTCACCGTGGCGCTATAAAGATCCCTTGCCACCGCATATTGCCGCCGCAGACGCCGGAGAGGTAATTTCCGGCGATGACCTTCTCGACTTCTGCAACAGCCAGGCCGCAGAAGACCTTGATTATCTTCTGATTGAGGGCGTGGGGGGCATAATGGTGCCTCTCAACTATAACGAGACGATGCTGGACATCCTTCAGCGCCTGGGCACCCCCTGCCTCCTGGTGACCGGATCTTACCTCGGTACGATCAGCCACACCATGACGGCCATCTCCTGCCTGGATCAAAAAAATGTTCCTTTGGCCGGTCTGGTAATTTCCGAGTCGTTTCAAAATTATATAAATTTTGATCTGATTCTGGGTGATTTCACGAAAATGTTACCAAATATTTTAATAAAAAATATTGCCCGAAATGATTGCTCAACAGACCTGACCACATTGATCAAAGACGGCTCTTGAAACCGGCACATTTTGCCGCCGCGGAAAGCTTTTCCCCCTCCATTCCCCTCTCAGAAAATGTGAAATTTCAATCATATATAGGACTTAGTTACTTGGCGTAGCTTTTGCATAGTGAAAGTCAGTGCACAACGACAGCAACCTGACAGGAGTATGACATGAACCCGCAAGTGACCAAAAGTTCATATGAGAGCAGCACTTCCACCGATGAAGAACATTCATTCTTAGAACTGGTTGCAGAAATGCGCGCGCTTGATATGGACCCGCAGCCAATTTTGAGAACGGCGGCCCATGATATTTGGCAACGTTATGGCAACGAAGTCCTTGCATATACAAAAACTATGCTGGATCAAATGATTTTGATCAAAAATAAAAACGGAATCTATCTCTGGGGAGAGTTGCATAATATTTTGGCCAGCCAAATTTGCCCGGACTATATTACCGTCCACTAAAATTTCAGTTGTTTTTCCGCCCAATAAATCCTAAGCTCATTCTCATAGGTTGTAATCTATTGGAATCCCTTGAAAGGTCATTTCCATGACCTTTCATCTGCCTGACTGCCTCGGTGATGCTGAAAAAGCCTCATCGAGGCTTTTTTTTGGACTCTTTCCAGAAAAACCGGAAACGCCCCAAAATCCCTAGCCAATATTCGCAAGCCACGGCATCGCTTCAATCAAGTAAAAGCCAAGATTTTGCAAAGACCCGGTAAAAATCGCCACCCCGGTCACAATCAGCAATGCCCCGATAATATACTCCACCACCCGCATATGCCGCCGCAGACGCGCCGATGTCGCCAGGAAGCGATTGATCGCCACCGATGCCAGAATAAAGGGCACCCCGAGCCCCAATGAATAAACCGCCAGTAGCGCCACCCCTTGCGAGAAATGTTCCTGGGTCGCGGCCAGGGTCAGGATGGTGGCCAGAATAGGGCCGATACAGGGCGTCCAGCCAAAGGCAAACGCCAGCCCGATGACATAGGCCCCGATCAGGCCTTTCTGTTCGCCCTGGGTCTGGAAACGGGCTTCTTTATACAGGAAGGATAACCGGATCAGACCGGTAAAATGCACCCCGAGGATCACAATCATCACACCGGAAATTTTGGCGAAAACATCCTTGTAATCCTGCAGAACCCCCTGAATGGAAGACGCCCCGGCGCCAAGCGCGATAAATACAGTGGAAAAACCGAGCACAAAAGCCAGAGCCGGCCAGAACATGGCCCATTTATCAATATTATCACGATCCTGCATATCCTGATAACTGTTGCCGGTAATAAAACAAATATAGGCCGGCACCAATGGTAAGACACAAGGTGACAAAAAACTGAACATGCCGCTCAACAGAGCGACCAGATATGAGACGTCGATATTTTCCATGCGTTGTTTTTAACGTGCCGGCCCAAAAGCGCAAGACTCTTTATATCACATTAGCGTTATACACTCATTTTACGTGAAACAAACCCGCTGAACCACCCCGCAAACAGCGCCACAAGAATGGCGACAATACCATAATAGGCCGGATGGCTGTGGGCAAAGTTATAAATCACCCGTTCCAGTCCGGTTTTACCCACTTCCAGTGGCGCCTTTTCATGCAGCAAAATCTCGCCGCCGCGCGCCAGATAAATATCAACTTTATAGTCGCCCACGGGCATATTGGCCGGGAAATGCAAAACCGCCCGAAATAATATTTCATCCAGCAGGCTAATCAGGCCTTCCTGCTCGATATAAAGATCCTTGGCCTTCATATTGCGGACAAAACCGGCGCGATAGGCCTCTCCCTCTCTCTCGCTCAGCTCCTGCTCAAAACTCACATTCAAACGATCCAGACCCAACTGATACCCCTTCAGGATCGGTTCGGGCAGAATATGTTCCAATGGCCGGGTAGACGTCAGCGCATAATAACCGGGTATATCCTTGACCGTCCTGGCGTTCTTGTTCACCCAGATCGGTCCCGCCATGCCTTTCCGGCGAATGACCATATCGTGGCGTTCGCTTTGCACAACAACGATCACATCATAATCCATGCCCTCAATCGCTACACCATGCCCGCCATCGCCTTGGGGAATAGCCCTCTCAATGGCGCCAAAAATCAGTAGCTCCGTACCGGAAAACTGAGACGTGATTTCAATGGTATGATCCGACAGGTCCGCGACCATACGTTCCGCCAGGGCGCGTTCAGGCCCGGCAACCGTGATACAGGCCACGCCTACAATCAAGAGAATAAGGGAATGAAATCTGGTCAATGGGCAACCTCCACCGGAAAGACGGAATACAGTTCGTCCGGCTTGACCGCCAGATCATAAGCCATTTTGGCGCAGACCACCAACACCAGTAAGGCCAGCAGAATCCGCAGCTGTTCACCCTTCAGTTTCAGCCCGACCCGGGCGCCAATCTGGGCCCCGATCACCGCCCCGATCAGAAGAATAAGCGCCAAAACCACATCCACCGTCTGGGTATTGACCGAATGCAGGAACGTCACGCTGGCAGTTACAAACGTAATTTGAAACAGGGACGTCCCGATCACCACATTAATGGGCATGTTCAGCAGATAGATCATCGCCGGCACCATAATAAAGCCGCCCCCGACCCCCATGATCGCCGCCAGAACTCCTACCAGACCGCCAATAGCAAGCGGCATCAGGACACTGACATACATTTTGGAGGCCCGAAAGCGCATTTTGAACGGCAAGGCATCAACCCAGGTGCGCTGACGCCGCCCCGGCCGGGGTTTCTCCCCGCGACGATTCCGCAGGATCGCCCTGACGCTTTCGACAAACATCATCCCGCCAATGGAGCCGAGGAAAACAACATAAGCCAGGGAGATCATCAGGTCCACCTGACCGGTGGCCTTCAGAACAGTAAATAGCATCGAGCCAAAATAGGACCCGACCGCCCCGCCGGCGATCAGAACCGCCCCCATCTTGTAATCAATCCCGCCCCGACGTCCATGCGCCACCGCGCCGGAAACCGACGCCGCCGTAATCTGATTGGCTTCCGTCGCCACCGCCACTGCGGGCGGCACCCCGACGAACATCAGTAACGGTGTCATAAGAAAGCCGCCACCTACCCCAAACATTCCCGATAAAAAGCCAACCCCGCCCCCCATGGCGAGCAGCACAAAAATGTTGATCGAAATTTCAGCTATCGGCAGGTAAATCTGCATGTGTGATACACTTCAGTCTTCTGAATTACAAAACAGGCCCAAAAACCCTTACGGTTGCGGGCGAAGCCCTTTGAACAAATCTTAACCAGTTTTCTGCTATATTAATACTGATTTCTTGAATATTTCTTTAATTCCACGGCATATTTTGTTACTTTAAACGATCGTTTTAATTTTAGTTGACCTTTACGTAAAGGTTAACTAGCATGTCTATAACGATTCGGGGCGATTCCACCGGTACAGAATGACCAGACCACCGCCCCTGAACTGAACCTTTTTAACCTTTAAACGCGCCGTGACCTGTAAGAAACACCGATGACCAAGAAAAGCTACAGCATTTCAGAATTATCCGAAGAGTTCGGCATCACGCCGCGCACTCTGCGCTATTACGAAGACCAGAACCTCCTTGCCCCGCAACGTCAGGGCCAAACCCGTATTTATTCCGCCGCCGACAGGGCTCGTCTGATCTGGATCATGCGCGGAAAACGGGTTGGTTTCAGCATCACCGAAATCAGCGAAGTGCTCGACATGTATTACGCGGAAGGCGGCAAGGAAGAACAATGCCGCATCACGATTACCGCCTGTAAAGACCGCATCAAAAGCCTTGAAGAACAAAGAAAAGACATTGACGACACCATTAATGAGCTCAACCACCTTATCAAGACGGTTGGCGCTTATGTGGAAGACAATTACCCCCCTAAACCGGAGACATAAACCATGCCCACTTATTCAGCCCCCGTTAAAGACATCAAATTCTTGCTTCATGAGTATTTCAATCTCCAGCAATACAATAATCTGCCGTCCTTCGCCGAAGCCACGCCCGACCTGATCGACGCGATTCTGGAAGAAGCCGCCAAGGTAACGGAAAATGTCTTCCAGCCGCTCAATCTGCCGGGCGATGAACAGGGCTGCCGCCTCGAAAACGGCAAGGTCATCACCCCGGACGGCTTCAAGGAAGCCTATAACCAGTATGTCGAGGGCGGCTGGCAGGGACTGACCGGCGATCCGGAATATGGTGGACAGGGCATGCCGCAAACATTGGGCCTGGTGCTCAACGAACTGATGGTTTCCGCCAACTGGGGCTTCGCCATGTATCCGGGACTGACCAAGGGCGCGACCGAATCAATCCATACCTGGGGCACCGAAGAACAGAAACAGAAATATCTGCCGAAAATGTATGCCGCCGAATGGTCAGGCACCATGAATTTGACCGAACCCCATTGCGGCACCGACCTTGGCCTGCTGCGCACCAAGGCAGAGCCCAATGACGACGGCAGCTATAAAATTTCCGGCACCAAGATTTTCATCTCCGCCGGCGATCATGATCTGACCGAAAATGTCATTCATCTGGTGCTGGCGAAAATTCCCGGCGGTCCGGAAGGCGTCAAAGGCATCAGCCTGTTCATCGTGCCCCGCAACAAGATCAACGACGATGGGTCCATCGGCGACAATAACGGTGTGTCCGTCGGCTCGCTTGAAGAAAAAATGGGCATCCATTCCAACGCCACCTGCGTGATGAATTTTGACGAAGCCGAAGGCTATCTTCTGGGCCAGGAACATAAAGGCATGCGCGCCATGTTCACCATGATGAACGAAGCCCGCCTCGGGGTTGCCATTCAGGGCTACGCCATTGCCGAAGTCGCGCAACAAAACGCCGCCATTTACGCCAACGACCGCATTCAGGGCCGGGCGCTGACCGGGGCGAAAAATCCGGACGCCAAGGCCGACCCGATTATCGTTCATCCTGACGTGCGTCGCATGCTGATGACCAACCGGGCCTTTATCGAAGGCGCCCGCGCCATGGCCATCTGGGCCGGCATCCAGGTTGACATTACCCGTCAACACCCGGACGAAGCCGCCAAGAACAAGGCCGAAGAACTGCTGGCGCTGATTACACCGGTGCTAAAATCCTACATGACCGATCAGGGGGTAGAGGCCGCAAGCCGCGCTCTGCAATGTTTCGGCGGTCACGGATATATTCGGGAATGGGGGATGGAACAATTCCTGCGCGACAGCCGCATCGCCCCGATTTATGAAGGTACCAACGGCATTCAGGCCATGGACCTGATCGGTCGCAAGCTGCCGGCCAATGGCGGAGCGGCGATCCGCGCCTATTTCGAAATGATACAGACTTTCATTGACGCCAATAAAGACAATGACGCCATGGGCACATATATTCCCCTGCTGGAAAAAGCTCTGGGCCGTTTGCAGGCCGCCAGCATGTGGCTGATGCAAAATGGCATGGCCAACCCGGATAACGCCGGGGCGGCGGCGCATTATTACCTGAACCTGATGGCTCTGGTGACCATGGGGTATTTCTGGGCCGACATGGCGCGGAAGGCACGGGAAATGCTGGACGCCGGTGAAGGCGACACCACCTTCCTGAATAACAAACTGACCACTGCCGATTTCTTCTTTCATCATATCCTGCCGGAAACATCGGCCCTGAAAGTAAAAATAGAAGCCGGCGCCGACAGCGTTATGGGATTGGACGCGGGTGCTTTTTAAGCCCGCGCGACAATTGAGACACAGAGGAACAAGACCAAAGGACTTATATAATGACTGATGCTTATATTTTTGATCACGTCCGGAGCCCGCGCGGCAAGGGCAAGAAGGATGGCAGCCTGCATGAGGTGACCCCGGTCAAACTCTATGCCCAGATGCTGGGGGCTTTGAAAGATCGTAATGGTTTCGATCCCGAAATAATTTCCGATGTGGTCACCGGCTGTGTCACCGGCGTGGGGGAACAAGGCGGCGATATCGGTCGTTTCTCCGCCATTATGGCCGGATATGGCAACGGGGTGCCGGGCCTGCACGTCAATCGTTTCTGCGCCTCCGCCCTGGTGGCGGTCAATTATGCCGCCGCCCGCGTTATGGCCGGGCAGGCCGACATGATGATCGGCGGCGGGGTCGAAAGCATGTCCCGGGTCCAGATGGGTTTTGACGGCGGCGCATGGATTTTTGATCCCCAGGTCTCCAATGAAGTCGGTTTTGTCCTGCAAGGAATCAGCGCCGACCTGATCGCCACCAAATACGGCTTTAGTCGCGAAGAATGCGATGCCTACGCCATTCTGAGCCAGAAACGCGCCAAGACCGCCTGGGATCAGGGCCATTTCGCCAAATCAGTCATTCCTGTGAAAGACAAACTTGGCCTGACCCTGCTTGACCATGACGAATATATGCGACCCGACACGACCCTTGAGGACCTCGCCAAACTGAAAGCCTCCTTCACCGATATGGGACAACTGGGCTTTGACAGTGTGGCGCTGCAAAAATACCCCGAGATTGAGAAAATGTCTCATGTCCACCATGCGGGCAATTCCAGCGGCATCGTCGACGGTGCTTCCGGCATGCTGATCGGGACAAAGGAAATGGGTGAGAAACTCGGCCTGAAACCCCGCGCCAGAATGATTGGCTTTGCCGATATCGGCATTGATCCGACCATCATGCTGTCCGGCCCGGCTCAATCGGCGCGCACGGCCCTCGATCGCGCCGGCATGGCGGTCAGCGATGTCGATGTCTGGGAAATCAATGAAGCCTTCGCCTCGGTCGTTCTGCGCTTCTGTCAGGAACTGGATCTCGGTACCGAACAGGTCAATGTCAATGGCGGCGCCATCGCCATGGGCCATCCCCTTGGGGCTACGGGCGCGATGATCCTCGGCACCGCTTTGGATGAAATGGAGCGCGCCGACAAATCCACCGGCCTCGCGTCACTCTGTGTCGCCGGCGGCATGGCCACTGCAACCATCATTGAACGCGTCTAAGAAGGAACACCCCATGACCAACACAATCAAATATGAACTTGATGCCGACGGCATCGCTCTGTTGACCATTGACGTTCCGGAAAAATCCATGAATGTCATCACAGCCGGAATGATGGAAGACCTGGAAAAACTTATCCCGCAAATCGCGCAGGACGACGCCGTCAAAGGCGCGGTGATTACCTCTGGCAAGACGGGATCTTTCGTTGCCGGCGCCGACCTCACCATGCTGCTTGAGATGTCCGACATGGTCAAAACCGCCCCGCGGGAAGACCTGTTTCAGGCCGCCTACCGGATGAACAAACTCCTGCGGGACATGGAAACCTGCGGCAAACCCTTTGCCGCCGCCATCAATGGCCTCGCCCTCGGTGGCGGGCTGGAAATCACCCTTGCCTGTCATTACCGGGTCATCGCCGACAACCCCAAAATCAAACTGGGTTTGCCGGAAATCATGGTCGGTCTGTTGCCCGGCGGCGGCGGGACACAACGTCTGCCGCGCCTGATGGGCATTCAAATGGCGCTGCCTTATCTCTTGCAAGGCAAGAATATGACTCCGGCCCAGGCGAAAATGAATAATGTCGTCCATGACGTCGTTCCGGAAGCCGACCTGATATCCACCGCCAGGAAATGGATTCTCGACGGCGGCAAGGCGGAACAGCCCTGGGACCAGAAGCGTTTCAAAATCCCCGGCGGTCAAGGTGTCTTTGACCCCAATATCGTGCAGACCTTTGTCGGCGCCCCGGCAATGACCAAGAAAGAAACCAAGGGCAATTATCCAGCTACCCTGAATATTCTGTCCAGTGTTTACGAGGGCCACCAACTGCCCATGGACACCGCCCTGAAAGTCGAAAGCAAATATTTCACCGACCTCTTGCTCGGCGATGTGGCGCCCAACATGATCCGCACCTTGTTTGTCAATAAACAGGCGGCGGAAAAAGGCATCCGTCGTCCCAAAGACATCCCGCCACAGAAAACCAAAAAGCTTGGCATGCTCGGGGCCGGCATGATGGGAGCTGGCATCGCCTATGTCTCCGCCATGGCCGGGATAGAGGTGATCCTGATCGACATGACCCAGGAGGCGGCAGAGAAAGGAAAATCCTATTCTGCTGACCTGTTGGCCAAAGGAATCAAACGCAAAAAAGTGACCCAGGAAAAGGCCGACGGTATTTTAAGCCTGATCACACCCACCACTGATTATGCCGCGCTTGAAGGCTGCGACCTGATCATTGAAGCGGTCCTCGAAGATGTCAAGGTCAAGGCGGAGGTCACCGCCAAGACCGAGGCCGTGGTGCCGGAAAGCTGTATTTACGGCTCCAACACCTCGACCCTGCCGATCACTCAACTGGCGAAAGCATCCGCCCGCGAAGATCAGTTTATCGGCATCCATTTCTTCTCCCCTGTCGACAAAATGCCGCTGGTAGAGATTATCATGGGCGAGAAAACCGGTGATCTTGCGCTCGCCAAGGCATTGGATTATGTCGCCCAGATCCGCAAGACTCCGATCGTGGTCAATGACAGCCGCGGCTTTTATACCAGCCGTTGTTTCTCTACCTACGTCATGGAGGCGATTAATATGCTGGCCGAAGGCGTCGCCCCGGCCCTGATCGAAAATTGCGGTGCTTATGGTGGCATGGCGGTCGGCCCCTTCACCGTCAGCGACGAGGTCAGTCTGGAACTCAGCTATCATGTGGGCCAGGCCACCAAAAAAGGGCTCGGCGATGCGTATGTGCCTCAGGCCGCCGACGCTGTGGTCGAAAAAATGTATCTTGAGCTTGGCCGCAAGGGCAAGAAAAACCGTAAAGGTTTCTTCGACTATCCGGAAGATGGTGAAAAATCTCTGTGGCCCGGCCTGGCGGAACATTTCCCCCCGTGCGCCGATCAGCCCAGCCCGGAAGAAGTCACCAAGCGCCTGTTCTACCGTCAGGCCCTGGAAGTCATCCGTTGCTATGAAGAAGGCGTTCTGCTTGCCCCGGAAGATGCCGATATCGGCGCCATTTTCGGCTGGGGCTTCGCCCCCTGGACCGGCGGCCCCCTCAGCATGATTGATACCATTGGCGTGCAGAAATTCACTGCCGAATGCCAAGCTCTGGCCGAACGGTTCGGGCCCAATTTCACGCCACCAAAAATGCTGCTGGACAAGGCTGAAAAAGGCGAAAACTTTTACGCCTAAGTCTGATTAAACCACTACAGAAGGCCGGTCCCGCTGGGACCGGCCTTCTGGTTTCTCCCGGAAGTCCGCCTCTCGTCCTTAACGCTACCTGTTCATTAATGATATTGTGTAACAAGTCGTTCTTTGATACCTTACGCTTTATACATAAAAAATCAGGGCTTCTATCATGAACATCTCCACTTCTCTATCGCGTCAGTATATCGTTGCGGCAGTAACCGCGCTTTTTCTCGGTCTCTTTTCCCATCCTGCCCTTGCCGACTGGCAGCTGGATGCGGACAATTCTCACCTCTCCTACGGGTCCATCAAGAAAAACAGCATCGGCGAAAGCAATCACTTCCAGAAAATTGACGGCCGGATCAACGAAGACGGAGACATCACCCTGGTGATCGACCTGGCCAGCGTCGAAACCTGGGTCGATATTCGCAATACGCGCATGATGAAATTTCTCTTCAATACCGAGGAATTCGCCGTCGCGACCTTGTCCGGTCAAGTCGACATGGACTCCTTCAATAACCTTGAAGTCGGCGAGAAGGTCACCCTCGACGTGGCCTTCAGTCTCAACCTCCACGGCAGCCAACAACCGCTTGAAGCAGAACTTGTGGTCCTGCGTCTGGCCAAAGACAAAGTCGTCGTCCTGCCCCATGAGATAATTTTTCTCGATGCCGAGAAATTTGGTTTACTTCCCGGCCTGAAAAAGTTACAGGAACTGGCGAAGTTACCGTCAATCAGCAGCGCGGTTCCTCTTGCGTTTTACTTAACATTTAATCACACCCCTTAAGTCACCTATAAAAGAGCCTTAATACATGCCCCGTTCTTCTCACATTACATTGGCGGCCATCACCGCCGGTCTTCTCCTCACAGCCACGCCGGCCACGGCCCAGGTATCTCCCGATATCATGAATTTACTGATCATTGCCTCGCAAAAGGACAATGGCGCCCATCTTGACATGGTCATGGACATGGCGATTGCCGCCAAACCCGATGCCGAACAAGACATTCGGGCCCTGGTCGCCAATTTGCGTCAGAAAATGCCGGCCGTTGAGGAAACACCCGTTGTCGCTGAACAGGCGGTAGAAGGCAAAACAATCGTGGTCAAGGAACATACACCGGAACAGGCCGACAGCGCCCCCGCACCGGAAGCCGTCACGACCACACCCGGATTTTTCAGTCTCGCTGGCTGGGACGGGGAAGTGGAACTCAACATCCTGCATTCCACAGGTAACACGCGGCAGCAATCTTTTGGCCTCGGCGGTAAACTGGAACGGGAAAGCGGTAAATTCCACCACACCATATCCAGTTATTTTAACCTGAACAAAAACAGCGGCGTCAAAGACAAGCAAAACTGGGGCACGTCCTATAAGCTGGATTACAGTTTCGGTGAGAAGATTTATGTCACCAGCTTTGCCGGCTATGAAAATGATCAGTTCGGGGCTTTCCGGGAACGGATCACCACCTCGCTCGGTCTCGGTTACCCCTTCATCGAAAAAGATGATTACAGCTGGAAGCTGGAAGGTGGCCCGAGCATTCTGTTCACCAAGGAAGAAAATGGCGACAGCTACGACAGCAGCTTTAACGGCTTTGCCAGCAGCATCTTCAAGTGGACCATCAATGAACGCAGCAACCTCAACAACACCACCAGCTTTTATTTCGGCAACAAGACCGTCATCGAAAGCAAATCGGCGTTAAAGGTCAAAATCAATGGCGCGTTGAGCAGCAAGTTTTCTTACGAAATCCGCTATGATCAGGATGCTCCTGTGGACCGCGAAAAAACCGATACCGTCGCCCGTGTCGGCCTGCTGTATGATTTCTAGGCGTTTTTGATAACAGCCCCCATAACAAAAGCCCCTCCATTCTTATGGAGGGGCTTTTTTCATTCAGTTATAATGATGACTTCTGTCGTCATCAGAAAGACAGGTTTTACGCGTTGCGTTTGCGGTCCATGCTCCAAAGGCGATCAAAGTTACCGCCAGACGCAAGATGCAGAACACTGGCGTCAACCCAGCCCTTGGTCATCCAGTCTTTCAGAACGTCAGCCTCTATAGCGTCAAATTTCTCACGCTCCAGGGCCTTAAACCCGTTCACATTGGCTTTAACTTCATCACCGGCATTGAAAGAAATCTCTTTTTCTTCCAGAAGGCCTGCTTCATCAATAGCTCTACAGTAATCGTTGCTGGCTTCCAGATGCTGCTGGAAAGTACGCGTGAACTCGACAATATTCTTGAGAGTATCTGTCGCTTCACCTTTGTCGAACAACGCCTGGTCACCTTTTTCTCCGAGGAAGTCAGATGTATCATCGAAACAAATCACAGGTTCAGCTTCTTCATTTTGCCGTGCAACGAAAAAAGGATACCGCCGGATGTACGCAGGAATATAGGTATCCGCTGCCCAGCTTCCTTTGTCATCGACAAATAGATTCTGTTCTGACCGAATGCCCAGAACAGCCAACATAACGCCGGGCGTATCGGCAGGAAACACCACCGGGTAATGTTTAATGATCATCGGCAATTCCTGTATCACGATTGGAACTGCATTGACTTTCGCCGCAAAGCTAAAATTCTGTCCATTGATCATGTGCAGATCTTTGTGCACATCGGTCATCAACGGCACCAGATTATTGTACAGCGTTGGCATCACCGGTTTTGGTTGTTCAGTTTCAGTTTTCTTGTCTTTTGCCATTATGTTCTTTCTACTTTTAGTTTATCCCAGTGCTAAATTTTTTAGGCTCGAGAATTTTCAGGTTGTTTTCGGGTGATTACATATAAGCCCTGGGTCGCCAGAAGATTGACCAGAAAAAGACTTATGAAGGGCATCCGAGACCCTTTAGCATTAATCGCCATGGACTGTTCCACATCAATATCCAGCTGTCCACATAAATTGACGAAATCGCGGATTGTGCAGAAATGAATATTCGGCGTCGCATACCAGGGATAATCCAGCGTCTTGTTCACCGGCATGGTGCCCAGCAAGCCCAGATTGGCGCGCACCTTCCAGTGCCCGAAGTTGGGGAAGGACACCACGGCCTTTTTCCCCACCCGCAACAACTGTTCCAGCATACGGTCCGGACGCTGCATGGCCTGCAGGGTCTGGCTCAGGATCACATAATCAAAACAGTCATCCGGATAATAGGCGATATCTTCTTCCGCATTGCCCTGAATCACCGACAGCCCCTTGGCGACCGAGCGGTTGACCCCTTCGGCGCTGAGTTCAATACCTCGGCCATCGACATTTTTTTCCTGTATCAGATAATCCAGCAGACTGCCATCGCCGCAACCCACATCAAGTACAGTTGAACCCGCCGGAATCATCCGGGCAATTTCCAGCAGATCGACGCGAATGTCTGACGCTCTTGTTTTTGTCGGTGTCATCAGCTGTTCACCCCTATGGACCGGGCTTCCGACTGCAGAAAGCCTGCGACCATATCATTCATCTCCGGACAGTCGAGGAGGAAGCTGTCATGACCCTTGTCCATATCAATATTGGCAAAACTCACCCGTGCGCCCACCGCATTCAACGAGCGGACGATATGACGACTTTCCTCCGTCGTATAAAGCCAGTCAGAAGTAAAAGAGATCACGCAGAAGCGGGTTTTCGTCTCCCGGAAGGCTTCCGCCAAAACCCCGTCATAAGGCGCGCTCAGATCATAATAATCCATCGCCCGGGTGATATAGAGATAACTGTTGGCGTCGAAACGATCGACAAAAGAAATGCCCTGATGACGCAGATAGCTCTCGATCTGGAAATCTGCATCAAAGCCAAAGGCCACCTTGTCCCGGTCCTGCAAGTTGCGGCCAAAACGGCTGGTCAGACCCGATTCCGACATATAGGTGATATGGGCCGCCATGCGCGCCACCGCCAGACCCGCATGGGGCGGTTCCGCCCGGGGATCGTCCATATAACGACCATGGGCCCAGTTGACGTCGGCCATAATCGCCTGACGTCCCACTTCATGAAAGGCAATATTCTGCGCTGAATGCCGCCAGGTGGTGGCGATGGCGACCACTGTCTTCACCCGGTCCGGGTAGGCCGCCGCCCATTGCAGGGTCTGCATGCCGCCCATGGATCCACCAATGACAGAAAATAACGTGTCAATCCCGAGATGATCGAGCAACAATGCCTGGGCCCGCACCATATCGCCCAAGGTGATTACGGGGAAATCCGGACCGTAGGCCTTGCCGGTGATCGGGTTGAGCGAAGCGGGACCAGTGGTGCCGGCGCAAGACCCCAGCACATTGCTGCAAATGATATAATAGCGGTCGGTATCCACCGGCTTGCCCGGCCCGACCATATTTTCCCACCAGCCGCCCTTGCCGGTAATCGGATTTGTGCCACAGACATAATGATCCCCGGTCAGCGCGTGGCAGATCAGGATGGCATTGCTTTTATCGGCATTCAGACGGCCCCAGGTTTTATAGGCAACCTCGATCGCGCCCAGCATCTCGCCGGAATCAAGCACAAGCGGATTGCCCTCGCCCAATGTCACCACATCGGCAAAGTTTTCAACGTCGGTCTCCCCGGAGGGAGAAGATACGGGTTGTTCAGTCATAAACGATCAACAAATCCACCAAAAATTACAGGAGGCCACCATAATGAAAAATAGACAAAAAGACAGCTGAAAAAGTCATTTTGCGCAGTTTTCGGTGGTGAAATCCCGCCAACCGGTGTAGATCATTAATAAATACACAAAGCCACAACAAATAAATTCAGGAATATGTCATGACCGGACCCGAACCACGTCCGTGGATTAAACAGCTCGACGTCTATGTCGGCGGCAAGTCGAAAACCGATGGCACCGTCAAATGCGTCAAGCTCTCCTCTAACGAAAGCGCCCTCGGCACCAGCCCGAAAGCCCTGGACGCTTACCATGCCGAGGCGAAAAACCTGCACCGTTATCCAGACGCGTCCTATCATGACCTGCGGGCGGCCCTTGCCGCAAAATACGACATTGAGGCCGAACAAATCCTCTGCGGCATTGGCTCTGACGAGGTTCTCAAACTCGCCTGTCGCGCCTATCTCGCCCCGGGGGACGAAGTGATCTATCCCCGGCACAGTTTCATGATGTACCCCATCGCCGCCGCCTCTTACGGCGGGGTTCCGATTGAGGTCGATGACGTGGATTATACCGCCAATGTCGACAACATGCTGGCGGCGGTGACCGACCGCACCCGCATCGTTTTTCTCGCCAACCCCAACAATCCGACAGGCACCGTTCTGTCATCTGGCGAGGTTGAACGGCTGTGGCGCGGATTGCCCGACCATGTTTTGCTGGTTATCGACGGCGCCTATGCGGAATTCATCGAGAACGAGGACTACCAGGATGGAATCGCCCTGGTGAAAAAATCCAAGAACGTGTTGATGACACGCACCTTTTCAAAGCTCTACGGTCTCGCGGCCCTCCGGCTCGGCTGGGGGTATAGCTGCCCGGAAGTAGCGCAAATCCTCGACAGCATTCGCGACCCCTTCAATGTACCTTCGGCGACACAGGTCGCCGGTGTCGCCGCCATACAGGATAGCGAATTTGAAACCCGCGCCCGGAAATACAACAGCACATGGCGGGCCTATTTGCGGGCGGAATTGATCGCTCTCGGCCTCGACCCCGTCCCCAGTGCAGCCAACTTTATCCTGATCCGCTTCCCGGATACGGCCCGAAAATCAGCCGAAGCCGCCAATGACTTTCTCTTGTCCCACGGTTATATCCTGAGGTGGTTGCCTGGACAGGGACTCCAGGATTGCCTGCGCCTGACCGTCGGAACAGAAGAAGAGAATAAGGCGGTAATTCAGCTGCTGCGCGACTTTATGGAACAAGACACATGACGGATTTTGCGCAGATTACCCTGATTGGCATGGGACTGATCGGCTCGTCTCTGGCCCGCGCCATCCGCAGTCACGGTCTGAAAACACGGCTGGTGGGCTGTGACAGCAATCCGCAACATGTGGCAGAGGCCCGCGCCTTGAATCTGGTTGACCAGATAACCAGTGATCCGATCGACGCGGTCAAAAGCGCCGATCTGGTGATCCTCGCCACCCCGGTAGGCAGTTACGCCGACCTCGGCGCGCGCCTGTGTCCGGTGATGAAACCCGGCGCCATTCTCAGTGATGTGGGCTCGGTCAAGGCCAGCGTGGTCAAAACCCTGCAGCCCCTGATGCGGGACGATTGCCACCTGATTCCGGGACACCCCGTGGCCGGGACTGAACAATCTGGCCCCAAAGCCGGCTTTTCCACATTATTTGACGGCCGCTGGTGCATTCTCACTCCGCCGGAAAATACCGCTCCTGAAAAGGTCCGTGCGTTGGAAAAATTCTGGCAGGCCATCGGCAGCACCGTGGAATGCATGACCCCGGACCATCATGACATGGTTCTGGCGATCACCAGCCACCTGCCCCATCTGATTGCCTATAATATTGTCGGCACCGCCCGGCATCTGGAAGAAGTCACCAAATCGGAAGTGATCAAATATTCCGCTGGCGGTTTCCGTGATTTCACCCGTATCGCCGCCTCTGACCCGACCATGTGGCGGGACGTCTTCCTCAACAACAAGGACGCCGTGCTGGAAATGCTGGGTCGGTTTACCGAGGATCTGACCGCGCTGCAGCGCTCCATCCGCTACGATGAAGGCGACAAGCTGTTCGACCTGTTCGACCGCACCCGCCGTATCCGCAAACAGATCATCGACGCCGGTCAGGATGAAGATGTGCCGGACTTTGGCCGTCACACAGATGATATCCCCGACTAACGCAGCACCGGGCTCAATTCCGCCACAGGGATCGGCCCGAGAAACAAAAGACCATTCTGCAAACTGACCGGCAGATCGAGAACGGCCGTGCCCGCATGGGGCCCGGTTTCTTCCATATGACTCATTTTCTTGAGTTCCACCAATATCTGTTTGCCCGGTTCCTGCTTAAATGCGTCATGGCCGGACAGTACCTTGATAATGTGATCCACGCCGTGAATCTTGGCCGAAAACGCCCCGAGCGGCATCATGTTCTGGTCCAGACTGGTTTCGCCTGACAGGTCCATATCCATAACGCCGGAAGTAATTTCCACGGTCTTGACCGCCAGTGTTCCGCCGTCATCACGCCATTTCTTCAAAGATTCCACATTATACTGCGGCATCTCCTTGCCATGAATGGCAATATCCACTGTCACCAGATTGGCTTTTTTGCCAAAAGTACCAACCGGGACCTCCAGCGCCACCACATCGGCGGCTTCCATATACATTTTGGCCTGAAGCGGTAATTCCATACTGCTGCCGCTTACCGCTGTCTCTGGCAGGATAAAGTGCAGTTTTACCTGCCCGGCCTGTGATGTCGGACCTGTCTTGGGAAATTTACCCGCCGCCCAGGTCACCTTATTGAGAACAAAAGACGCCCGGTTAAGTTTGCGGCTCATGATATCCACCATCACAGAGGCCCGGGTCGGCCCGAAAGAGATCATAAAATCAGGATTGCGCCGCCCACCGATGCGCATGGTTCCGCCTTCACTGACGATAACCCCGTGATTGATTTTCCATGGAAACGCCACCAGGGTGACCAGCGGTGTTGTCATCGTGATCGTCTTTTGCTTGTTTCCGGTTTTAAGCACCTTCAGGTCTTTCAGCGCCAGCTCCATACGATAGGGAAAACCGCTGATATCAAGGTCACCATATTTGATGCTTACACCCTGGTTTCTTTGCTGGTTCACCATGGCCTCAATCTGATCTTCGACCTCCCCGGCCATATAATGCCAGAAGACCGTATACCCCAGGACCACCCCACCGATCACCAACCCCAGAAGTTTCAAGCGCATGTTATATTTCCTTACAGGCCCCGGAAGACCCTAGATTCAATCTCTGAATGCCGGACAGTAAATCAGGCGGCTTTCCTGTCGGGCAGTAAATTCAGGCTGGCGTCTTCAATATTTTCTTCCAGCTGCGCCATAAATGCGTCTTTTGACAGCCCGGTAGGGATCGCCGGCAGGAACTCGATCACGAAGTGGCCCTTTTTCAGCGCCCCGCGCCGCGGCCAGTAAAGCCCCGTGTTCAGGGCCACCGGAATCACCGGAACTTTCAAATGTTTATAGACCCCGAAGATACCGGACAGATAGGGATGTTTCTCGCCCGGCACCGCCCGACTGCCTTCCGGGAAGATAATCACGGACCGGCCCTGTTCGATCTCCTGACGGCTCCGTTGCAGCATTTCCCGCATGGATTTCAGCCCCATATCCCGATCAATGGGGATATTGCCCACCTTGGCGCATACCCGTCCATACAGGGGGATATTTAACAATTCCTTCTTCATGATAAAAGTGGGATCATCCAGCACGGTATGCATCACAAAAGTATCAAGCATTGACTGATGTTTGACGGCATAGATCACCGGCTGCGGGGCGATATTCTCCCGACCCCGGACCTCCATCTTCAATCCCTGAACCACGGCAAGCAGACGACGGACGCTATAGCTCCAGAATGTCTGAAACTTCATATGCCAGTGACGGGGCACGCCCGGAATATAAAGCAATGGCGCCCACACCAGGCAGGCCAGTCCACCCCAGACATAAAATATCATTAAAAAAACTGAAGACCGTAGACGCGACACCGCATTCCACCTTTTGATTATTTTTCCGAATTCGAATTCACTTCAGCTTCCGACAGGAGGGCTGAGGTGCTACCCATATGGACATTTTCCGCGCCAAAATCAAGTAGCCAATACCAAATGCTACTGGCCAGATATTTACTGTACTCCCGCACCAGCGACATAAAGCGGATATTTTCCGGCCGCCATTGTCCCACCGGATGCGACACCATGGCCAAATGCGGCATGACCCGTCTCATTTCCAGCAACGTGCGCGGCATATGCTCCAACGAGGTAACCACCCGAATGGAGGTCAGTTTCCGGCGCGCGACCCAGGCGGCAATTTCTTCCGCATTGCCCACCGTGTTGCGCGCCTGCTTCCCGCTTTCAATGCAACACTCGGCCAGACTATCCGGCACCCCGAGCACGCCAATCAGTTCCGCCGTCGTCACCTTGACATTCACCCCGGAAATAAACAACCGCGCCGCCAGGCCTTCCTGCAACAAGCGGGCGGATTCCCGCAAACGGTCCTTGCCCCCGGTCAGCACCACGATGCCATCGGTTTTCTGATTATCCGGCGGGGCCACCTGCGACAGGCCGTAGATGTAATAAAAAAAACCGCCCGTCCACACCACGGCCACCAGCAAGATAAGATAAGACAATGTTTTCAGGATAAATCTGATCATCAGCGCTATACCATCCGACCCAGGTCTCTCAGAACCGTTATCCGGGCTGTCAGCATGGAGATCAGGGCGGCAAATAACGGAATAACCAGAAGCGCGGCACTTTCCATTACCGGGAGTTCCGGGGTTTTCACCAAACCGGACGCCACGTCCCGTGACAGATAAATCAAAGACACCAACGTGATAAAGGCCAGCACCAGCCCGATAATACCGCCCGTCAGACCATATTTCATAAACCGGTTCTGGTAGGCGCGGGCGATCATATGGTCATGGGCGCCCAGATGGTGAATGATCGAAATTGTGTCGCGATGTTCCGCCATACCCGCCTTGGTGCCAAAAATTACAATGCAGATCGTCGCGAGAATCACCAAAATCAAAATACCCAGCGCGGTATATTCCACCGTATCCATCAACCGCAGAAAACGGCCAAGCCATTTCTGATGATCATCAAGACTGATGTCCGGGGATATCTGCTGCATCTGCTGACGCAAGGCATCAAGATTGAGAGCGATATCGCGACTGACTGTCACGTCAAGCAACGCCGGAATGGGTAAATCCTCGGCCACGTTGCCCACCCCGAGCCAGGGCTCAAGAAGTTCGTCGATTTCCGCATCACTCAGACGACGCACCGCCTTGATACCGGGTGTTTGTTTCAGCAACGCCGTTACGTCATCGACCATCGCGTCGCGTCGGGTTTTGTCCGCCTGGGTTACCTGGACCGTCAGGCGATTGCTCAGACTTTCTGTCCAGTCGCCAAATCCTTTATGCAGCATCAAACTGCCCATCAACGCCAGGGCGCTCAGATAAACCATCACCGCCATGACATAGGGCAGCAGCCGTGTCGCTTCATGGCTTTTCTCTTCCGGCAGAAATTTCACGATTGCTGTCATGCGCCTTCTCCCGGCCGAATATCCCCGGCAGGCTGGTCCTCCGGCATCGCTTCTGGATCACGGGGACCATATTCCGCCCGGTCCAGCGCACTGTCGCCAAACCCGGTAAAGGCTGCTTCCGGTGGTTCTTCTCCCGGACGCAGGGTATGCAGGCGCCCGTCATGCAGATGCAGACGATCAGCGCCGACCTTTTCCACCAACCCCATATCATGGGTGGCGATCACCGTCGTGGTGCCGAGCTTGTTGAGTTCGACAAACAAATGCATGATGCGTTTGGCGATCGCCGGGTCCACGTTGCCGGTCGGCTCATCCGCCAGCAGCAGATCCGGTCGTTTGATCACCGCGCGGGCAATCGCGACCCGTTGTTTTTCGCCGCCGGATAACGTTGGCGGGCGTGATTTCATGCGGTGCTTGAGCCCGACCCAGGTCAGCAACTCTTCTACATGTTCCTCTATTTCACCGCCCATTCCGCCAGAAATCCACAGCGGCATCGCCACATTCTCCACCGCGGTCAAATGATCAAGAAGCCGGAAATCCTGAAACACCACACCGATTTTACGGCGCAGATTTGGCAGATCCTTTCGGGCGGCGGCCCCCACATCTTCATTAAACATGCGAATGGTGCCCCGGGACGGGCGATGAGCGAGATACATCAGTTTAAGCAACGACGTCTTGCCGGCCCCGCTGGCGCCGGTCAGGAAATGCAAGGAACCGGGTTTCAGGTCAAAGGAAATATCCTTGAGAACTTCAGACCCCATACCATAGCGCATACCGACATTATCAAACTGAATCACAAAACTGCCCCTTCCCGTCTTTCATTTATTTTACGCCGCCAAACCTTTTGCGGATGGGGTCTTCAACAGATTACTCCGGCCTGGATTAGGCATAAACCAGATCGTTTCGCCACCGTGCGTCAGCATAGCAAGGGTGAGCCACCCAACGCAACAGACATTCGCGTCCGTTATCAGATAAAGTCATGGCGAAATCAGGGCACATTCATCCATCCATATAAAGATCCCTGTTTTCCGCCTGTCAACAGCGCTTGCGTTAACCAATTCATCAGATTATAACGATATGACATGTTAAACCCATAATATAACAAGAATTACTGGCCCACGGATGATCCTGACCTGCCCTGAATGTTCAGCACGATATGTTGTCGACCCCAACGCCCTGCGCCCCAATGGGCGGGTGGTGCGGTGCGCTAAATGCAAGGCAAGCTGGAAAGAACAGGCCCCCGATGACGCCACCCCGGTCGTTGACGCCGCCGAAGCCGACGGCCCCGTAAGCCCGGACGAGAATCCGCCCGCCAGTGCGGCCCCCGCCGCCGACACCACCGTACCCGACACCCCGCCACAAGATGCTGCTCCCGATACCGGGGCCGCCCTTGAGGATGACTTCGCCCTGCAACGGGCGCGGCGCAAAAAACGCCCGCGGCCCTTGCCGAAAGGCTCCAACCTGCCGGCCCTGCAGGATCACAAGCACGGCAATATGAAATGGGGCTGGTACAGTCTCGCCGCCTTTATCGCCGCCCTGGTCAGCAGCTTCCTGATTTTTCAATCCACCATCAGCCACGTCTGGCCGCCGTCGCAACACCTGTATGAGATGCTCGGCATGACGGACCACGTTCTCAACGGGGGGCAAAAAACACCGGAAAAAGAACCGGAAATTCCCCTGAGCGAACAGTTTAAAATCGGTGATACCGTCCCGACAAAAACCGTCAGTGGCGGGCTTGTCACACTGAAAGTGGAAGGAACGCTGGTTAACCTGACCGATGAAACCCGGTCCTTGCCGCTGTTGAAAATATCCCTGCTTGATGCCCAAGGACAGATTCTGCGCGACTGGACGTTCAAGGCCGACGCCGCCACCGCCGCGCCGGATGAAAAAGTGTCGTTCAGCACCTCCCTGCCCAACCCGCCAGAGGATGCCGCCAGAATCAGCGTGACCTTCGCCCCGCGCAACTGACCCCCCGCCATTCTGACTGACCAGTGCAGCCACAAATACGCCGTAAAGGTAATGTAAAGAATTATAGATTATAGCTGATCTCTATAAATATAAAAATATGGAGAAGAAAAATGGCCCGTATCCTGATCGCAGAAGACGAACTTGCGGTACGCACCTTCGTCAGCCGCGCTCTTGAACTGCGTGGCCATAGCATCGTCGCTGTCGAAGATGGCGGCGCGGCCGCCCGCGCCCTGACCTTGGAAGAATTTGACCTGTTATTGACGGACATCGTCATGCCGGTCATGGATGGCATTGCCCTGGCGCTTCAGGCCGCCGCCGAACACCCCGATATGCCGATCCTGATGATGACCGGCTATTCCCATGAACGTCAGCGCGCCCACAATCTGGAAAGCCTGATCCACGACGTGATCAGCAAGCCTTTCTCACTGGATGATCTCTGTGATATGGTAGAAAAAGCCCTGAAAAAAGGCGAAAAAAGAGCCTGAAACACCATTGGACGTGATCAGTCGATCACCGTTTGACGGGATTGTTTTCCGCTTCGCGGGTTGCGGCCAGCTGCATTTCCTGATCCAGCTTTTTCTTCAGGCTTTGCAATAACGTCATGATCTGGCTTTGGTATTGCGTCGCCTCTTCCATATCCCCGGCTTCCATGCTGGACACCACATCCCGTATCAAATCCGATGCCGCCACCGTCAAAGCGGAGGCATCCACCCCGGACTTCACCAGTTCACGGCCCAGATCACCAACCAGAATGCCCAGCGACCGCTGCCGCATCACCCAGCTCTGCATTCTCTGATCCTGCAAGGTTTCTTTGTCTGCCTGTGGCGCGCCTGCTGTCATCTGCGGGGTCAGCGCCCGCTTGAACGCCGCCGACATGATTTGACGCTGGGATTTTTCCAGATCGTGAACCGTGATTAAGGCCTTGCGGATGATCTGAAACCGCTCATAGCCCTGACCGGCCAGAATACCCTTGTCCGGGTAGATGAAGCCATGCTCCAGATAGGCCACCAGATCGATTGCCTTGTCAAATTTCTTGTAATGCGCATGGGTCAGAATCTTGCCGTAAAGCTTGCGCAGGGCGGGCACATCAATCGACGTATAGTGATCCAGTGACGACTGTCCCCGCAGGAACAAAACCACATTTTTATCAATTTCCTGCAACAGGCCCCTGACATCCGCCATATCACGGTGCTGATAAAGCGCCAGTTTCAGACGCGCCAGCAACGCCAGTTCATTATTTTTCAGGCGCCCCACCGCCCCGTCTTCCAGCTTGTTCGCCAGATCCCACAGAATATCAAGCGCACTGTCCGTTTCCACGACATCATCCGGGTCCATCAGCCGGCGATACGCACTGCGCAAGGCCAGATAGTAAACCGGTGACGTCATACCGTCATCCGGGGCAAGACCCAGCGCCATAAGCCGGCGGGCCAGTGTATTACGGCTATCAGGGTCCGCCTTTATACCTTTGCGCACGTCCATAATCTGACGCGCCGCCGGGACGACGAAGGTTTTCTCCGGCAGGATTATGTCCGGAATGGCCTGAACCTGCTGCTGGCCGGCCGCATCGGTCGCCGCGACGATCAGATCCACACGGTGCCCCGCCAATTCGGACGCCGCCATATTAAGATAAAAATCGCCGGAAAATTCCTTCATATCCTTCACCGGCAGAGCCACCACATCCTGCATGCCGGAAGGGGTCTCCCCCGTCCGCACAACCCCGACCGAAAGCTGCGTCAGACCGTAATCGTCGGACAGATCAAGGGAAACGCCGAACAATCCGTCTTCCGTGGCCAGCTTGCGGAAATCCGCCCGCGCCACCACCGGCGCTTCATCTTCGAGAATAACAATTGGCCAGGCCCCGACCAGACGGCTGCCTTCCCGGATCTGCCAGGTGATTTCGTTCTTGACGGTGAAGCCCGCCGCAAAGCCCGCGCCGTCCTGCAGTGTCAGGAAATCAAGCTTATGACGTCCGGCAATCAGGGTCGGGGCGTAAGGGCTGTTGCGCACCTGCACCAGAATATTGCTGCCTTCCGGCACCGGGGTCAATCCGGAAGACGCTTCGGCATTGACCGGCAGTTGTTCGGTGAAGGCCGCGCGGCCACTATAAAGCGGCGGGGTGACGGTTACGGTGATTTCCGGTACGGGATAGTCAAAAACGGCCCGGGGTTTGACCGCCAGTTCCAGCAGACGGGTCCGGTCCGGTCCGGCAAGCAGGGCTGATATGCCGGTTATCATTACCGCAAGCAACGCCCATTTGGCACTGACCTTCAACCGACCTGTGGTCCGCCCCAGCAAACCGAAGAAGATGCATCCCATCATCAGAAGAAACAAGGTGACATAAAAAACCATATGCCCCGTCGGCGGCAGATAGCCCCAGGGATCAGCAAGCGACAGCGCCAGATACAGACAATAAAGCGTCCCCGCCTGTAAAAGTCCGGTGATCATTTCAGGTGTTATCGCGGAAAATATTCCGGTCCGTTTATGTGTCCCGTCTGTCAGAACCCCATCCTTTTCCCTGTTACTTCTTTTGTGTTACTTCAATATCACGTATACCTTTTATTCCTTTAGCCAGGCAGGTATCTGATCCAGACCAATAATATCATCATAGCTTGGCCGGGGGCGTATTATGGCATATTCCGCTCCATTCACCAAGACTTCCGGCACCAGAGGCCGGGTATTATACGTCGACGCCATCACCGCGCCATACGCCCCGGCCGACCGCATCGCCACCAGATCGCCGCCTTTCAACGGGGCGATATCCCGCCCGCGGGCGAAGGTGTCACCGGTCTCGCATACCGGGCCGACAATGTCATAAGGCTCTGGCGCCGCATCACTTTCCACCACAGGTACAATTTCATGATAGGCGTCATACATGCTCGGCCGGATCAGATCATTCATCGCCGCGTCAAGGATCAGGAATTTGCGGTTTTCCCCTTCCTTCACATAAATCACTTTTGACACCAGTATCCCCGCATTCCCCACCAGAAGACGGCCCGGTTCAATGACAATCTTGCAGCCCAGATGCCCGACCACCCGTTTGACCATCTCGGCATAGTCCAGCGGCAGCGGCGGTTGTTCACCGGCCTGTTCGTAAGGAATGCCAAGACCGCCGCCCAGATCAAGCACGCTGATCTCGTGGCCGTCGGCGCGCAGGTCCTCGATCAACTGACCTATGCGGTGAAAGGCTTCTTCAAAGGGCGCAAGTTCGGTTAGCTGAGAGCCGATATGCAGATCGACTCCCTGCACCTTGATGCCGGGCAGCTTCGCCGCACGGGCATAAATTTCCCGCGCCCTGGTCCAGGGCACCCCGAATTTATTTTCCGCCTTGCCGGTGGAAATCTTGGCATGGGTCCTGGCGTCCACATCCGGATTGATTCGGAAGGCAATCGCCGCCACCTTACCCAAAGAAGTCGCGATCCGGCTCAACTGTTCGAGCTCGGGTTCGGATTCCACATTGAACTGTAATATGCCCTGCCCCAGCGCGAAAGCCATCTCGCCCTCGGTCTTGGCCACCCCGGAATAGACGATTTTCTCTGGAGAGACGCCCGCGAGCAGCGCCCGGCGCATTTCACCTTCGGACACCACATCCGCGCCCGCACCCTGATCGGCGAGCGTCTTGATTACCGCCTGATTGGTATTGGCCTTCACCGCGTAACACAGCAGGAAGTCATTTTGGGCAAAGGCGTCGGAAAACACCTTGTAATGCCGGACCAGCGTTTCTGTTGAATAACAATAGAACGGCGTCCCGACGGCCTCGGCGATTTCGCTGACCCTCAGGCCTTCCACATACATCTCACCCTGCGCAAAGCCAAAATGATCCATGATTAAAACTCTCTTCAAACGTAATTATAAAGGGGGGCCTTTTACGGGCGGGCTTCTTCCGCAGGTTTTTCATACCCGGGCGGTGGCAACAGATCGCCTCGCTTGCCGCAACCGGCAAGCCCCAGAAACACGATCCCCAGACATATGAGTGCTATGATTTTCTGCATTTTTACTGATCCGCTTTTGTTTCAGGCGTCACTTTAACAAGCAATCCCCGGAAAGCCCATTCAAAATGTCCGGAAAATCATTCGATCCGGCGACGGGCGTTTTCAACCTGGGCCAGAACCTGGGACGGCGCGGTGCCGCCATAGCTCACCCGGCTCGCCACAGAACTTTCCACCGTCAGGACCGAGAAGACATCGTCAGTGATCCTGGACTCCACCGTCTGCATTTCCGCCAGCGTCAACCCGTCAAGATCGCAGCCCTTCTTTTCCGCCAGCGCCACCAGGGACCCCGTCACATGATGGGCATTGCGAAACGGCATATCCAGCACCCGCACCAGCCAGTCGGCAAGATCGGTCGCGGTGATAAAACCTGCCGCAGTCGAGGCCTTCATGGCGGCGGCATTGACCGTCATATCATCAACCATACCCGACATGGCGGTAATCACCAGCGCATAGGCGCGCGCCGCATCAAAGGTTGCTTCCTTGTCTTCCTGCATATCCTTGCTGTAGGCCAGCGGCAGTCCCTTCATCACCACCAGCAGACTGTTAAGCGCGCCGATGATCCGGCCCGCCTTGGCGCGACAGAGTTCCGCCGCGTCCGGATTACGTTTTTGCGGCATAATCGAAGAACCGGTGGTGAATTGATCACTCAGAGAGACAAAGTTAAACTGGGCCGAAGACCAGATCACGATCTCTTCCGCAAGACGCGACACATGAGTCGCCGAAATTGCCGCAACCGATAAAAATTCCAAGGCGAAATCACGGTCCGACACGCTGTCCAGACTGTTGGCGGTCGGTTTGCGGAAATTCAGCGCCTCGGCCGTTTGTGTCCGGTCGATGGGGAAAGACGTTCCCGCCAGCGCCGCCGCGCCCAGCGGACATTCATTGAGCCGTCCACGCGCATCCCGCAGCCGGTCCCGGTCGCGGGTAAACATTTCAAAATACGCCAGCATATGATGACCAAAGGTCACCGGCTGGGCCGATTGCAAATGGGTAAAGCCCGGCAAGATCACATCCGCATGTTGTTCCGCCTTCGTCACCAGTGCGGTTTGCAGCATCTTAAGAGCCTGATCCATCTGATCCATGGTGTCGCGCACCCAGAGCTTGAAATCGGTGGCCACCTGATCATTGCGGGAACGCGCCGTATGCAGACGCCCCGCCGCATCACCAATGATTTCCTTCAGCCGGGTTTCCACATGCATATGGATATCTTCCAGCTTGGCGTCATAGGTGAAATTGCCGGCTTCGATTTCGCCTTTGACCTGATCCAGTCCTTTGAGGATCGCCGCCCCGTCATCACCGGAAATGATCTTCTGGTCCATCAGCATCTGACAATGGGCTTTCGAGCCTTGAATATCCTGGGCATAGAGAATCTTGTCAAAATCAATCGAGGCATTGATCTGTTCCATGATTTCCGCCGGTCCCGCCGCAAAGCGGCCGCCCCACATGCTGTTGGCCTGGGATGCTGTCGTGTCTTTTTCTGATGCCATGATCGTCACTCACTTCCGGGCCATCGCGCAGCCCTGCGTCTAAAATATTATGCGCATAAAATATTACATGCCTGTTCACCGGGGAAATACGACAATTCTGCCCTTTTAGCAAGGCAATTCCAAAGAATATACTGTGATGCCCTTCACGAAAATCTGATCCTCTGCGACGTCGGTCAGACTTGAAGTTTGTCCGCGAACCCTCTAGTCTGTGTCCCAAGTCATCCCCTTAACCTTATTTAAGAAGTCCCATGCCTAAAAACCTGATCATGATTATTGTCTTCGTCGCTCTGCTGCTCGGCGGCCTGTATTTTCTTGCTGCCCCGAAAGAGACCTCCCTCACAGAGGGAACCGCCTCGGCCCCGGCAGAAAAAGGGGAACTGATTCCCATCGACAGCAGTATGAAAAAAGGCAAGGCCCTGTTCAGCGTGTATGGCAATCGCCCCGATACCCCGGCCATTAAAATTCAGGACGAACAGGGCAACAGCCTCACGCTCGCCGACCTTAAAGGGCAAAGCCTTCTGGTTAATTTCTGGGCCACCTGGTGCGTCCCCTGCCGGGAAGAAATGCCGGAACTGGAAGCCCTGCAAAAAGAACGCGGCAATCAGGATTTCAAGGTGATCATCGTGTCTGTTGACCGGGGCGGCCTTGATGCGTCACGTAAATTCCTGGACGATATCGGCGTCGAGCAGCTCACCCTCTATTATGATGAAAAAGGCATCCTGGCCCGCAAGATGAAAGCCATCGGATATCCGTCCACCATTCTGATCAACAAGGCCGGGCAACAATTCGGCCTTCTGACAGGCCCCGCCCACTGGAATTCCCCCAGCGCCCATGCCCTGATCGACCGCCTGATCGCCGACTAATGACTTCTGATCTCCCTGCCCATGACGTCCTCGGCGACGGGTCGAAAAAAGACTTGCATGTCCATTCGTGTTATATTATAACATATTAAAAATCAGGCAGGGAAACTTAAAAATGACACAGAACTCGACCAAAAACCTCATTCTCACTACCGCCAGCACACTGGCGCTTATGCTCGCGATATCCGCACCGGTCTCCGCAGATGAAACCGACGACCAGAAACATTCACATGGCCATGAAGCGGAAATCGAAGAACTTTTTGTCACCGGCGCCCCGCACAGCAAAACCCGGCTTGACGTCCTGCAGGGCAGCAACCTGATCAGCGGTGAAGAACTCGACCAGCGGCTTGAAGCCAGCATCGGCGAAACCCTGTCCGGCATTCCTGGCATCTCTTCCACCTTTTTTGGTCCCGGCGCCAGCCGCCCGATCATACGCGGCCTGGGGGGCGATCGCATCCGCATGTTGATCAACGGCATCGGCAGCATTGACGCCTCCAGTACATCGCCGGACCATTCCGTGGCCGCCGATCCCCTGACAGCCGAACGCATTGAAGTTCTGCGCGGCGCCAGCACCCTGCTCTATGGCAGCAACGCGGTCGGCGGCGTGGTCAATATCATCGACGGTCGTATCCCGAGCCTGATCCCCGAAGGTGGCTTTGAGGGCCGGGCCCGGTTAAGCTACAGCTCGGTCGCCGATGATGTCGCCGGGGGGGCGTCCGTTAATGCACGCCTCACCGGCACCGATGAAACCGCCCTTGTTCTGCATCTTGACGGCACCTTCCGCAACACCGGAAATTATGACATTCCCGGCTTCTCCGAAAGCGCCGTCCTGCGGGCGACCGAGGAAGAGGAAGAGAACGGCGGCGAAGAAGAAGCCTTTGGCACCGTTGAAAATTCCGATGTTGACAATAAAAGCGGCGCCGTGGGCCTGAGCTGGATCGGCAAGGATGCCCTGTTCGGCATTTCCTACAGCCGCAACGACAGCAATTATGGCGTCCCCGGTCATCACCACCATGAAGAAGATCATGCCGATGAGGCCCCCGGAGAACATGAAGAAGAAGAAGAAGCCCCGGTGCGTATTGATCTTGATCAGAAACGGTTTGACCTGAAAGGCAACCTGACACGGGATTTCGCCATATTTGAAGAAGCCCGCCTGCGTTTTGGCTATGCGGATTACAAACACACCGAACTGGAAGGTTCGGAAATCGGCACCATCTTTACCAACAAAGGCTGGGAAGGCCGTCTCGAACTCATCCAGAAAGAAATCGGCAACCTGCATGGCTCCATGGGCCTGCAACTGCGCGAGCGGGATTTCGAAGCCATCGGCGCCGAAGCGTTTGTTCCGCCGACCACCACCCGGCAATGGGGGATTTTCGCGGTCGAGGAGCTCAGCCTTGACCCGGTGACTCTGGAATTTGGCGCCCGCTTCGACCATCAGTCCGTGGATAACAAGGCCCTTGGGCAGACACGCAGTTTCAGCAACATCAGCCTGTCCGCCGGCGGAGCCTATCACCCGACGGCGGAAAGCCTGATCGGTCTGTCACTGGGACGTACCGAACGCGCCCCCACCGCCGAGGAATTATTTTCCAACGGCCCTCATCTGGCAACCAGCGCATTTGAAGTCGGCAACCCCAATCTTGACAAAGAACGCGCCACCAGTCTGGAACTGACGCTGAAGCAGGAAAGCGATCGCCTGACCGCCAGCCTGAACCTCTATCATACCTGGTATGACGATTTTATCTTCGAGGCCTTCACTGGACAACAGGAAGGCGGGCTGAATATTCTGGAATTCCGTCAAAGAGATGCCCGCTTTTACGGGGCGGAGCTGGAAGTCGATTACCTGGCCTATAGTGTCGGCACCCATAACATTTGGCTCAACCTGAGCGGGGACCTTGTCCGGGCGAAATTTACCGGCGATCTGGGCAACCTGCCGCGCATTCCCGCCAAAAGCGCAACGGTGGGCTTTGCCTATGAAGGCGAAACCCTCGGCGCCAGCGGCAGCATCCGTTTTGTCGATGACCAGACGAACCTCGCCGCAAGCGAACTAATGACTGAGGGATATACAGATATCAATATGGAAGTGTCCTGGCGCCCGTTTGGCGACGATCAGGACCTGACTCTGCGTCTTCAGGGTAAAAACCTGAGCAACGCCGAGCGCCGGCAACATACATCCTTCCTGAAGGATCTGTTACCCATGCCCGGCCGCAGCGTCAAGATTTCAGCGACCTATGGTTTTTAAGGTACGACAGTAACGGGTACCTTGGCTTTTTGCAGAATACCATAAGCCACACTGCCAAGGCCCAGTTTCGCCAACAGACCGCTGCTTTTATGACCGATGAAAATCTGGTCGGCTTTTTGTTCTGCGGCAAGGGCTGAAATCACTTCAGCGGAATGTCCCACCTGAACGAAAGATTTAATAGTGATCCCGTCAGTGGCCAATTTGGCCTTGGCGGGCTCCATAATATCTTTTTCAGCCGATTCCAGTTGTTCCATCTGCTGACTGTGGCGCACGGCCAGCTCTTCAACCGACATGACCTCGAATTCGGACCAATCCACCACATACACCAGCATGAGTGTGCCGCCGCCCTTGGCCACCAGCTTCTCCACCGCCAGCTCCGCCGCCCGCATGCTCAATTCACCGCCGTCATATCCCACAAGATATTTTGCATTCTGCGCCATTTTTATTCTCCTTATTAAATGTATACATCATCATATCGAGTCTAGGTGAAGGGGAATTTGACCCCCATCAATAATTTGAAATAGATTTACGTCTAAACCATATCATAAAAGTCTCTATTTTTTAAACAGTTACATTTTTTTACAGTCCTATTGTGTATTTCATTACAGGATGGGCTATAAAAAGAAACACTTTACACCAACGGTCTCTATCGCCCGCTACAAGGCCATAAAATCACCGCAGGAACAGCATAGCGTGAATAATTTTTCTTACCTTGCCACAGATGCCGCCAAATCGACAAGCCCGGACTTTCACCGCGACGCAAATGGCGCCTGTGACGGCTGTGCCATCCGACATGTCTCCCTGTGTAATGTTCTCGACACCCAGGAACTCGGCACCCTGTCAAAAATATCAACAGACCACCGCAAGTCCGCCAAACAGATCATCTGCAGTGAAGATGACCCCGCAGACCATTTGTTCAATATCCACACCGGCGTCGTGCGCCTGTCCAAGATGCTGCCCGATGGGCGACGTCAGGTGACCGGCTTCCTCTTCCCCGGTGATTTTTTTGGACTCTCCTGTGGCGACCTCTACAGTTTTACAGCCGAAGCGGTTACAGAGGTCGATCTTTGTCGTTTCTCCCGCCCCAAATTACGGGCGATATTCCGCGACATCCCGAAACTCGGCGAACGGGTTTTAGACATGACCCGCACCGAACTGGACGCCAGCCATGCCCGGATGCTGTTGCTCGGGCGCAAGACCGCGCGGGAAAAGTTATCCACTTTTTTACTCGATATGGTGAAAAAAAACGCCCTGACGCCGAATGGTGCTGCTGATGAAACCTCCGACAATCAGGGACTGTTGATTGATCTGCCGATGAGTCGCACCGATATTGCCGATTTTCTCGGCCTGACCATAGAAACCGTTTCACGTCAGTTTTCCTTACTGCATAAAGCCGGGCATATAGAACTGGACGGAGCCCACCGGGTTTTCCTGAAAGATCCCGACCAGTTATCGGCCTTGGCGGAAGGTCTGTAGGACGTAATTACAATGACCCGCGGCTTTTTATTTTTATCTCGCCCCGGAAAACCATAAAATACCTTGACAGAGCGCCCCATACCGCTATATTTCGGCCACTTTCAACGTGGGACATAAGAGTCTTGCGTCAAAAAAGATGACATTCGTCATATCCCGGTTCTTGAAAACTGACACGCAAGTTGGTTACCGGCTATGACCAGAAGATAAAATAGGAAACACACATGTTTGCAGTCGTCAAAACCGGCGGAAAGCAATATAAAGTTGCTGCTGGTGATGTAATTAAAGTTGAGAAGCTGGACGGCGAAGCCGGCAGCAAGGTAACATTGGACCACGTATTGATGGTCGGTGATGAAAAAGGCGTTGAAGTCGGTTCCCCAACTCTTTCAGGGATGACTGTAACAGCCGAGATCCTTGAGCAGGCCCGCGCCGCCAAGATCATCATCTTCAAAAAGAAGCGTCGGCAGAATTATCGCCGGAAAAACGGTCACCGTCAGGAATTGACTGTTCTGCGCATTCAGGAAATCGGCAAAGCCACCGCCAAGAAAGCCGCGCCTAAAAAGGCCGCCGCCAAAGCGGAAACAGCCGAAGAAAAACCAGCAGCGAAGAAAGCTGCTCCGAAGAAGGCCGCGCCTAAGAAAGCCGCAGCCCCGAAGAAACCTGCAGCAAAGAAGACCGCTGCAAAGAAAACTGAGGAGAAGTAAGCATGGCACATAAGAAAGCAGGCGGTAGTTCCAATAACGGTCGCGATTCCGCCGGCCGTCGCCTTGGTGTGAAAAAATATGCCGGTGAAGTCGTTATTCCTGGCAACATCATCGTGCGTCAACGGGGCACAAAATTTTATCCAGCCGACAATGTTGGCATGGGTAAAGACCATACGCTCTTCTCTTTGACCGAAGGTAAAGTTCGTTTTTACAAAGGCAAATTGAAACGCTCCTATGTGACAGTTGACGAAGCTTAACAGCACGCCTTTCACAAAATTCACGAATTCCGAGAAGGGGAGTGATTTTTCATTCCCCTTTTTCCTGTTTCAAGTTAGACTTATCCCATGAAATTTCTCGACCAAAGCAAGATCTATATCAAATCCGGTGGCGGCGGCGACGGCTGTATGAGCTTTCGCCGGGAGAAGTGCGTGGAATTCGGCGGCCCGGACGGCGGCAATGGCGGCCGCGGCGGCCATGTGCTGATCGAAGCGATCGGCGGCCTCAATACCCTGATCGATTACCGCTATAAACAACATTTCAAAGGCGGTCGCGGCGGCCACGGCATGGGCAAGAACCGCACCGGGGCAAAAGGCGCGGACATCTACCTGAAAGTACCCGTCGGTACCCAGATCTTTGACGAAGATTACGGCGTGATGCTGGCCGACCTGACCGAAGAAGGCCAGGTCGTCATGATGCTTGAAGGCGGCCATCCCGGCACCGGTAATGCTGCGTTTAAATCTTCCGTCAATCAGGCCCCGCGCCGCACTACCCCCGGCGGCCCCGCCGAGGAAATGTGGATCTGGCTGCGCCTGAAACTGATGGCGGACGCCGGCATGGTCGGCTTGCCCAACGCCGGAAAGTCCACCTTTGTTTCGGCCGTCAGCCGCGCCAAACCGAAAATTGCCGATTACCCCTTCACCACCCTTAAACCTCAGTTGGGTGTGGTCTTTGTCGATCAACGGGAATTTGTCGTCGCCGACATCCCCGGTCTGATTGCCGGCGCCCATGAAGGTCACGGGTTAGGGGATCGCTTCCTTGGCCATATCGAACGCTGCAACACCATTCTGCATATGATTGACGCCACCGGCGAGGATATTGTCGACGCCTATAAAACCATCCGTCACGAACTCGATTCCTACGGCGGCGGCCTCAGTGAGAAAAAAGAAGTTATTGGCCTGAACAAATGCGACGCCCTGGATGACGAACTGATCGAAATGCTCAGCAACGAATTGCGCGCGGTTACCGATTCGCCCATCGTGCCCATCTCCGCCGTAACCCGTTTCGGCATTGACGAGATGCTGCGCGCACTGCTGGAAAATATTGATCAGGCCCAAAACGCCGAAGGCCACACCAGCGGGCGACCGGGATATTATGATCTGGATGATGACGCCGAAGTCATCGAAAAACCGCAAGAGGGAGGCTGGTCGCCGATTTAACCGACCCACTATCAAACCGGCCTCTCTGATATTCCGCCACAATATTATAAAGCCACACTATGACGAAAATTCTGTCCAACGCCGACCTGATCGCCCGCCACAGCACCACCGGGTCGCGCATTACCCTGAAGATCGGCTCCGCCCTGCTGATCGACCCCGAGACCGGCCAGTTGCGGAAAGCCTGGCTGAAGTCCATTGCCCGGGACGTCGTTTTCCTGCGCCAAAAAGGCTATCAGGTCATCATCGTGTCTTCCGGGGCCATCGGACTGGGCCGTAAAATTCTCAACCTTCCCCCCAGCCGCAAACTTGAAGACAGCCAGGCCGCTGCCGCCGTCGGGCAGATCGAACTCGCCACCGCCTACCGCAGCATTCTCGGCGATCTGGACATTCCCATGGCCCAGGTGCTTCTCACCTACGGTGATACGGAAGAACGCCGCCGGTACCTCAACGCCCGCACCACCATTAACCGTCTGCTCGAACTCGGCGTTGTACCGGTGATCAATGAAAATGATACGGTCGCCACCGATGAAGTGCGCTACGGCGACAATGATCGATTGGCCGCCCGCGTCGCCAGCATGTGTGAGGCCGACTGTCTGTTTTTATTGTCCGATATTGATGGCCTCTACAGCGCCAATCCCCATAAGGACCCCGCCGCCCGCTTTATCGCCACCGTAGAAACCGTCACACCGGAGATAGAAGCCATGGCCGGCGCCCCCATCTCCACCGGTTTTGGCACCGGCGGCATGGTGACAAAAATCGCCGCCGCCAAGATCGCCAGCGCCAGTGGCTGCCATATGGTAATCACCAACGGCACAGTTGAGGCGCCAATCCAGGCCTGGCACGACGGGGCCCGCGGCACTTGGTTTCAGGGGTCCGGCAGCCCACTGGCCGCCAAGAAGAAATGGATCGGCGCCAGTCTTGATATCGCCGGCAGTCTGATTATTGATGCCGGTGCGGTCAAGGCCCTCCACTCCGGCAAAAGCCTCCTGCCCGCCGGAATCGTCCGCATTGAGGGACAATTCGAACGCGGCGACATCCTGCAGGTGATCGCCATTGACGGCACTCTGATCGGCCAGGGCCTTACCGCTTACGGGTCCCACGAGGCCATTAAACTGATTGGTCACAGAAGTCATGAAATTGAACAGATACTTGGCTATACTGGACGCAATGAAATGATTCACCGCAACGATCTGGTGACCCCTTAAGAGAAGATTTATGACCACAGAACACAACATCAGCACCATGATGCAGGCCATGGGCCAGGCCGCCAAGGCCGCCGCCCAAAGCCTTGCTCTGGCGACAACAGATCAGAAAAATGCAGCGCTTCAGGCCGCCGCACAGGCCTTGCGCGCCCAACAGGAAACCATCCTTAAAGCCAATGCCCGGGATATGGAAATCGCCGAAGCCCGCCATCTGGCGCCGGCGCTGCTCGACCGCCTGATGCTTGACCCTGCCCGCATAGAAGCCATGGCCGGCTCGCTGGATGCCATCGCCTTACTGCCTGATCCGGTCGGGGACGTCATGGCGGCCTGGGACAGACCCAATGGCCTGAATATCTCCCGGGTGCGGGTGCCGCTCGGCGTGATCGGCATCATCTATGAATCCCGCCCCAATGTTACCGCCGATGCCGGAGCGCTGTGTTTGAAATCCGGCAATGCCGCGATCCTGAGAGGCGGCAGCGAAAGCGCCCGGTCGAGCAAAGCCATTCACGACTGCCTGAAGGAAGGCCTGCGCGCCGCGCGGCTGCCGGAAGAGGCCATTCAGGTTATTCCGACCCAGGACCGCGCCGCCGTCGGCGAATTGCTCGGTCTGGTTCAATATGTTGACATCATCGTGCCCCGGGGCGGCAAATCGCTGATCGAACGGGTGCAGCAAGACAGCCGGGTGCCGGTCATGGCCCATCTCGACGGCATCTGTCACGTCTATATTGATAAAGACGCCGACCTGGAGAAAGCCGTCGCCATCACCCTCAACGCCAAAATGCGCCGAACGGGCATCTGCGGCGCGACCGAGACCCTGCTGGTGGATCAGGACGTGCTCGACAGTCACCTGCCCGCCATCATTGATGCCCTGAAGATCGCCGGCTGCGAACTGCGCGGCGATAAGGCCGTTCAGGCTCTGGATGAAAGCATCCTGCCAGCGCAGGAGGCCGACTGGACCACCGAATATCTCGATGCAATTTTATCCATCAGAACGGTCGACGGCGTCACCGGGGCCATCGACCATATCGCCCGCTATGGCTCTCAGCACACCGATTGCATCATCACGGAAAATGCCGTGACGGCAGAAATCTTCCTGACCCAGGTCGACAGCGCCATCGTTATGCACAACAGTTCTACCCAGTTTGCCGACGGCGGTGAATTCGGCATGGGCGCCGAAATCGGCATTTCCACCGGCAAGATGCACGCCCGCGGTCCCGTGGGACTCGAACAACTGACCAGCTACAAATATCAGGTAAGGGGCGATGGACAAACCAGACCCTGACATTTTACCCTCATCCCCCACGGGATGGGCAGGTCAAAAAATCGGCTTGCTTGGTGGGTCCTTCAACCCGGCCCATTCCGCCCATCTGGAAATCAGCCAGATGGCGCTCGACCGGCTTGGTCTGGATGCGGTCTGGTGGCTGGTCTCCCCACAGAACCCCCTGAAGTCGGCCGACGAGATGGCGCCACTGAACCACCGTATGGACAGCGCCCGCGCCGCCGCAAGCGACAAACGCATTCACGTCAGCGATCTGGAGCACCATCTTGGCACCAACTATACCGCCGATACGGTACAGCAGCTGGCCCGGCTCTGCCCCGACAGCCATTTTGTCTGGTTGATGGGGGCCGATAATCTGGCGCAATTTTGCCAATGGCGCGACTGGCAAACCATCGCCCGCACAGTAGTGTTTGCGATTTTCAATCGTCCGGGGTATTCTGAGGCCGTTGAGACGAGCGAAGCGGCCCGCCATTTTCAGGATACCCAAATCCCGGCACGGAACGCACGCAATCTCGCCACCATGACCCCCCCGGCATGGACATTTATCCGGGAGACAGAAAATCCGTTATCATCGACTGAGATGAGACGAAAAAGCGTTTAATAACCAAAGGTTACACAATACATTGCCGACAAATAATTTTTCTGAAGATGGCGTATCCTCTTCATCTGAACCGCAAAGTACGGTCTCTCTTTCCGAGTTAATCCTCGCCTCACTGGAAGACGACAAAGCGGAAGAAATCATCTCCATCGATCTTAAGGGAAAAACCAGCATCGCCGATTCGATGATTATCGCATCCGGTCGCTCCACCCGTCAGGTCGCCGCCATCGCCACTAATCTGGCGACAAAAATCAAACACGCGGGCTATGCCCCGCCCAAAATCGAAGGCATGGAAAAAGCCGACTGGGTCTTGATTGACGCTGGCGACGCCATCGTCCATATCTTCCGTCCGGAAGTCCGCAGTTTCTATAATCTGGAAAAAATGTGGGACATGGACATCAGCCCGGACGATTTCACCCCGGACAAGGTTCTCGGTAGCTAGGATCCAGCCTCTTTATGCAGGTCACCCTTCTCACTGTAGGCCGTTTGAAAAACGGGCCGGAAAAGCAACTGATTGACACCTATGTCAAACGCTGCCCCTGGCCCGTTTCGATTCATGAAGTCGAAGAGAAGCGCCCGATCAAAGGCGTGGAACGTATGGCCCGCGAAGGCGATCTTCTGCAAAAGGCACTGAAGGATCACGGCGGCGCCGCCCCGTATATCATCGCCCTTGATGAGCGCGGCAAAACCATGCGCAGTCCGGATTTCGCCAAGCTGATTGAAAAACGTCAGGATGCGGGCACCGCCAATCTGGTGTTTCTGATCGGTGGCGCAGACGGCTACGCGCCGGACATCAAGCAACAGGCCCACAGCCTGTTATCGCTGGGCGAAATGACCTGGCCTCATATGATGGCGCGGGTGTTGATTTGTGAGCAGCTTTACCGGGCCTCCTGCATTCTCGCCGGGCACCCATATCATAAAGATTAAAAGCCGCCACAGGGGCGTCAAAGCCCGAACCGTGCTACTGAAACAATATTAAGCTTGATTTTACGCCTCTTTAACCTACTTTTTGTTATTATAGTGCCTATATGTAAGAAAAATTGATATTACAAGGAATGTTTACCAAACCGATGACCATCCTGCCCGAGACGTCCGCCACACGTACCGTTGAAACCGTAAGCCCCACGAAACCTGTCGTTCTCTGCATCCTCGATGGATGGGGCAGTCGCAACGAAACAGTTGATAACGCCATTCGTCTGGCCCATACGCCCAACTATGACCGCCTGACACAAACCTGTCCCATGGCCTATCTCGAAACCTCCGGTCTTGCCGTGGGACTGCCCGAAGGCCAGATGGGCAATTCGGAAGTCGGCCACACCAATCTTGGCAGTGGCCGGGTGGTGCTGCAGGATTTACCCAAAATCGACAAGGCCATCACCGACGGTGATCTGCCCCGTATCCCGACCCTGCAAGACGCCATCGCCCAGTATAAGACCTCCGGCGGCACCTGCCACCTTATGGGCTTGCTGTCCCCCGGCGGCGTTCATAGCCATCAGGACCATATGGTGGCACTGGCTAGCGCCCTGTCTGACGCCGGTGTGCCGGTAGCGGTTCATGGCTTCCTTGACGGCCGCGACGTCCCCCCCAGCAGCGCCGAGAAATATGTCGAAAAATTCGAATCCGATATCGCCGCCCTGCCCAATGTAAAAATTGCCACCCTCTCCGGTCGTTACTACGCCATGGACCGGGACAAGCGCTGGGACCGCGTGGAAAAAGCCTATCGCGCCATGGTCTGCGCCGAAGGCGAAACCGCCAGCAGCCCCCGGGACGCCATTGCCCGCAGTTACGCGGCGAAGGTCACGGATGAATTCGTCCTGCCAACCATTATCGGCGACTATTCAGGCATTCAGGACGGCGACGGTATTTTGATGGCCAACTTCCGCGCCGACCGGGCCCGGGAAATCATCACGACCCTGGTTGATCCCGATTTTGACGGCTTTACCCGCCCTCAATGCCCACAGCTGTGCAGCAAACTCGGGGTAACGGAATATTCCGTGGCGCTCAATCAGTTCATGACCGCGCTTTTCCCGTCAGAGGATATCATCGACACCCTTGGCGAGATCGTTTCTCAGAACGGCCTGACCCAGTTGCGGATTTCGGAAACCGAGAAATACGCCCATATCACCTTCTTCTTCAATGGCGGCTCGGAAGCCGTTTATCCAGGCGAAGACCGCATTCTGATCCCGTCCCCCGATGTGGCGACCTATGATCTGAAACCGGAAATGTCCGCCCCGGAAGTCACCGACAAACTGGTCGAGGCCATTACGGGCAAGACATACGACCTGATCGTGGTCAATTTCGCCAACCCGGACATGGTCGGACATACCGGCATCATGTCGGCGGCAAAGGTCGCCGTCGAGACCATCGACAACAGCCTCGGCCGCCTGGAACAGGCGCTGACCAAAGTCGGGGGCACCATGCTGGTCACCGCCGATCATGGCAATATCGAACTGATGAAAGACCAGAACACAGGTCAGCCCCACACGGCCCATACCACCAATCTGGTGCCCTATATCCTGGTCAACAGCAAAGCCGCCGTCGGGCTTCTGAATGAAGATGAACGCTTCACTCTGGAGAATGGCTGCCTGGCCGATGTGGCCCCGACAATTTTGACCCTGATGGGATTGGAGCAACCGGATGCCATGACCGGTCATTCCCTGCTGAAAGTCACCACAGCCCCGGTAAAAGAAAAGGATCTTGCCCCTGTCTGAACGCCCGATTCCGGTTAAGACATACCTCCGTCAGACAGCTTTCCTGCTGCTGGGCGGGCTGTTGTGTCTTGCGCCCGCCGCCATGGCGGCCAGCGCCCCGGTCCAGGATCACGATCAGAGTGAAGCGTTGCAGGATATGCGGGAAAAGATCAACGCAACATCCGCGAAAGCCATGGATTTGGAACAACAGGCCCAGGGCGTTGATGAAGAAATCAACGAGTTGCGCAAAACCCTGGTCACCGCGGCACAGAATATCCGTTCCACCGCCAGCGACGCCCAGGAGGCGGAACAAAGCCTGAAGGAACTCAATGATCAGGAAGTGCTGCTGGAAAATTCGCTCGAAGGGCGTAAACACCAGATGGCAAAAACTCTGGCCGCCATGCAACGCCTGAGCCAACAGCCGGCGGAACTTGTGGCCTATCGCCCGGACAAGGCCGTCAACCGCCTGCGCAGTGCAGGTTTGCTCAATACCCTGCTGCCGGAACTGGAAAAGCGCGCCGAAACCATCCAGAACGATATCGTCGAACTCGACGCGCTGCGCGATAAAATCAGCCGGGAACGGGAAGAACTCAAAACCATCCTCGCCACCCTGACCGAGGAGCAGCTGGAAATGAACCGGCTGATGGAAAAGCGCCATAAACAACGTGAAGCCCTGCGACTGGCTACCCGGGAAGAACGCCGCAAACTGCGAAAATTCGCCAAAGAGGCCAAAAATCTCCAGGAACTGATCGCCAAGATCGAGCAAGAAGCCCGCGAACGCGAAAAAGCCGCTAAGGAAGCCGCCCGCCGTCTGGCGCAAAAACCCAACACCGCGAAAAACACCCCGCCCCCCGGATCGGCCCGCGCCAAGTTGCGCAATCTGCCCCAGGCCCCGGTCGCCTTTGCTCAGGCCAAGGGCACCATGCCCCTGCCGGCGCAAGGCGTGATCCGCACCCCTTACGGCGCGCGCACTACCGATGGTAAATCCGCCGCGGGAATCAGCATCCATACCCTGCCCCAGGCCATGGTGGTCTCGCCCTATGAAGGCCGGATCGTCTTTGCCGGAAAGTTCAGAACTTACGGACAAATGTTGATTATTGCCCACGGACAGGAGTATCATACTCTCTTGGCCGGAATCACCCGTCTGGACGCCGAAGTCGGGCAATGGGTCCTGAAAGGTGAACCTATCGGGCAGATGGCCTCTGGCACACAGGCGATGGCCTCAAAAGCCCGCGCCGTGCCAGGACAGAATTTATATGTCGAATTAAGACGAATGGGGAAACCCATTAATCCGCTGCCCTATATTGTAGCGCGAGATAGAAAGGTACTTTGAAATGAGAAAACATGCTGTCACCCTTATAGCTGCCCTGGCGCTCGGGAGCGTTGCCCTGTTCGGGACAACCACATCCCAAGGCAAAAGCTCGGACACTTATAAGCAGCTCAATCTGTTTGGCGATGTTTTCGAAAAAATCCGCGCCCAATATGTCCGCGAAGTCACCGATGAGGAACTGATTGAAGCCGCCATCAACGGCATGCTCAGCTCCCTCGACCCGCATTCCAGCTACCTGAACGCCAAAAGCTTCGAAGGCATGCAGGTGCAGACCAAGGGCGAATATGGCGGACTTGGCATGGAAGTCACCCTCGACAAGGGTGTCGTCCGCGTTGTCTCCCCCATCGATGACACCCCTGCGTCCCGCGCCGGCATTCAGGCAGGCGACTACATCACCAAACTTGACGGCGAACAGGTCATGGGCCTGACCCTGACAGAAGCCGTTGATCTGATGAAAGGCGAAGTGGGCACCGATATCACCGTCACCGTGATCCGCAAGGGCGAAAAGGCCCCGCTGGAAATCACCCTGACCCGGGACACCATCGTCATCAAATCCGTCCGGCACCGGCTGGAGGGAGAAGTGGGATACATCCGGATTTCCTCCTTCACACAGAAAACTGAAGGGGGCCTGATTGAAGCCCTGAACGAAATCAAGGAAGAACTCGGCGACAATCTCAAAGGCGTCGTGCTTGACCTGCGCAACAACCCCGGCGGGCTGCTGAACCAGTCCATCGCCGTGTCCAGCGCTTTCATGGAACGGGGCGAAGTGGTATCCACCCGCACCCGTAACGATGAGCATGTGCAGCGTTATCCAGCCCGTCGCGGCGACCTGATCGATGGCAAGCCGCTGATCGTTCTGGTCAACGGGGGGTCGGCTTCGGCGTCTGAAATCGTCGCCGGCGCCTTGCAGGATCACCGCCGCGCCGTGGTCGTGGGCACCAAAACCTTCGGCAAGGGGTCCGTGCAGACTGTCTTCCCGCTGGGTCCTGACGGCGCCATGCGTCTGACCACCGCCTACTATTTCACCCCGTCCGGCAACAGCATTCAGGGGGACGGCATCACCCCTGACGTTCTGGTCGAACAGATTCGCTTCGAAAAAGCGATCACACTGGACAGCCGCCGTCGGGCCGAAAGTGATCTGCGCGGCAGCCTCGCCAACCCTAACGCGTCCACAGATGATGACGCCGTTGAGGAAGACGAAGAAAAAGCAACAGAGCCTGCCGCAGCGGAAAAACCCGCTAAACCGGATGAAGCCAAAAGCGATAAAAAAGCCGAGGCCACAAAACTTACAACCGCAAAAGATGATTACCAGCTCAATTATGCAATTAATCTCTTGCATGGCATGGCCATCGCGCGCAACGTACATTAAACACAACAGGACAAAAACAGTCCATAAGGGGATGCCTGTAACAGGGTCAAAGGAAAATGCAAGACGCGCCTGAACTCTTGAGCATGACTCGCAGTCGAACCGTGCGGCCTTTGGTTGCGGCCTGGGTGCTGGTCTTTGTCATCCTGGGTGCAGGCGCCATCTGGCTGACCCTGGCGGCCAATCCCGATGCGACAGAGGAAAGACCGGCCGCGGACCCCGCTGTGGATCAGGAATATGCCCTTCAAGATAGGCCGGTCATCATCGCCCTGCCTGATGACGCCCCGGCAGATCATGCCCCGTCCGCAGAAAAAGCCCCCGTTACCAACCCTCTGGACGCCCCTGCGCCCGAGATCGGAAAGGACAGCGAGTCATCCGGCCGAATGGCCTTGGTACCCGCGCCCATCGACGGGCTGATCATGCAGGGCGCCAACGGACCTTTGCCGGTGCTGGGACCGGATTCACTGGTCGCCTGGCAGTCTTACGCCCGCCCCCATGATATGAGCGATACCCGGCCAAAGGTGGCGATCATCGTCACCGGTATCGGCCTCAACAGTAAAGCAAGCGACCTCGCCATCACCACACTTCCGGGAGAGGTTGATCTCGGCTTTTCCCCCTATGGCCGCAAACTGCAAGACTGGATGGACAAGGCCCGGGCCTACGGGCATGAAGGTTTTCTGATGATCCCGACGGAGCCCCTGCGCTACCCCGAGAATGATCCCGGCCCGCATACGCTGCTCGCCGGCGCCTCCAGCCGCGATAACCTGAAAAAGCTCGACTGGCTGCTGTCCCAGGTCACCGGTTATGTCGGCGTAATTAATGAAATGGGCTCCAAATTCACCGCCTCCGAAGAAGATGTCCAGCCGGTTATTGATGATCTGAAAGCGCGGGGATTGATGTTACTCGATTCGCGGTCTACCCGCTTCAGTGTTGCCGCCAAACTGGCGCGTCGCAGCACCATGCCGCGGGCGATCAATAATCTTTATATCGATAACCAGATCAGCTCTGCGGAAATTACCCGCAATCTGACCCAACTGGAAAACACGGCGCGGTCCATGGGCGTTGCCGTCGGCGTCGCCCGGGCGCTGCCTCTCAGCATTCGTGAAATCGCCGCCTGGGCCCGGGATCTGGAAGAGCGCGGCATCGAACTGGTGCCCATTACCGCCATCGCCAACCGCCAGCCGGTGCGTTAAACCCTTCTGTTATACCAGTTCGGGGAAATATTTATCCTGTATGGCATGCGTATGACGCACCAGGTTGGCATGGCTGCGCGCCACATCAATAATCGGGGCGCTGAAGGCGTCGGACAACACCATCTGAGACATGAAACCAAAGACCGCCGCATCAAGCGTGCTGGGCTTGTCCCCGAAGAAATAAGTCTTATTCCCCAGAAAGTCGGACAGGGCTTTTAGATCCCACGACCCGATTTCAGTAATTTCCTGACTGCTGTGCCGTCCGATACCATGTTCCTTCAGGCGGCGGCGCACATTCTTGCGCACCATATTCGGCACGAACAGCTTCAAAGGGAAAGGCAAACTGCCAAAGAACAATTTGCTGATGATCACCCAGTTATGATCAAGAATCCAGCGACCATGCACCAAAGTCCAATAGAGGTTTTCATCAATCATCTTGGTCATGCCATGGGCGATGGCCTGCTGCTCCGGCGTCAAGTGACCATCAAGGCTTTCGTCCTGCCTGGCTTCCAGATAATGCAGGATAAACGTCGAATCCGCGACAATTTTTCCCCCATCCCTGATATAGGGCAGCTTGGATTTCGGCGAACTGCGGAGAAGGTGCGCCCCGGTATGCACCTCATATGGCTGATCCGTCATCCTGAGATAGGTTTCGACTTTTACGCAAAAAGGACTGGGGTCACATACTTTTCCAAGGGCGCCGAATTTAAACAGTTCAATCATAATCTTCTCCTGAAATTCAAAATAAGCAGACTATGTTCTATGTATGTTCTTTTGACAAGTAAAGTTTTTTTGATCCCACCAGGAAAGCGGTTTATAGTACCGTGTGAAAATAAATAACAGCAGTATGAATGTATGACATCTGAACTCCCCTATCGCCCCTGCGTTGGTATTATGTTGCTCAACCAGGACAATAAGGTTTTTGTCGCCAAACGAATTGATACCCTGGTAGAAGCCTGGCAGATGCCCCAGGGCGGCGTAGATGAAGGCGAGGACCCGGCCACCACAGCCTTTCGCGAAATGGAAGAAGAAATCGGCACCCGTAATGCTGAAATCGTTGATGAATATGACGGTTGGCTCACCTATGACCTGCCGGACCATCTGATTGGCAAGGTCTGGAAAGGCAAGTATCGCGGCCAGAAGATGAAATGGTTTGTCCTGCGGTATAAAGGCACCGACGGAGACATCAATATTGAAACCACCCACCCCGAATTTTCTGAATGGTGCTGGCTTGATATGGAAAAATTGCCGGAGACCATTGTCGCTTTCAAAAAGCCGCTGTATCAGAAGCTGGTTGACCGTTTTGGCAAATGGGCGTGAGATCGTCGTTTCGGACATGAGACTGAACCATGCAAATTGAATGCACCAAGCTTTGTATCCTTTCCGCTGTAAAACAGGCATACAGCTGCCTGTGGCATTACAAGCTCCAGCACATCCTCATTGCGCTGGTCGCCGCCCTGCCTTTCTGTCTGGCCGGGTTCCTCGGCGGTCTTGACACCGTCTTTTCGGTTACCGCCCGCGACCAGCCCTTGCCGGAAGGCTTTAATCTGTCTTTCACATTGCTGGTGCTCACCACATTCATCTGGGCTTTTCCGGTGATCATATTATGGCACCGGTTGTATCTTCTAGGGCCGGAACATCTGATCCGGCGCAAAATATGGCCTTTGATCACCCGCAGCCTCAATGTCATCAGCCATTCATTGATCTTTTTTGGTTTTGGCCTGGTAACCGCCGTTCTGATGACGGCTGGCATCGTCTATCTGCGCATCAATACGGAATCCGCCGCCATGGCCGGCACCATATCCGAACTGGGACAGATGGAAGCCGCCCTCTATAGCATCGGCGCCCTGATTGTCGTCTGCTTCCTGCTGATTATAGGTCTGCGTCTCAGCATGGCCTTCGCGGCCCAGTCCATCGGCAAGACGTTAGGGTTCACTGTTTCCTGGCGCATGACCCGCAAGAACACCTTTCGCATGCTGATCGCGACAATACTCGTCATAAGCCCCCTGCTGGCGCTCGACGGCGCCCTGATCTGGGCCGCCGATCATTTCTGGCAGATTGACCTGATCAATGGCACGGCCCCCAACCCGGATATGATGTATCTGTTTGTTTATCTCACAGCACCACTGATTACCCTGCCCCTGGCGGCGCTCTGTTCTCTGACCTCAAGTTTCTATCGCCATTGTGGCTGCGCGGAATTCAGGTCATCCCTGTCGTAACATTCAAGGTTTCAAATCCCAAAAACGTTCCGGGGGTTGCCAGCAGTCCGCCGCATGTTTCACGGACCAGCGACTGATTTCATGGAGCACCGGAATCATGTCCCGACCCCTCTCTCTGATGAGATACTCGTATCTTTTCGGTTTCTCCTGATAGAGTCTCTTTTCGAGAAAATCGAGTTTCTCCAATCGTTTCAGGCGGTCTGCCAGGATACTGGTCGGGATTTTTTCAGGGCTTTCCTGAAACTGTTTATAGCGCGTCTTGCCCATTAACAGATCCCGCAGGATAATCAGGGTCCATTTGTCGCCAACCACGTCCAACGCGATGGAAATCGGGCAGGACGAGCGCAGTCCTGCCAGCCGCGTGTCATCATCTTTAATCTCATACATGGGACAATTCTACAGGCTTTCATTTGGCTTGCAAAGTTAAATTCGCTTGATATACTTCAGTGACTTCACTTTCACAAGTAACCTAAAAAAATATATATATGAAACCATTGAAGGGAAAAGATCATGACCAATTTCACAGGTTCCTGCATGTGCGGCAAGGCGTCTTATCACGCTGATACGGAGGCGCTCTTCACCGCCCATTGCCATTGTCAAAACTGCCGAAAATCCAGTACCACAGGCCATGGCTCTCTAATACTCCTCCCCGCCGACGCCTTGACGGTGACGGGGGATTTGTCCCGCTATTCCTGGACAGCCGACAGCGGCCATAAGATTACCAAGCATTTCTGCGGCACCTGCGGCTGTCTGGTGTATCAGGAGAATGACGCTCTGCCCGAGGGCCGGGGAATCGCAGTCAATCTGCTGGACGACCCTGAGGTTTTCGCCGCGCAAATGGTGGTCTATAGCTCCCGGGCGCTCAGTTGGGATCAACCGGCTACTGGCATACCCGCCTTTCCTGAAATGCCCCCGATACCCGGCGCATAGGTGATGTTATGACAGAAACTTTCACCGGGTTCGGCCCCGCCTTCTGGTCCTTTTTTGCTGAACTGAAACAGAATAACAACCGCGACTGGTTCACGGATAATAAAGCCCGTTACCAGCAAGATGTGGTCGCGCCGATCAGCGCTTTCATTACGGCCATCGCCCCAAAACTGCACGAGATTTCCCCCCATTACAATGCCGACCCAAGACCCAACAAGGGCTCTATGTTTCGCATTTACCGCGATGTCCGCTTTTCAAAGGACAAACGCCCCTATAAAGAACATGCCGCGGCCCAGTTCCGCCACCACATGGGAAAAGACGCCCACGCCCCGGGCTTTTATGTCCATCTGGAACCCGGCAACGTGATGTGCGGCGGGGGCATCTGGCTGCCCCCTGGTGACAGCCTGCGTCAAATCCGCGAGCGCATCGCCACCCGGCCCAGAAAATGGCAGGCGGTGCTGGAAAACCAGGATTTTCAAGCGACCTTTGACGGGGTGCGGGGCGACAGCCTGAAACGCCCGCCGCGCGGCTTTCCTGACGACAGCCCCCATATGGAGGATCTCAAACGCAAGAGTTTTTTCGCCATGCGGACGTTCGATGACGACCCGGTTGTTCGGAGCAACGCTTTTGTGGATGAGGTCGTCGCCACCTTCACCGCCGCAATTCCGCTGATGCAGTTTATATCGGATGCGGTTGGCAGCGAATTCTAACGGGTCTCGCCCTCAACGACAAAGGCCAGAATCTGTGTGATCTGGGCCGCGCGGAAATTGTCATCAGATATCAGCAGAACCGTTCGGCGGCCATCGTCAAGCGGCTTGCCAAAGGCCATACCTTCCAGATTGTCAATCGCTATTCCCAGGCTGCCAAGATCAAGCAGAAGGGTCTTTTCCGCCGCCGTAACCGTCTGCCCCGCGAGGCTGTCCAGCGCCAAGACGTCAGTCGCCGCCGTCATATCCGCCAGATAGAGTTTCACCGACAGGCCGGCGCCGGTGGAGAAGGACCGCTCCATCACGATATATTTCTGCTGATCCAGCGCCAGAATCGCCACCACGCCATTGACCGAGAAATTGCCAAAGGGCAGGCTCTCGCGATGCACCGGCGAGACCGGATAGATATGTTCCGCCACCGGCTTTCCCGTCGCAATGTCCAGGGTCAGGAAGCGCACCGGCGCGCCATGACCGGCCGTCGCCTCCGCCGCGTCCTGCACCAGTGGCCCTTCGGTGGACACCGTCAGGGATTTCCCGTCCCTGTTAATCGTCAGGGCCTCAAACGCCAGATTGTCCCGCACCCCGTTACTGCCCGCATCATTGAGCAGATATTTCGCCGGCAGGCTCAGATCTCTGATATAGCGGCCATCAAGGGCCATTTCACGAATAAAAGGGGCCACGCGATGTTGGGCATGTCCTTCGCTGGTCCAGAAGTAACTCTGACCGCCGGGGGCAAGTTTCAGGGCTTCCGGATCGACGCTCGTCTCGCCCATCATGGTCGGGCGCGGAAAGAAACTGCCATCCGGCCGCCTGATGAAATGCCGGTCAACAAGATGCCATCCGGGAAAGCCGGTCTCGTCGAAGGTCAGTTCCAGCTCGTAAAAACGCGCCGGGTTGCGATCTGATCGGTCATCCGAGATCGCCACATAACGCCCGGTTACCGGATTATAATCCAGCGCCGACAGCCCCCCGACCGTCGTGTCCTTATACATAAAACCATGTGGGATCACCTGCTGCCCGATATAGGCGAGCGCGATGTCCTCCGCCGAGGCCGAAACCGACGGCGTCAGAAATAACGCCCAAAGCCCGAGTAACGTTGCGATTCTAGTCCTCATAACAGCCCCTCACGTAGGTATAATGATCTTCAAGCGCTATCTTGACCAACTGGTCATTTTTTACAACAAAAAACCCCGCGAAAGTGATTTTCGCGGGGTTTTAAATTTTATCGTCTCAGAGACAGCGTTTTAAGCGGCAAGGTCCAGTACACCGAGAAGCTCAACCAACCGGTCGCGCGCTTTTTCGGCTTCCGCCCGCTGGGCGTCGTCCTTGGCGTCGGCCACATCTTCGTTGGCGTCCTTCAACTGCGCTTCCAGCGCCGCCCGGTCAACTTCACCAAGCGGGGTCGCTTCCTCAGCCAGAACCGTCAAACCTTCCGGGTTCACTTCGGCAAAGCCGCCGCGCACCAACAGACGTTGCGGCTCATCGCCGTTATGCACTTCCAGAATACCGGCCCGCAAAGTGGACACCGCCGGTGCGTGATCAATCAACACACCAAAGTCTCCCTCAACGCCCGGCACCACGACCATGTCCACATCCGAGGACATCAGCAGTCTTTCCGGTGAAACGAGTTCGAAATGTAACTTTTCGGCCATTCCGGCTTCCTTCTAGCTAATGCAATTAAGCGGCGTCAGCCGCCATTTTCTGGGCTTTCGCCACGGCTTCTTCAATGCCACCGACCATAAGGAAGGCTGCTTCAGGAAGATCGTCGTGCTTGCCGTCAAGGATTTCACGGAAACTCTTGATGGTAACCTCCAGCTCAACAAATTTACCTGGCATGTTGGTGAAGACCTCGGCCACATGGAACGGCTGTGACATGAAACGCTCGATCTTACGGGCGCGGGCCACAACGATTTTGTCGTCTTCGGACAGTTCGTCCATGCCGAGAATGGCAATGATGTCCTGCAGGGATTTATACTTCTGAAGGATTTCCTGAACTTCACGAGCCACCTTGTAGTGGGTTTCCCCAACCACGTCGGCAGACAGAATACGGGATGTTGAATCAAGCGGATCCACCGCAGGATAAATCCCTTTTTCAGAAATCGCACGGTTCAGAACGGTTGTCGCATCCAGATGGGCAAAGGAAGCCGCAGGGGCCGGGTCGGTCAAGTCATCGGCTGGCACATAAATCGCCTGCACGGATGTAATCGATCCTTTGTTTGTCGATGTAATACGTTCCTGAAGCGTACCCATGTCAGTCGCCAGTGTTGGCTGATAGCCCACAGCGGACGGGATACGGCCCAGCAGCGCGGACACTTCGGCGCCGGCCTGTGTGAAGCGGAAAATGTTATCCACGAAGAACAACACGTCCTGACCTTCCTGATCACGGAAATATTCCGCAACCGTCAAACCGGACAGGGCCACACGAGCACGCGCCCCGGGAGGCTCATTCATCTGGCCATACACCAGAGCCACTTTGGACTTGTCGCCTTCGAGGTCGATCACGTTTGATTCGATCATCTCATGGTACAGATCGTTCCCTTCACGGGTCCGTTCACCAACCCCGGCGAAAACAGAGTAACCACCGTGGCCTTTGGCGATGTTGTTGATCAATTCCATGATCAAAACGGTTTTACCAACACCCGCGCCGCCAAACAGGCCGATCTTGCCGCCTTTGGAATAAGGGGCGAGCAGGTCAACCACTTTAATGCCGGTCACAAGAATTTCTGATTCTGTGGACTGGTCGGCAAAGGCCGGCGCATCCGCATGAATAGGCGCAACCTGTTTTGTGCCGATCGGGCCACGTTCGTCAATGGGTTCGCCCACAACGTTCATGATCCGGCCCAGTGTTTCCGGACCTACCGGAATGGAAATCTGCGCGCCTGTATCAGATACAGGGTTACCGCGGACCAAACCGTCTGTGCTGTCCATGGCGATCGTGCGGACTTCGTTTTCACCCAGATGCTGGGCGACTTCGAGAACAAGGCGGTTGCCGTTGTTATCCGTTTCAAGCGCGGACAGAATAGCTGGCAAGTCGCCGTCGAACTTTACGTCAACAACGGCACCAATGATCTGGCTGACGCGACCGATATTCTTTGCTGTCATTTTATTTCAACTCCCGGGGCCTGGGCCCTCGCTCCAATTTAAACGTTATCAGAGCGCTTCCGCGCCCGAAATAATCTCAATCAATTCATTTGTAATCACGGCCTGACGGGTCCGGTTGTAAGTGGTCCGCAGGCTGTCAATCATATCACCGGCATTCCGGGTGGCGCTATCCATAGCGGTCATCCGGGATCCCTGCTCACTGGCGGCATTTTCTAGCAATGCCCGGAACAGCTGCACCCCGAGGTTACGGGGAAGAAGCTCTTCCAAAATTTCTGTTTCGTCCGGCTCATAGTCGTAAGCGCCGTTGTTCAGATCAACAACCTTGTCCGCATCGAAAGACGCCGGGATCAATTGCTGGTCAGTCACAATCTGGGTCAGGGCCGACTGGAATTTGGCATAAAAGAGTGAACACACATCAAATTCGCCATCTTCAAAAGCCTTAAGCAGATAGTCGGTCACCGGCGAGGCATCGGCAAATCCCAAACGCTTCACATGGGACATATCGAAATGCTTGACAATCCGGCCGCTGAATTCACGTTTCAGAGAACCCGCGCCTTTTTTACCGATGGTGACGATTTTGACATCTTTACCTTCGGCAATCAAACGTGCGATCTTGGCCCGGGCGCCTTTAACGATATTGGTGTTAAACCCGCCACACAAGCCGCGCTCAGAGGTTGCCACGACAACCATCTGTACCTGATCACTACCCGTCCCGCCCAAAAGTCTGGGCGCACCAGGCTGGTCAACCATGCTGGAGGCCAGAGACGCCAAAACGCTTTCCATACGCTCGGCGTATGGACGTGCCGCTTCAGCCGCTTCCTGTGCCCGACGCAACTTGGAGGCCGCAACCATTTTCATGGCCTTGGTGATCTTCTGTGTGCTTTGCACACTTGTGATCCGGTTTCTGAGATCTTTAAGGTTAGCCATACTGACTTTTCCTAAAATTACTAAGTTCTAAAAGAAGCCTGGTCCCGACCTGCGTCGGGACCAGAATGATCCTTAGACAAAATTCTTCACGAAGTTTTCGAGAACAGATTTCAGCTTGGCCTTACTGTCATCGGAAACCTTGCCTTCAGCGTTAATCGCATCCAGAACATCTTTATGCTGAGAATGCATCTCGGCAATCAATGCTTCTTCAAAGCGGCCAATGGCGGACACGTCGACTTTGTCGAGGTAACCATTCACGCCGGCGAAGATGGACACAACCTGTTCGGCTACAGACATCGGTGAATATTGTGGCTGTTTCAGCAATTCCGTCAGACGGGCGCCACGGTTCAGCAACTGCTGTGTCGCGGCGTCAAGGTCGGACCCGAACTGGGCGAAAGCCGCCATCTCGCGATATTGCGCCAGTTCCAGTTTAATGGAGCCGGAAACCTGTTTCATGGCTTTGGTCTGGGCGGATGAACCCACACGAGACACGGACAGACCCACGTTAATCGCTGGACGAATACCCTGATAGAAGAGTTCTGTTTCCAGGAAGATCTGACCATCGGTAATGGAAATCACGTTGGTCGGAATATAGGCGGACACGTCACCGGCCTGGGTTTCAATGATCGGCAGAGCCGTCAGGGAACCATTGCCATTGGCGTCATTCATTTTCGCCGCACGTTCGAGCAAACGGGAATGAAGATAGAAAACGTCACCCGGATAAGCTTCACGCCCCGGAGGACGGCGCAGCAACAGGGACATCTGACGATAGGCCACAGCCTGTTTCGACAGATCGTCATGAACTATCACGGCATGCATGCCGCCGTCGCGGAAGAATTCACCCATCGCGGTTCCGGTATAAGGTGCCAGGAACTGCAGAGGCGCAGGCTCGGAGGCGGTCGCGGCGACAACGATGGAATATTCCATGGCGCCACGCTCTTCCAGAGCTTTCACGATCTGAGCAACAGTTGAGCGCTTCTGGCCAACCGCAACATAGATACAGTAGAGTTTTTTGCTCTCGTCATCACCGGCGTTGACTTCTTTCTGGTTAAGGAAAGTATCAATCGCAACAGCGGTTTTACCGGTCTGACGGTCACCAATGATCAGCTCGCGCTGGCCACGGCCAATCGGCACCAGGCTGTCAACCGCTTTAAGGCCGGTCTGCACAGGCTCATGCACGGATTTACGCGGGATAATGCCAGGGGCCTTAACTTCCACGCGGGTCCGGGTCACATCTGTGAGCGGGCCTTTACCGTCAATCGGGTTCCCGAGCGCGTCAACAACGCGACCCAGCAGGCCACGGCCAACAGGCACGTCCACAATACTCCCGGTACGCTTAACCGTGTCGCCTTCTTTAATGTCACGGTCAGATCCAAAGATCACGACCCCGACATTATCGGCTTCGAGGTTAAGAGCCATGCCCATGATCTTGCCGGGAAATTCAACCATTTCACCGGCCTGAACATTATCAAGACCATATACACGAGCGATACCGTCACCGACGGACAGTACCTTACCAACTTCTGAAACTTCAGCTTCCTCACCAAAATTGGCAATTTGCTCTTTCAGGATCTTAGATATTTCCGCTGCACGGATGTCCATTATCCAACCTCTTTCATTGATTCTTCAAGATTAGCAAGTTTAGTCTTCAGGGATGAATCGATCATGCGGGAACCGATTTGAACGACCATGCCCCCAAGGAGGCTTTCGTCTTCTTCTGTTTCCACATTCACATCACTGCCGACCATTGATTTTAATTTGGCCTTCAAGGCGTCAAGCTGAGCTTTCGTCAGCTTGTGCGCCGTCACCACAGAAGCACTCACTTCACCGTTATGGTGGGCGAGAATTCTGTTGAATTCAGTAATAATATTCTGCAATTGGTCCAGGCGGCCATTTTCAGCCACGACCCCAACGAAATTCGCCACCAGCTTATCCAGCTTGGCGGCGGAAACTACGGCGGATACCGCACGTGCCTTATCTTCGGAGGAGAATACAGGATTTAAAGTCAGACCTACGAGATCTGAGCTTTCCTTAAGGAGCGCGGACAGGGTCGCCATATCTTTCGCAACTTTATCCAGCACTTTTGTTTCACGACCCAGATCGAACAACGCAATCGCGTAACGGCCGGCAAGGCCTGTGATCGTCAGGTTTTCGGAAACAATATTTGAAGCCATATTAGATGACAACGCGTCTTCCTCGAGTTTGAATTGCTCTCAAGCCCGAAAACCGTAATCGCCTTTACGCAACCCGATCAACTGACTAAACATATCTTTAATGGCGCGATACCTAGCACAGTGATCTGAAGACTGCAAGACAGCAAATGGACCAAGGAGGCTTTTTTTAACCCGCGTTATGGCATGCGTTACGGCAATCCTCATATCCAGCGCATATTTCCTCTGCTGAAAAACCAATAGGTCGGGATTAAGCAATGTTTTAATATATTGCCGGTAAAAGGAAAAACCATTTATAGTCAGGCCACGACAAGAACTTCGGCAAAAGGGATTACCGTATGGGGGATTTTACCCTACATCACAGAAAGAACGCACCGGCAGACCGGATTGACGCCGCCCGGCAATGTCTCGCCAGCCAGGGGTCCCATGACCCGATTCTTCGGCTCCACGATTCTTACGAGATCGCCTTTTATCCCAAGCAGCTCTCCGCCACATCAAATGTCATCACCACGGACAACGGCGATTTTTGCGGATCGTCCGGCACTTTTATTTATAACGGGCAAATGGGGCCTTCGGCGCTGAAAGCCTTGCTAAACGATTTTTCGCCGGAAAAATACCGCCCCGGCGATTACAACGGCATTTTCACAGTGATTCTCCAGAAAGCCGGCCGGCTTTTTCTGCTCACCGATCCTCTGGGCGGCAACCGGGTCTATCAGAATAGCGACGCCAGCTTCTGGTCCTCCTCCTTCCTCGCCGCCGCAACGGCCAGTCAGAAACTTACCCCAAATCCCCAGGCCATCTATGAATATGCCTTTCAGGAGACCACCTACGGCCAGGATACGGTGTTTCACGAGGTCACCAGTCTCGACGCCCAGCGCCTGTTTGAATTTACCCCGGACGGGCTCAAAGCGCTGCCGAAACCCCTCTCCCTGCAGTTTGACACCAGCCCCCGCCCGACAGCCGATCTGGTGGAGGAAACCGCCGAGATGCTGAAAGCCAGCGTCCGGCCTGTGGCGCAGACCTATGGCGACCGGATTCGCACCGCCCTGTCCGGCGGCTATGATTCGCGTCTTATGCTGGCATTATTGCAGGAAGCCGGCGTCACGCCGGGGGTCTATGTCTACGGTCCGCCGGACAGCCTCGATGTACAGGTTGCCCGCACCATTGCCGCCGGCGAAGGCTTCCCGCTCGACCATACCGACAAGAGCACCCACCTCACCCCGCCACCGGAAGTGTATCCTGACGTGGTGCAGGATAATTTTTTTGCGCTGGATGGCCTGCCCGGTGAGAGTATCTTCGATTTCGGCGCCAATATGGCGACCCGGCGGGCCCGCGCCGGCGGCCAACATATGATCTTTAATGGCGGCGGCGGCGAAATCTTCCGCAATTTCTTCTATCTGCCCGAACATCCGCTTACCGGCGGCCGCTTCACCGTCAGCGACCTGATCAACAGTTTTTACAGCCGTTATCGCCCCTGCATTGGTGGCCCGGCTTTTAAAGAAGCCGATTATCGCGCCGCTCTGCACGATAAAATTCAAACCGCCCTCGGGGCCACCTGCAATAAACTCAGCCGGGCCCAGGTGGAATATGCCTATCCCGCCTTCCGGCTGCGCTACTGGACCTGCCGCGACAATAACAACAACAGTCGCCTTGGTGATTACCTGACGCCGTTTATTTCGCACCAGATGATCCAGCAGGCCCTGCGCCTGCCGCGCGCACCGAAGAATCACGGCTACTTTCAGGCGGCGCTCATCAAAGCGATCAGCCCCGCCCTCGCCGCCTATCCTTCCGATTATGGCTATGCCTTTGATCAGCCGGTGCCGACAAAAACCAAATTCAAAAATCTGCTGACCTATTATCGCCCGACCAGTTTGCGGCGCTATAGCTACGCGCTTCAGCACCGGATGGCCGACGTTACCATCCCGGCCACCCTGAACCCCGCTTATCTCCGGGACATTTTCCCTGATGACCTGCGTTATATGCAGGATTATTTCACCATGGATCAGGTCAAGGATCCGGGCCTGCGCGCCCGAATCCTCAGTATGGAATATCTCTTCTCACATTTTGCGCTCTAAAAGAAGCTATAGGGATCGATATCGACCTGCAGGCTGACGCCGCGTTCCAGTGGGCATTTATCGAGCCAGCCGGCCATGATTTTCTGAAGCCGTACCGCTTTGTCCGCCTTGATCAGCAGACGAAAGCGATTCTTGCCGCGCAGGTAAGCCATGGGGGCCGGCACCGGGCCAAGCACCGTCAGGCCCGCATCCTTCGGCGCCAGGGCGGCGATGCGCCGGGCGCTCTTGGCCACGCCGTTGAAATCCGCGCCCGAGACAATGATCGCCGCCAGCTTGCCAAAAGGCGGCAAATTCTGCTGCTCCCGCGCATGGGCTTCCTGTTCGAGGAACGCCTGACTGTCGCCGGACAGCAACGCCTGCAGCACCGGATGTTCAGGACTATAGCTCTGCAGCAGCACCCGGCCCGGATGTTCCGCCCGCCCTGCCCTGCCCGCCACCTGTTCAAGCTGCTGCCAGGTGCGTTCCGCTGCTCTGGGGTCCCCACCGCCCAGCCCGAGGTCCGCATCGACCACCCCGACCAGGGTCAGCAGGGGAAAGTGATAGCCCTTGGTGACGATCTGGGTGCCGACGATAAAATCGACCTCGTGATCTTCGATCGCGCGAATCACGGCCCGCAATTCCGCCGGTGAGGCAATCTCGTCACTGGCGAGCAGCGCGATGCGGCCTTCCGGGAACAGATCCTGCAATTCTTCCGCCACCCGCTCCACCCCCGGTCCGCAGGCGACCATGGCGCCTTCCGCCTTGCATTCGGGGCAGCTGTCCGGCGTGCGGCAATTATAGCCACAATGATGACAGGTCAGACGTGCGCCCTTTTTATGTTCCACCAGCCAGGCCGAACAATGGGGACATTCCATGCGATGACCGCAGCTGCGGCATAGGGTCAGCGGGGCATAACCGCGCCGGTTAAGATAGAGCAATGACTGCTCCCCCCGCGCCAGATTTTCCGCCAGCGCATCGCGCAAGGGGTCCGACAGCCAGATGCCGCTCGCGAGCTTATGCTGGCGCAGATCAATCGCCGTCATATCGGGCAGCACCGCCGGGCCGTGACGCTCGCCCATATAAAGCCAGTCATATTTCTCGGCCTGAGCATTGAGCAGGGTTTCCAGCGACGGCGTCGCCGAGGCCAGCACCACCGGACACTGTCCCTGCATCGCCCGCACCACCGCCATGTCGCGGCCATGATACATCACGCCGTCTTCCTGTTTGAAGGTGGGGGAATGTTCCTCATCCACCACAATCAGCCGCAGGTCCTGAAACGGCAGGAACAACGCCGAACGCGCCCCGACAATCACCCGTGCACGAAATTTTTCATCCCGTTCCGCCACCGCCCACCAGGCGCGGCGGCGCTGCACCGGGGTCAGTTCCGAATGCCAGACCACCGGCTCCGCCCCGAATCGCGTCTGAAAGCGATCGAGCCACTGGGCGGTCAGGGCGATTTCCGGCACCAGCACCAGCACCTGCCCGCCGGGCTTCTCCAAAGCTTCGGCCACCGCCTCGAAATAGACCTCCGTCTTGCCCGACCCCGTGATGCCCTCTAGCAGCACCGGACCGAAACTGTGGGCTTTCACCAGGCCGCGCAGATGATCCCCCGCCTCCTGCTGATCCGGCGACAGGCGCGGGGCTGGCAGGGACAGGTCCGGCGCGGGATAGGGGGCGTCGCCCTTGACCTCGACCGCGACCATCTGACCAGCCTTAACCATGCCGCGCACGACGCCTTCGCCCACCGCCGCCAGTTCGGCCCAGTCCTTTAAAGTCATCGGCATGTCCCCCAGCGCCGCATCCACCACCGCCCGGCGGCCTTCGGTGAGTTTTTCCGGCAGCGCCGCCGTCAGACGATAGAGGGTCTTGATCTTGGCCTTGTCGAACATCCGCGGTACGCTGACCGCCATTTTCAGCACCGCGCCCAGAGGCGCCAGACTATAGCTCGCCACCCAGTCGATAAATTTCAGCAGGCTTTCCGGCAGGGGCGGCAGATCAAGGCGGTCATAGACCGGTTTCAGCTTGGCCGCCGGCACATCGGTTTCCGGCGGCGCGATATCCCAGACCACCCCCTGCAAAACCCGACTGCCCAGCGGCACAGAGACGAAGTCCCCGCGCCGCACCAGAAGATCCCCCGCACCCGACATCAGATCGCCTTCCACCAGATAGTCGAAGGGCCCAGCGAGCGGCAAAGGCAACAAGACCTGAATGCGTTTGGACGGAAACAAGGCTGACAAAATCAATTCCACCTGCAGTTTGAGACGGCATTATGACGCGTGCGCCCCATGATGCCATAATTTAAGACTGTTATTTTTCGCCACTATATTATAAAACGGACCACAAGCAATATCCCTTTGCGGCAACAGGCCCTGCGGGATGATTTTTTATAAGTGAAAGGTTGGAACATGAAGTTCTTTTTGGATACGGCGGAAATTGACGAGATTCGGGAAATGGCGGCCACAGGGCTTGTGGACGGGGTGACCACCAATCCGTCGCTGATCCTGAAATCCGGCCGCGATTATTTTGAAGTCACCAAGGAAATCTGTGATCTAATCGATGGCCCGGTCAGCGCGGAAGTTGCCGCCACCGATTACGACGGCATGCTGCGCGAAGCCGCCCATATCTATGACATCGCCGACAATATCGCCCTGAAAGTGCCGCTGACCGTTGATGGTTTGCGCGCCTGTAAACATTTCACCGATCAGGGCAAGATGGTCAATGTCACCCTGTGTTTCTCTTCTGCCCAGGCGCTGCTCGCCGCCAAAGCCGGTGCGACCTTCATTTCCCCCTTCGTCGGACGTCATGACGATGTCGGCTTCGACGGCATGCAGTTGATCGAAGACATCCGGCTGATCTATGATAACTATCAGTTCGCCACCCAGATTCTGGTCGCCAGCACCCGCCATCCGATCCATATCGTCGAAAGCGCCCGCATCGGCGCCGATGTGGTGACCCTGCCGGCCAAAGTATTGCGCCAGATGTTCAATCATCCGCTGACAGCCAATGGGCTCGCGGCTTTTGTCTCCGACTGGGAAAAAACCGGCCAGACGATTGCCAAATAATCTCTGCCTGCAGGCTTTAAAATAATGACAATTTAATGTTAAGATAATTCAAAAGAGGGGTTGCGATAACCAAATCGTAATCCCTTTTTTGCTAGAATGGTTTCAACAATCGATAAGCCGCCAACAGCAGGACGAAAAACACGTGTCAGACAAGGCCAAAACCACTCAGAAAGCCAGCACCGTCAAAGCCCCCCGTGCATTAACTGAAGACGAGGTGCGCCAGTATCTTGTCGCCCACCCGGCCTTCTTTGATCACAATAAAGACCTGTTGGCGCTGCTCAAGCCCGAACGCGCCCCGCGCGCCGACGGCATCGTCGACTTTCAGGCCGTGCTTCTCGACCGACTGCAAAGCGAAATCGCCGAACTTAGCGATGTGCAAGGCTCCCTCATTCACGCCTCACGTAGTAACATGACCACCCAGGCCCGGATTCACGATGCCGTACTGGCGCTGCTGGAAGCCGAAAGCCTTGATCATCTCTGCCATATGGTCAGTCAGGACTGGGTCGATATGCTGCAGGTCGACAGCATCAGCATCTGTTTCGAGCAGGGCCGGAATCTGCCGGAAAACAGCAATATTCGCCGCCTGTCGGCGGGCATGGTCGATGACCTTCTCGGGATCGATCAGGACGCCACCCTGCGCGGCGACATCAGCGCCAATGGCGATATTTTCGGCCCGGCAACGCCCCTGATCAAGGCAGAAGCCCTGATCCGCCTACCTGAAAGCGACCTGACCCCGGCCGGGCTCCTGGCCTTCGGCAGCCGCGACGAAGCCTTCTTCACCCCCGGACAGGGCACCGAACTCCTGCGCTTTCTCCAGGCCGCCTTTCAGGCCCGCCTGATTCATTTTCTCGACTAAACAGCCTCTCTGTTGTTATAGTCGGCGCATGACACAACAGGCCCCCGAATTTCATCTGACCTATCCGGCGCTGCGCCCGCTGTTCGAGCGCTGGCTAGACTACTTACGGGTTGAACGGCGGGTTTCCGATCATACCGCGGCCGCCTATCAGCGCGATGTCCACAGCTTTTTTCTGTTCCTAGCCAACCATTTGGGCCACGCCCCGGCCCCCCGGGATCTCAAAACCCTTACCCCGGTCGATTTCAGGGCCTACCTCGCCAAACGCCGCCGCGACGGCCTGACCGCCGCCTCGCTCGCCCGCAATTTGAGCGCCGTCCGGGCCCTGTTTAAATTTTTGCGTCAGAACGCCATTCTCGAAAATGACGCGATCGACGCCATCAGCGCCCCGAAACTACCCCGCCGTCTGCCGCGCCCGATTCCCGAGGACAAGGCGCGGGACAGCCTCGCCCATGCCGGCGATTTCGCCCCGGAGGGCTGGATCGGCGACCGGGATATCGCGGTGCTCACCCTGCTCTATGGTGGAGGCTTGCGGATTTCGGAGGCTCTGGGGCTCAATGGCCGCGACTGGCCCGAACCGGGCGCCAATGGCGATATGCTGACCGTGCGCGGCAAACGCAACAAGGAACGGCTGGTGCCGTTGTTGCCGGTGGTGACGCAGGCGGTCGAGGCCTATCGCCGCAGTTGCCCCTATGGCCTTCTCCCCGACGGGCCGTTATTCGTCGGCGCCCGCGGCGGCCGCCTCAATGCCCGCATGATACAGCTTTCAATGGAAAGACTGCGCGCCCGTCTTGGCCTGCCGCCGTCCGCCACCCCCCACGCCCTGCGCCACAGTTTCGCCACCCATTTGCTGACCAAGGGCGGCGATCTGCGTACGATACAAGAATTGCTCGGCCATGCGTCTCTGGCCACCACCCAGCATTACACCGAGGTGGACACCGCCTATCTGATGGATGTCTATCGCAACGCCCACCCGCGAGCGCGGGAAGAGTGACGGGCCAAAAGAAAAGCGTCATCCCCTGAGGCCCCCAAAGAAAGATGGTTTCCATCCTGCAATGGAATGACGAGGAAGGGGGCCCTGCATAAAAGGACACCCAATATTATCTGAAAAGAGTTACTATTTTTCTCCGGCCATTTCGATGAAGGCTCTATGGGTTTCTCGATAAGACGGCCGTTGCCGGATACGCGCTACATAGGCTGCAACCTTGGGGGATGCATCGATCAAACTAAAGGCCATTGAGAAGTCCAGCAGGCCGCCAAAAACGACGTCAGCAGCGGTGAATTGCGCACCAAGCGCCCACCCGGTTTCGGGGGTCATGGCTTCTACAGTTGCCAAGACCCGAGGCATATCTCCCCATCCAGCCGATCTGGGATCGGGGTGCTCTAGGCCAGAAGCTGCGAGAGAAAATGCGGGCTCAATTGTGTTGCCTGCGACAAACAGATAGCGGTAATAAGCCCCCCGATCAACAGAACCTATGGCAGGGGCAAGCCTCTTTTCCGGAAACTTGTCAGCGAGATATGCGCAGATGGCAGCCACCTCCGTCACCACTGTTTCCCCATCCACAAGGACAGGCAGCTTACCCATCGGATTGATTTTCCGAAAGTCCGGCAAACTCTTCTCGTCCGTTGTAAAGTCGATGATGATTTGCTCGTGCGGCGCATCAAGTTCTTTGAGCATCCAGTCAGTCGTGACTGCCCTGCTCATTGGATTAAAGTAGTGCTTCATGTTTAGAGGTCCTCATAGCCAAGTGGCCAGGTTGAAAGATAAATTGATGATCAGGGGCTATTTCCATTTAGCGTGAAATATTCCCGGTGGTTTGAAGTATATGGTTATTTATGCCGTTATATGGCATATTAAATTCATGACAAACACCAGCTTTGACCAACGTGCTGAGCGGCGTAACCGCCTCATCGGCCTGCTTCGATCTGAGGAACACTGGAAGACCTCAGACTTACGCGAACATCTGGGTATTAGCCAGCGTACATTGATGCGTGAGCTGGCAGAACTCAGGCTTGCCGGTTATCCCATTGAATCGGACAGGGGGCGTGGGGGTGGCATTCGTTTGAATGGCAGGTGGGGAATTGAGCGCCTGAATTTAAACCATCAGGAGGTCGTTGAATTGATCCTCTCCTTAGCGATTATGGAGTCCCTGCAATCCCCCTTGCTAACGGGCAATCTGAAAGCTATCAAGCAAAAGCTTTTCCAGGCCTTCCCTCAACAGCAGCGGAGCACCGTCAGCAATATCCGTAAACGTATAATGATTGGCGACAATGCGAAAGCAAACATAGTATCTCATTACACGCCACCGGCACGGCGAATTTCCGAGAGTCTGGCGGAATCATTTTTACAACAGAATTGCGTGGAGATAGACTATCAATCCGAGGCAGGAGAACGCACTCTTCGCGTGATTGAGGCGCAGTATATACTGCTGAATTGGCCCATATGGTATATCATCGCCTGGGATCACCTTCGGTTGTCATCCCGTGTGTTCCGAATTGATCGCATTAAGAAGGCGCGACTTGTTGACAGCCGCTTCCAACTTCGCCCAAAAAATATGTTCACAGATATGTACATGCCGTTTTATCAAACAATTTAGGCATAGCCGCTCTAGACATGCTTCCGGGCCTCAAAGGCGAGCTCTACATCAGATCGTCAAATGCTGCGGTGCTTTTGGTCAGGGCGGCCGTGGCGCCTTTCATGACATCCTGAAAAGACAGCATGCCGGCGTTCCATGACGCGATATAATCCAGCCCTTCCTGCAGACCGTGATCGCGGGTATGGTTGAGCATCACCTTGGTGCCACTGACCGCCAGAGGAGATTTTGCGGCGATGGTGGCGGCAATCTGTTTGACATGGGCGAGCAAGGCTTCATGATCCTCCGCCACATGAGTGACATACCCCGTCGCGAAAGCTTCATCGGCATGATATTTGCGGCCGGTATAGGCCAGTTCGCGCATCAGGCCGTCCGGGATCTGGCGCGGCATGCGCTGCAGGGTGCCGACATCGGCGACCATGCCGATATTGACTTCCTGAATGATAAAGTAAGCGTCCGCAGAGGCATAGCGCATGTCACAGGCCGAGACCAGATCGACCCCGGCGCCGAAACAACCGCCCTGAACCGCCGCCAGTACCGGCACCCGGCAGTTGTCAATCGCTTCAAAGGCACCTTGCAGATATTTGATCTTGCGCCGCATCATATCCATCGCCCGGGCCGGGTCGGCGTCCTGCGGCGGCAGCAGCGACTGGAGATAACCGAGATCGATCCCGGCGGTGAAATGTTTGCCGGTGGAGGCGATGATCGCCACCCGCACATCCGGATCGTCATTGATCTGACGAAAGACCTCGCCGCACTCGTCCCAGAAATCCGCCCCCATGGCGTTGATCTTCTCCGGCTTGTTGAGGGTGACAACCGCCACATGATCCGCGATTTCCAGAGATAAGGATTGATAGTCCATGGGGCAGTCCTCCCGTAATGAGCCTGAGAAATTAAAACAGTCGTTTCAGGTCATACTGTAGGTAAAACCGGCCCGCCTCGCAAGCCTATATCCCAATAAAATAATCAGGATACCCAGATGGATCAACGGTTCGCGCAGGTCGGCCTTGACCATCATGATATTATGAACCACCGCCAATGCGCCGATGACATAAATCAGCTGGTGCAATTTTATCCATTTCTTGCCCAGGCGCCTGACCCAGCCTTTGGTCGAGGTCACCGCCAGCGGGATCAGCAACGTCGCGGCAATCATGCCGAAAGTGATCGCCGGGCGCTTGATGACATCCTTGATGATCGTCGCCCAGTCAAAGAAATGATCGAGAACCATGAAATTCACCAGATGCAGCATCACATAGAAGAAGGCATACAGTCCGATCATCCGGCGAAACTGGATTAACCGGTTCCAGCCGAACACCTGCCGGAGCGGCGTAAGCGCCAGACCGAGCAAGATCAGGCGAATCGCCCAGTCTCCGGTATATTGATTGATATATTGAATCGGATTGGCGGTCAGTGCATGATCCTGATAATCATACAGCAACCAGCCCTGCCAGAACAGCCACAGGGCCGGCAGCAGGGCCAACAGATGCACGATCGCTTTCTGATAAAACAGGGACAGGCGCATCAGTAAAATTTCTTCAAATTCATGCCGGCATAGAGATGCGCCACTTCCTCGCCGTAGCCATTGAACATCAACGTCTTGCGGCGGCGGAATTCCCCGATGCGGCGCTCGTTGGCCTGGGACCAGCGCGGGTGATCGATCTCCGGATTGACGTTGGCGTAAAAGCCATATTCGTTGGGGGCGAGCTCGTTCCAGCTGTTGCGGGGCATGCGGTCGGTGAAACTGATGCGGACAATGGATTTGATGCCTTTGAAACCGTATTTCCACGGCACCACCAGGCGCAGCGGCGCGCCATTCTGATTGGGCAGGCTCTGGCCATAAAGCCCCACCGCCATCAGGGTCAGGGGATGCATCGCCTCATCGAGCCGCAGGCCTTCGACGTAAGGCCAGTTGATCACCCGGCGGCGTTGTCCCGGCATCTGTTTGTGATCTTCCAGGGTTTCGAAGCGGATATATTTGGCTTTCGACGTGGGACCGAGCCGGGTGATGATGTCTTTCAGGGGCACCCCGACCCAGGGGATCACCATCGACCAGGCCTCGACGCAGCGCATGCGATATAGCCGTTCTTCCATGGTGTGAGGGGAAATCAGATCATCCAGACTGTACGTGCCGGGCTTGTCCACATGACCATCGACTTTCACGCTCCAGGGATCGGTGATCAGGGTATGGGCGTTTTTCGCCGGGTCATCCTTGCCGGTGCCAAACTCATAGAAATTGTTATAGGTGGTCACCGCCTTGAAAGGGGTCGGCCGTTCGTCCGTGTCATAGGCGCTGATTTTACGAACGCCTTGCAAAGCCGCAGATTGCGCGGCGGCCTTGGGGACGGCAATCCCCACAGCGGCCGTGGCGGCGACACCGGCGCCGATCCGGGCAGCGTCGGCCATAAAGTCGCGTCTGCCGTGATAGAGGCGTTCCGGCGTGATCTCGCTGGATTTCACATCCGAGGCTTTTAGAAATTTAAATAACATGACTCATTTTACCTTTGATTTCAGTCCCGGTAGAGATATTAGGCGAAACATATGTCGAATTCCAATAACAGCGCTTCACGTTATCGCGATAATCCGTTATCACAGGGCTTTATACGGACATGTGAGTCCAATGGTTTCGATTTTTAAGGATTATATATGGCGCCCCCTCTACTGACCATCACCGAAATGGCCCTGCGCTTTGGCGAGACTCCCCTGTTCGAAGGGCTGGAGCTGTCTATTGGCGACCGGGACCGGATCAGTCTGGTGGGCCGCAACGGCTCCGGCAAATCGACCCTGATGAAAGTCATCGCCGGACAGGTGGAAGCCGATTACGGCGAACGCTTCCTGCAGCCCGGCTGCCATGTGACCTATCTTGATCAGGAACCGGACCTCTCCGGATATGACACCCTGCATGATTATGTGGCCAGCGGCCTGAGCGAGGCGTCACAGGAGGAAACCTACCGGGTGGACATCATTCTGGAAGACATCAAGCTCGACCCGCTGCTCGACCCGACCAAACTGTCCGGTGGCGAGGGTCGGCGCGCGGCGCTGGCGCGGGCGCTGATCAGCGATGCGGATATCCTGCTGCTGGATGAGCCGACCAACCATCTCGACATTCAGACCATTCAGTGGCTGGAAGAGTCTCTGGCCGAATTTCGCGGCGGACTGGTGATCATCAGCCATGACAGGACCTTCCTCAATAATGTCACCAACACCACCTTCTGGCTCGACCGGGGCCGGGTGCGGCGGCTCGATAAAGGCTTCGCCCATTTCGAGGAATGGTCGGAAACCATCATCGAGCAGGAACGGGTCGAACGCGCCAAGCTCGACAAACTGATCGAAAAAGAAACCGACTGGTCCCATAAAGGCATCACCGCCCGGCGCAAACGCAACATGGGCCGGATGCGCAATCTCTGGGCCCTGCGCGAACAACGCGCCGACCAGATCGCCGTCACCGGACAGGCGAAACTGGGACTGGAAAGCGGCAAGGCGGCCGGCAAGAAGGTCATTGAGGCGAAAGACATCTCCAAATCCTTTAATGGCGAGGTGATTTTCGAGCCTTTCTCTCTGCGGGTCATGCGCGGCGACCGCATCGGCATCATCGGCCCTAACGGGGTCGGCAAAACCACGCTTCTGAAAGTGCTCACAGGACAACTTGCCCCCGATACCGGCACCGTCACCCACGGCACCAACCTGGAAATCACCTTCCTTGATCAAAAGCGCGCCCTGCTGGATGAAAATGCGACCCTATGGGATACGCTAAGCGACGGCGGTGATCACATCATGGTGCGTGGTCATTCAAAACATATCGTGTCTTACCTGAAAGATTTCCTGTTTGACGCGGGCCAGGTGCGCAGCCCGGTCAGTTCCCTGTCCGGCGGCGAGAAAAATCGCCTGGTGCTGGCCAAGACGCTGGCGCTGCCGACCAATTTCCTGATCCTTGATGAACCCACCAACGATCTGGATATGGACACCCTGGACCTGCTGCAGGACATGCTCGGCGAGTATGACGGCACGCTTATTCTGGTCAGCCATGACCGGGACTTCCTCGACCGGATTGTTACCTCGTCCTTGGTGCTGGAAGGCGACGGCAAGGTCCTCGAATATCCCGGCGGCTATCAGGATTACATCCGTCAACGCGCCAGCCGCAAGGCAGAAGAAGCGGCAGCGGCCGCTGCGGCAAAAAAGGCGGCGAAACCGGTGGACGCCCCGCAAAACCGGGCGGTCAAACTGAGCTACAAACACCAGCGGGCGCTGGAAAACCTGCCAAAGGAAATCGCCAAGCTGGAATCCGATATCACCAAATTTCAGATTAAACTCGGCGAGGTGGACTTTTACAGCAAGGACCCGGAGGGCTTCTCCAAGATCAACCGGGCACTGGAAGCGGCCATGGCCGATCTCGCGGCCAAGGAAGAAGAATGGCTGGAGCTTGAAATGCTGCGGGAAGAGATGAAATAAGGCCGAAATTTTTACGCCCCGCCCCTTGAATTCAATCCTTCATGTCCCATATCTAATATGTAGTTCGGGCCCTTCAATAGCTTGTCACACCTTCCTCAGATGACTATTGAACCGGACTATGTGGTGAGAGGTTTTCCCTCCCCCTTCCTCTCACAAGTGCTTATTGCACAACACTGCCCGGTTCAGAAAATGGACCGGGCCTTTTTTATGGATATCTCCTTGAGTCTGCCGCCCTGAAGGCTTAACTATAAGACAGTTTGATAAAGGATGGCTTATGGACGACGACTTTGAAATTGACGCACTGGAAGAATATCCCACTCTGGTGCTGGTGGCGCGTTTCGCCAAGCTGATCCCGCGCACTGACTGGTTCCGCTATGTAGGGGAACCGCTGGAAAAGGAAGTGGTCGAGAAATCCCGCGCCTATCTGGACGCTCTCGGCTTTCCCGAAGCCACCCCGGCAGAGGTCGAAGACTGGCAGGAAGCCGCCGCCTCTCTCGAAACCAACGACTGGAACAGCCCGTTCTGGGAAGTGGAGCAACAGTTGCTCTCTGCCTTGTCCGTGGAAATTACCGAAACCCTGGATCCCCAGTTACTGGAGATGGTGCTCGCCCATGTGACCAGCGTCGCGTCGGAATATGTCGGCGAAGGCGTTATGGCCGCGGCGGAACGCTGGGGCATGGAAGATGAAGAACTGCTCAAGGCCGCCATCGGTGAAGGCGTTCAGGCCTGCTATCAGGCGGCGTTGGTGATTGCCGCCGGGGTCGGGGACGATCATCCTTTCGCACTCAAATATCAGCTGTATGAAACCGGCTGGTGGCCGCTTGGTGTGATGGGCAACAGCTTCAATATCTTTTGAATTCACGTTTAATGATCTAGCCAAGTGTAACCTGAACCGCAGTACCACCTTTGGAACATATTTAGGTGGTATTAGTTTTATCGATTCATTTTTTTGAAGAATATGTGAAAGGCTAAAATATGAGAATGATGTATGTTTTGACGATATTTGTGTTCGGACTCAGCCATAGCCTGACCACCATACAACTATCTGAAGCATATTCCGAAAAGAGTGTTCCTGAACGCACAGAATTTGAACGAGATGGGATTCACTTTAAAAAACTTAGTGAGCTTGTATGGATGCATACAAGTTATATTCATCTTGAGAAAGGAAGCGTCGTTCCTTCTAACGGCCTCATTATCGTTGCTGAGCATGGGGCGACCCTCGTTGATACCGCCTGGAACAACGATCAAACCAAAGTAATACTGAATTGGGCCTATGAAACATTAGGAAGGCGCATAACGTCCGCTGTATTTACCCATGCGCATTCCGATAAGATGGGTGGTGTGCAAGCTCTCAAAAATTACGGTGTAGCCACCTACGCTCACCCCTTGACAAATGCTCTTGCGCCAGACCGTGGCTTGGTTTCTGCCGAATTCGATCTTCTCGTTTTGGAAAATGGAACGGCAAAAGTGTCAGGTGAGCGCGCCGCGAATGACCTTACGCTGCTATCTGTTTTTTATCCGGGCCCAGGGCATTCGGAAGACAATATAATTGTTCACGTGAAAGGAACAAATATCCTTTTTGGAGGGTGCCTTGTTCGGCCGGGTGGTGCAACATCACTGGGAAATACTTCAGATGGATCGATACCGCACTGGGACAGCAGCATTGAAAATATATCACAGCGCTTCCCAAAGGCAAATATTGTGATTCCAAGTCATGGAGTACCTGCCGGACGGGATTTGTTGTCTCTTACCATTGAGCTTGTTCGCAAAGCGAGGCAGGCTGAATAAATTTTGCGGAGATATATGGTGCGTTAAGTCATGGGTATATTGTTGGATCCTGGGGGGCGTTGTTTAAAAAGATACCAGTTGAACTTGATCCATTCAACGCGTGCCCTTAAAGTCTATCTAAATTAGTCATGTTAAGGTATTGAGGAAACGACGATGGGCAGAATCCGACTGGTGACCTGGAACATCAACAGCGTGCGCGCACGCCTCGACTCCGTTGAAAAACTGGTCGATAAATATAATCCCGACGTGATCTGTTTTCAGGAAACCAAGGTCCAGGATCATATGTTTCCGGGGAAATTCTTCCATGAACAGGGCTATAGCCATCATGCGATTGCCGGCCAGAAATCCTATAATGGCGTGGCGGTGATGTCCCGGGTACCTCTGCTGAATATTGACCGCCGCGACTGGTGCGCCAAGGGCGACGCCCGCCATGTGGAGGTCACCCTGCCCGGCAATATCCAGCTGCATAATTTCTATGTGCCCGCGGGCGGCGACGAACCCGACCCGGCGATCAATGACAAATTCGCCCATAAGCTCGATTTTCTGGATGAAATGACCGCCTGGTCCGGCGACCTGCCCAAGGATTCCCGCGCCATTCTGGTGGGAGATCTGAACATCGCCCCCTATGAAAGCGATGTCTGGTCCCATAAAAAACTGCTGAAAGTGGTCAGCCACACGCCGATCGAATGTGAAAAAATGAATACTCTGATGCAGGCCCATGACTGGTTCGATGTCATGCGTCATTTTGTGCCGGAACCTGAACGGCTCTATAGCTGGTGGTCTTATCGCGCCCGGGACTGGCGCGCCGCCGACAAGGGCCGACGTCTGGATCACGTCTGGACCAGTCCGGACCTGAAAGACAGCATGACGTCAATGGCCGTGTTGGAAGACGCCCGCGGCTGGAACAAACCGTCGGATCACGCCCCGGTCATGGTGGAAATCACTATTTAAAGCGCCCTCACCCCTCATCCAGCGGACGGGCTTCTTCCACCAGCATGATGGGAATGCCATCCCGCACCGGAAAGGCCAGCTTGGCCTTGTCACTGATCAGTTCCCCGGCCGCCTCGTCATACCGCAGTACGGTCTTGGTCAGGGGGCAGGCCAGAATTTCCAGCAACTTGGGATCAACCTTCCCGAAATTGATTTTGCCGGAAGGCTGCTTTTCTGAGGTCTTTGTATCTTGCATCTTGTTGTGTCTCTGTCTTTCGTCTGTGTCCTTACTGGACAAATTTATCCATCTGGCCCGCCTGACCGCTGGTCAGGGCAAACCCCATCAGTTTTTGCATCAGGTCAACCCGGTCTGTCAGCGGCACCGCCTCCAGCAAGGCCTGCTTTTCCGCCGGATCAAACGGGCATACCATCGCCAGGGCGTTGACCAGTTCTTCATCACAGGTCTTTTCCAGCACATCCCATTTCGGGCTCACCTCATACAGCTCCAGATAAGCCGCCGCCATATCCAGCAGCGTCTCCCGGTCGAAGGTCTCCGAATACAACGGCAGACCGCAATCCTCGTCAAAGCGATCATATCTGACCCGCAGCTGGCGAAAAGTTTGCTGCCGCGGCAGAACTTCCCCGATCACGTCATAACGGCTGAGGCCGGTGAGCAGAACCGACATACCACCATCATCGCGCTCGATCAGCTCTGAAATCATCCCGACACACCCGGTCGAATACAGCGGTCGATTGCGCGGCGCCGTCCCTCTCTGATCATCGCCTTCCTGGACATCAAAGGGGGAGATCGACGGCTGTATCATGCCGATCAGTCCGTTTTTCTCCCGCGCGTAATAGACCATATCAAGATAGCGGGGTTCGAAAATATTCAACGGCAGATGCCCCTTGGGCAGCAACAGCGCCCCGGTCAAAGGAAAGACCGGTATGGTCTCTGGCAAACGTTCCAAATCAAACATAGCCACCTCTCTTAATAAAATATCCCCCAAATCAATCCTGTCAAACGAACAGCAGACTCGACAGTTTCTTGCGCATTTTGATGGTGAACGGGTCCATCAGGCCGGCAATTTCGAAAAATTTCACCAACTGCTTACGGGCGCCGTCATCCTGCCAGCTGCGGTCCCTGCGAACGATCTCCAGCAGGTGATCCGCCGCCGCCTCCTGCGCGCCCCCGGCCCACAACACCAACGCCAGATCGAACCGCGCCTGATGATCATCGGCATTTTGCGCCAGCGCCTGTTCCAGACTGGCGGCATCGCCGAGCCCCGCTACTTGCGCCGCCGTTTCCAGCGCCGCCCGCGCCCCGAGGATCTCGGGGGCATTCTGATGCTGCTTCGGCGCACCATTGAGCACCGTCTCGGCATTCTCCAGATCATCCAGCCTGATCAGGCAGGTCGCCAACCCGGCAATGGCCAGCATGTTGTCTGGTTCAGTCTGCATCGCCTGGGAATAAAGCGCCCCGGCCGAGGCATAATCCTCCGCCGCGCAAAATTCTTCCGCCTGGGCCAGCATCTGTTCCACCGGGGAGGGTTGCATATCCGGGGCATATTTGCTGAGAAATTCCTTGACCTCGGCCTCTGTCTTCACCCCGGCGAAGGCATCGACCGGCCGTTGATTAGCGAAAACCACCGCCGTCGGCACTGACTGGATTTTCATCTGGGCCGCAAGCTGCTGGCTCTGATCAAAGTTAAGCTTCACCATATGGAGAGCCCCGGCCGCCTGGGTAATCATTTTTTCCAGTAATGGGGTCAGCTGTGCACAGTTTTCCGACCAGTCGGCCCAGAAATACACCAGCACCGGCACCGTCATGGACCGCTCAATCACATCCGCCATAAAGCTGTTCATATCGCCGTCATGGATAACCGGCCCCGTGGTCGAGGCGTCTGTGGTGTGATCCGTTGAGGATGGTCCGGCAAAGTCCTGCATCATTATTCCTTATATTGAGTGTCCGGGGCGCACTATAAACCGAAATGGCCTACAGATCAAAACAACAGACCGATCATCCGTCGATATTTTATCGTCACATCCGGGTTATAAACGGGCAAAATCGACCGTCACCGGATCGAAACCGCAGTGGCGGATAAATTTCACCAGGTCTGTAGATGATATGGTGGTGGTCGCTCCATTATGCAACGGGTGATAATTCAAAAGCGCCTGCGTCATCATTTCCTGATCCAGCACCACTGTCAGTTCCTGCTGATGGTTCCGGGCATTGATCAGCGCGAACGGTGTTACGGCGCCGGGGGTCACGCCGAGCATTTTCTCCATCGCTGCAGCCGACGCGAAACTGAGCCGTTTTACCGGCAGCAGGCCGGATTTGAACAGGCCGGCCATATCCAGTTGTCGGGTTTCTCCCATCACCACAAGCAGATAGTGACCCGCCTTGTCTTTCAGAAAAAGGCTCTTGCAATGACCGCCGGCGATGCTGCCGCGCCGGGCCTGACTTTCGGCAACGGTATGCAGCGGCGGGTGACGGTGGGTTTCGGTCTTGATTCCCAGTTCCGCCAGACAGTCGAACAATTTTTTTTCCCGATGCGGCATGAAGGCTCCTGTGGTCTTGCAAACGAAGAGGGTATTATATGGCACGAAACCTCATGTTTTTAGCGAAAAAAACCGGCGGTGCAAACAAATGATATTTTTTTTAATTTCCCCTTGATTTTGCATTCGGAACAGCTATTATCCGCCGCACAGTCACCAACGTGGCTTACTCTTTTTTGGAGTGCGGGCGTAGCTCAGGGGTAGAGCGAAACCTTGCCAAGGTTTAGGTCGTGAGTTCGAATCTCATCGCCCGCTCCAAAAAATATCTTGACCCCACAAGATATTCTGCAAGAGCCACCTTCGGGTGGCTTTTTTGCGTTTGGGCTCACGTCTTGCCGATATCCTAGAAAGTCTTTGATAATGACAAGCCCCAGGTCCGTGGCCGATTGACGATTGGCGTATTATTCTCAAACCCCCGTTCCACAAACAAGCGGGCCCGCTCATCCCAGATATTCTCCACAAAGAATGACACCTCCCAATGGTCAGACGTAACGGAAAAACGCACCATACCCATGTCATATGCCGATGATTTTTCCAGCGGGTGTTTCTGCACCTGGCGGTAAATAGCGCCCACATGCTGATAGGAGGCAAATATTCCACCCTCCAGGGCCGATGTCAGGGCAAAAGAATAATCCAATGAAAGAGAATAAGAAAACTTAGGTACGCCCGGAACATCATCACCCTTTTTGGCATCAACATTGTCAACATCCTGAGAAAACTCCGCATCGGTATAAGAACCGCCCACGGTAATTTCGAGATTATCAAACGGAATAAAATGACTTTCCATTTCGATCCCCCGACTGACAGCCCCCCCGGCATTTTCCGTAAAGCCAAAACCGCTCCGCAAACGGCGGGTGCTCTGAATATCCGACCAGTCAATATAGAAGACCGCCGCATTTATTCTCATCCGGTTGTTGAACAGGCTGTTCTTGGTTCCGATCTCATAATTCCAGATGTGATCTGATTCATATTCCTGTGGCGCCTCACTCAGCCCAATTTCACTCAGGTCACCGCCGCAAAGGTCAGCCGGAATAAAATCATTTGCTCCCCCAAGACGAAACCCCCGCACAGCCTGAGTGTAAATCAGGTTATCAGGGCCCCATTGATACATCAGATGAAACTTGGGGTTAAGGCCATTCTTGGCGACCACGGTTTCATAGTCAGAATAGCCCCCGGCAAGAAACCCCGTCGACCAGATGGAATAATCCTGCTTATACTCGAAATAACGCAGACCGGCCGTAACCGTTAACTTCCCGGTCAGATCATAACTGCCTTCCATAAAAACAGCCTGCTGCCTTTCGTCAAAAGTCAGCTGTGATTCAAACAAGATATCCTTGCGCCCGTAGGCCTCGCTCAGATTGCCATTGGCCGCATCAAAGCCGTAAGCCGGCACAAATTGCTGATATTCCAGCTTCTGATCGGAATGAAAATATCCGATGATCCCTTCAAATTTCTCTCCCTTATGCGACAGAAGCCTCGTTTCAAAGGAATAGTTCTTAATACCCGAGGTATTCTGAATATAGAAAGGTACCGGAACAAATCCATTCATCGGCAGGAAATGCGTGATGTCGTTAGTGTCAATAATACGCCGGTCAAACAGCGATAATGTACTGAAAACTTCCACATCATCATATTCGTAATTCACCGAAGTGCTGTAAATGGTAAATTTATCCTGATAGGGCTCGGGAACCTCACGGATCTGTTGCAAAATACCGGTTCCCTGATTGATATTGGCCGAAGCGCTGCCCCCCAAATGCGTATTTTGATGCAATATGGCCGCCGACCAGATCAGGTCCTCCCGGGGTTGAAACCGTAAGGCTATGCGACCGCCCTTTGTCTTTTCCGTATTAACATTCGCTTTCTGCAAGAAAATATTGTCAATATACCCGCCAAGATTTCGATCATAAGCTGTAAGACGCACCGCCATCTTATCTTTCAGCAATGGTACATTGAGCATGCCATTCAGGTGGCTGTTTGTGTCGCCCTGCTCCGTTGCTGAAAATTTTCCGGCCAGTTTTGCCGCCAACGTATTGATTTCAGGCTTTTTAGTCAGTATCCGGATCGTCCCTGACATGGACCCTGCGCCATAAAGTGTGCCTTGGGGTCCCCGTATCACCTCGACCCGATCGACATCGAACAGCTTCAGATCCGGATTAAAACCGTTATAAGCCACCGGAACCTCGTCAATATAAATACCAACAGTCGCGCGGTTACCCGGTTCATCTCCCGCCGTCACGGAAGTGCCGGCCGTGATGCCACGGATCACAATCTTTTGCTGTCCCGGTCCCCGGTCAAGAAACGACAGACTAGGGATTACCCGGGAGTAGCCGCGAAAATCATCCGCCTCCAACTTTTCCAGCCGCATCTCGGTGATCGCCTGAATACTTTGGGGGACCTGTTGCAGATTTTGCGAGCGCTTTGCGGACGTGACCAGAATTTCCTCCAGTTGCGGCGACAAATCCGCATCAGCCAATACGGCAAGCGTCTGCGTTTCACCCGTTATCTTCTGCTCCGGGGGCATTGGGTGGTCAGAGCCAGAGACCGGCGATATTTCGCCCCTTATTTTCCGGGTCTCCAGTGCGTTGGGATTTTTGATAACAATAATGGTGCGATCATTGGTGAATTTATATCCTAGCCCTGTATCAGCCAGAATCATATCGAGCGCTTCCCTGACATCGAAGACGCCATTCAGGCTGCGGGACATCCGCACATTTCCGACAAGATCCTTGGGAAAATAGATCTGACATTTTGCCTGCAGGGCAAAGGACATCAGCGCCATCGATAATTTTTTATCCGTTATATGGAATTCTTTTTCTTTCGACGGGGACCCGTCAGCAAAGGGTGTCATGAAGAGCACGCCGAGAGAAAACACGGCAACCCATCTGATGACCATACAAACTGAATGTCTTCCCGGTGAAGACATGCCCTTTATTTCCTTTCCCCATCATGCCAGTGTCCGGTTTTTTATTGATCGATGGCGGTTGCTGCCGCTATGGACACCTCGTGGTGTAAATGCACTTTTATTCTGTATTTTCTTATATCGTCTTTTCGAAGATCAAGGTAAGCAAGGGGGTAACCTGCACAACCTTGATTGGCAGCGCCGCCTCCAGTGCCTCAAGATAAGTGTCGACCTGTTTGGTATTAAATATTCCCCCGCCTTCAATATTACCTACCGCAGCATCCACGATGATAATCTTGGAGGAGGTGTAATGATTGAGTTCGGCAACAATCTCGCTTAATTTCATACCGTCAAAAAAGAGATTCCCACGCTTCCATCCTGTTGTTTTAAGGAGATGTTCTTCGTCCATGACCTCGACAGGGTTGGAACTGGAATCAAGACGCATATGCTGTCCGATCACCAGTTCACTCCGAGGGGCCACCGCCCGTTCGCTATCCATCTCAAAAGGATTAACCTGGACAATTCCCTCCAGAACCGTAATTTCAACAACGGCCGTTCTCTGATTGATGTTAAAGGCAGTGCCCACGGCCCGCACATCACCTTTCTGGGTTGTCACGACAAAGGGCCTGTCTGGGTCCTTGGCGACATTAAAATAAGCCTCCCCCCTGTTCAGTCTGACATGGCGACGGGCATCAGAGAAATTAACCACCAGCTCCGTATCCGTATTCAACAGGACCTCTGAACCATCAGACAATCTGATTGAACGGCTGTTGTTATAATCGGTAGTATAATAATTATCCGGCGTTTCCACCAAAAGAGCCCCCCCTTTCACTAGAATAAAAGACAGCAACAAAGCCGCGGCCAGCGTCACTGCTTTTCTATAAAAGGCACTCGTCTTATTTTCCAAGGGTTTGCCCCGCGCCTCGATCAGGTGACTTAACTCGTCAGGCAGAGTTTCAGGCACCGCCTTGTATACCCCGCTGAGTATATCAAAATCGTGGGATAAACCCAGAATATCGTCATAGATATCCCGGTGGTGGGGATTGCGCGCCAACCATGCCTGAAACTCTTCCCGGTTCTGACTGGTCGCCTCATTTGATTCCAGCAAAACGTGCCACTCAAAGGCCCTTTTTTTAGCCTGCTCAAACTCGCTCGTATTATACATTTTTATCTGCTCTCACGCACTGTTGGGAAACGGTATATTCAATGGCCACATCGAATTTGATGACATTGTCATTTTTGATCATCAGGTTTGTCTTGCAAGTACACAATGCCTTGGCCAGATGTTTTTCCACCGTTTTCACTGAAATGGACATTTCCAAGGCAATCTCCTTATAGGACAAATTGTGGAACTTCCTTAAGATAAAGGCCTGGCGGCATTTGGGCGGCAAATCTATGATGACTTCCGACAGCATCTGTAAATATTGTTTCCGTAAGTAACTTTCCTCAGGATTTAGTCCTGTACTGTTTTTTTGTTCGATTTGTTCTTCTGCATAACTGGCATTTTTAACACCCCTTATGGTTTTGCGGCGGATATTGTCTGTCGCCAGATTATTGGCGATCGTGAAAATAAAGGCCCGCGGATATTCAATCGCCTCGATCTCCTTAATATTTTGCAACCGCACGAAAGTTTCATGCAAAATATCCTCTGCATCCTCTCTGGACTGTATTTTCCGGTATAGAAAACGCCTTACCGAGGGGCCATACTCCCGGTAAAGAACCTCCACATACTCCCTGCTCTTTTTTAACATTTTCTCCCTTATTTTTTATATTTTTCCCTCAACGAGACATTATTTAAACGTGTCAAAAAGTGATTTCCCCCATCTCATAAAAAAATAATTTTCAAGGCGGGGGTTTTTCCACACGTCCCGCGTTTCAACAGAACATCTCAGGGCATCTTTGCTTTCATCCCGCGTCGTGAAAGGAAGACGTCCTGCCGGAACAATAGAGAACAACCTAACGGGAAGGAGGCGATGCCGGCAATTAAACTCTAACAGTTTCCTAAACCGATGACAAACTGGCCTTTCCCCGATATCGGAAACCGCCACTTCAGTCATTTTCCTTGAAAAATTAATATTTGGGAGGTTCAAAATGAACTTTACACAAAAATTGGGACTCCGTTCCCTCCTGATGCTGAGTTGTTCTGCCTTAACGATTGCAGCCCCTCAGGCCACATTTGCACAACAAACTGCAGAAGAAGCTGAAGCGGTAGAATTTGAAGAGGTGGTGGTGACCGGCTCGCGTATTCGCCGCGATGTCTTCACCAGTGCCGCCCCAATCCGGGTGCTTGATGTCGATGAGTCCCGTAAAATCGGGGTCACCTCGATTGCGGATATGCTGCAACGGACCACCATGGCCACCGGTCAACAGATCGGCGCCTCTATCAACACCGGCGCGGGCGCCTCCAACGCCTCGGAAGCACCGCCAGACGGCGGGGTCGGTTCTGCCAACATCGGCCTGCGCGGACTGGGGGCTGCCAGAACTTTGGTGATGTTGAACGGCAAACGGCTCGGCGCATCCGGTGCCCGCGGCGCGCCCTCACAGCCTGATCTGAACATGATCCCCTTCAACATGGTCGAACGTGTGGAAGTGATCACCGAGGGGGCTTCCTCCGTCTATGGGGCCGATGCCGTCGCCGGGGTGGTCAACCTTATCCTGAAAGACGATTTTGAAGGCTTCGAAGTGACCGGCGAAATCAGTGGCACCCAACATGGTGGTGGCTTTAACAAACAATTCTCCTTCATCACCGGGGCGAGCACGGATAATTCAAAAATCGTCCTGTCCGGGGAGTTCCAGGAACGCAGCCGCATCAGCGTCGGCCAACGTCGTGACTGCCTGGAAGAAATCTTCCGTAAAGAAAACGGGGAAATCATCAGCACCTGCTCCAACGGTTTCTTCGATAACGCCGCGCTTGACCTGACAGGTGACAATTTAAGCCCAACCGGCGATCACTGGATCTGGTACACGCCCGGCCAGTCGGATATTCCCGACGGCAGTGGCGGCTTCGTCGACAATTGGAGTTCCGCGCTCAATCTACCGGTTCCATCGGACCCGCTGGTGGACATCACCTCCGCCAATCAACGCAACCGCTATCGTTTTGACCCCACTTATCATGACCAGTTGGAACGGCTGAACGCGGATCTGGTGCAACCGATTACCCGCTTCTCCCTCGTCTCCATGGGGTCTTACAGCCCGGATTGGTTCGGCGGCAATGAAGAACTTTATTATGAGGCCTACTTCCTGAATCGTCATCAAACCTCCACCGCGGCCACGGAACAGATTTTTCCAACCGTCGTCGGGCAAATCCGTCAGGAAGACGCCAATGGCAATATCATCGTCGATGGCGCCGGAAATCCGGTGTTGGTCAATAACCCCTTCAATCCGTTCGGCCACAACATCACCCCTGTGATCACCATCGACGATCACGACCAGGTGCGCAGCGTGGAACTGAACCACTTCCGTTTTGTCGGCGGTTTCCGGGGGGACTTCACCGGCGGTCTCAGCGACAAAAACTGGTCCTATGATTTATCGGTTTCCTATGACCGTGGTGTCGGCTATCAATCTCAGAAAGTGTTGAACGAGACCAATCTGATCCTGACCACCGAAACCCTGCGGCTTGACAGTGATGGAAACCTGATCTGTGGCGTGCCGGTTTTGAATGATATCGGCTTTATCTCACCGCAGGAATGTGTACCGGTAAACTTCCTGGCGCCATCCGTCTTTACCAGCACAGATACCTCGAGCGGTACGCTCTCCAGCGACGCGGAACGCAAGTTCCTCTTTGGCACCCGGACGAACAGGACTGTCGTTGAACAGGCGCTGGTTTCCGCTTTTGTCACCGGGGATCTGATGGAACTGCCCGCCGGCACCATTGGCGTCGCCTTTGGTCTTGAATATCGCAGGGATTCCATTAACTCCACCGTCGATTACCTCGGCGCCAATGGCATCATCGCCGCGGAAAGCCCGCTGGCGGAAGGCGCCACCATCGGGTCACGTGACGTGAAGGATGTCTACGGCGAAATCGTGATCCCGCTTCTGTCGGATCATGCCATGGCCGACTCTCTCGTGGTCGAAGGGGCGTTGCGCTATACTGATGAAACCAACTTCGGCAGCAAGCTGACCACCCGGGCCCGGGTGAGCTACAGCCCGGTTGACTGGGTGACCATCAGTGGTTCCTATGGCACATCCTTCCGGGCGGCCAACCTTCGGGAGTCTTTCATTGCTGATCAGTTTGGTGGCATTGGTGGCGGCTCTGACCCTTGTGCGGTTCCATCCGACGCCAGCTCCGGCGGGGTTTATCTGCCCGACCAAGAGAACCGGCCGCAGGTCGTTCTCGACAATTGTATCCTGCAAGGCGCAGATCCCTTCTCTCTTGGCCTTTCCGGTGCAACAACCATTCCGGTGGTTGTCGGTGGCAACGCTCAGGACCTGGAGCCAGAAACATCCCGTTCCTGGGTCGGTAAGATTCAGATCTCGCCGCCGGTGAGTGATGATGTCGCCCTCGATCTCTCTGTCGGCTTCTTCGACATCAAGATCAAGGACACCATTCGGTCCGTCAGTGGCGCAACCATTCTCAACCGGTGCTTCAATGATGCGCCGGGATTGGCAAGTCCGTTCTGTTCCCGCGTTTCCCGCGATGCCGGACGGCCAGATATTCTGAACTTTGTCAGCAATATCGATGCATCCTTCCTCAATCTCGGTGAAGTCCGCTCTCAGGGGTTTGACGTCAATGCGCGCGTCAGAGCCAGCTTTGATGATGTCTTTGGCGAAACCATGGATGTGACCTGGTCCACCAACGTTACCTTCCAGACCAAGCTTGAAGAAAAAATCTTCATTGACGACGAGGCGGACGAGTTGCTCGGCGATTTCGGTAATCCGAAGACCAGCTTGTCCTCGACCCTGTCCTTTAATGTGGACAAGATACAGGTCAACCTGCAAGGGCGTTATTTCACCGGGACGGAAGCTTCTCTCGCGGCGAAACAGCAAAATAACGACAATTGCGACACGCCGGGTCAACCCAGCACCACCTACGCCGGTCAGCCTCTGTTGACCGATGTCTGTACCGCCGGGGCGGCCTATTATCAGGACATGTCTGTGACCTATAGCGCCGAGAGCTTCACGGTGTCTGCCGGGATCAACAATGTCTTTGATAAAAATCCGCCATTGGTCAATCTCGGCGCCGGTTCCAACCGGGCCAACCGCGTGACCTCTTCCGGCTATGATCAGTTCGGTCGCTCCTTCTTCCTGAATGTGACCACCCGTTTCTGATGATATTGTGAAATCTGATAAAACGCCCTCAGGGCCGGGACTATCCCGGTCCTGAGGGCAATATGGTTGAAATTTCATCTTATTTTCCTATACTGGATGCAGCTAATGGAGGGCCCTGACCGATGAAGAAAATTCTGCTTTGCATTTCCCTGTTTTACACGCTTTGTCTCCCGCAGGCTCAGGCCGCCGATACAGACGCGGCCCGGCTGGTGGCCAAGATGAAGGGACAGACCCCCATATTTACCGACCTGAAACAGCTCGCCGACGAAATCGGGGGTCGACCGACCGGGTCCTCCGCCAACGCCAAGGCGGTGCTGTGGGCCGAACAGAAATTCAAGGACATCGGTGTGAACGTCACCGTCGAGCCCTTCGATATGCCGCGCTTCTGGCTGGAAAATCAATCTTCCGCCACCGTCACGGGCCCTGATGTGCGCTTTACCCCCCGCGTGGTCGCCATGCCCTTTTCCACCGGCACTGACAATGCCGGTCTGAAAGCGCCACTGCTGAATGGTGGAACCGGCGCGGAAGCGGATATCGCCCGACTTGGCACCGCGGCCAAAGGTGCCTGGGTTCTCATTCAGACGCCGGTTCTTGATGACGCCGCCGGATTAAACGGCCTGTTCCGGGAATATATGGACGCCATTGACATTGAACAACGCCTGGAAGAGGCCAGGGTCGCCGGTCTCATCTATATGTCGTCCCGCCGCCATAATCTTCTGTACCGCCATTTGTCGAGCAAGGGCGCCGCCAACAAATTACCCATCCTGGTGATGGAGCGGGAAGAAGCCCAACGGGCCCAGCGTTTGCTGCAAGGCGGCAAGGCGCTGTCCTTTTCCGCCCGGATTAATGTCGAGGACGGCCCGACCTTCACGGCCTATAATGTCATCGGTGAAATCAAGGGCGCCAGCCATCCAGAGGAAATCGTTCTCATAGGCGCCCATCTCGACAGCTTCGATCTCGGCACTGGCGCATTGGATAACGGCAGCAATGTCAGCATGGTCATTGACATCGCCCGACAGATCACCGCACTTGGACTGAAACCGCGCCGCACAATCCGCTTCGCCCTGTGGAACGGGGAAGAACAAGGGCTTTACGGATCGTTCGGCTATACCAAACGTCATGCTGCCGAGTTGGATCATCACGTAATGGCCACCTCCTATGACATGGGCACCGGTAAAATCAGCGGATTTTTCCTCAACGGGCGAGATGAATTTCTTCCGGCGCTGAACAACGTACTGGAACCCGTCGCCGACCTCGGCCCCTTCACCCACATCAACCACCCGGTGGTGGGCACCGATAATTTCGATTTCATGATGCAAGGTGTCGCTAATCTTGTCGCCGCACAAGACAGCGCCAATTACGCCTCCAACTATCATGCCCAGTCAGATACCTTTGACAAGGTTAACCAGGCCCAACTGAAGCTCAATTCAGCCATCGCGGCGGCGGTGACCTTTGGTCTGGCGGACCGGGAAGATATTTCCTGGGAACGTTACACGGCTGAAAAAGTCAAGTACCTGGTGGACAGCACCGACCTGCCGCGACAGATGAAAGCGTTCGGCATCTGGCAAGACTGGCTCGATAACAAACGCGGCATTAAACATGACTAGGACCTGATTGACCGCTCATTCATAACGGAGCGCCTTGATCGGCTTCTGACGTGAAACCCGATAGGCGTGAACCGACACAATCATCCAGGAGAGAACGACCGAGAGGCCCCCAGCCGCCAAAATCAACACAACCGGAAATTCAATCCGCGCTGCAAAGAACGCGAGATAACGATTGGCCGCAAAGAATGATAACGGCAAGGCCACCACCAACCCCCAGATAACCGGACGCGAAAATTGCCAGATCAGCAGCCGGACAATCTGAAACGTTTCCGCTCCCATGACCTTGCGAATGCCAATTTCCTTGGTCCGGCCGGCGGCCATAAAGGCGGCAAGACCAAACAAACCGATAAAGGCGAGCGTAATAGCCACCAAGGCAAAACCTGCGAGAGCCATATTGATCATGCTATACAGCTTGAAGCCCCGCTCAAAAGTCTCGTCGAGGAATTCCACCTGAATGGGATGGTTCGGGTTTACTTTTTGCCAGACTGCCGCAATGTGTGTCATCACCGTTCCGAAATCCTGACTTTCCACACGAATGGAAACTTGTTCGTAATATTCTGGGTAAACGCGAAACACAATCGGCTTGATGCTATTCTGCAATCCCAGAAAGTTCTGGTCCGCGACAACACCGACGATGACAAACGACCGTTCCCGCGCGTTGCTGTCTGACGTGAAAACCTGGTGGAACGTTTGCCCCAAAGCCGCCTCGACGGACGAATACCCCAGATATTTCAGCGCCAGTTCATTAACGACAACATTGATTACCGTACTGTCATCCCTCTCCCTGTCCTGAGCGACATCGCGCGAGAAATCCCGTCCCGCGATCAATGGAATATCATAAGTCTTCAGAAAATCATATTCTACATGAATGCGGTGAATATTCACCTTGCCGGCCATGTCACCCGCATTTCGAGCCGCCTGGAATGTCCAGTTCTGCTGCATAAAGGGAACCTGACTGGAAAAGGTCATTGCCGTTACCCCCGGCACTTTCATGACTTCCTGTTTCAATAGATCATGACGCGACTGCATATCCCCGAGCCAGGCCTTTTTCAAGGTTACGATCTGAGACCGGGGAAAGATGTTGCTGTCTTCCTTGATCTTCTCGTTCTGAAAGAAAACCACCGCCACCATCCCCAACATGAAAATGGAAAACACAAACTGCGCCGCGATCATACAGCTGCGCACCAGAGAACCTTTGGGCCCTCTCGCCAATATATTTTTCATGGCATCAATGGGTTTGGCCCGGGTTATGACATAGGCCGGATAACTGCCCGCCACAAGACCAACCAACAGTCCCACAAAGACCATTGTCGGCAACAACGTGACATAATTGAGCGCCAACGCCTTGCCCAGGCTGTCATTGAAAAGCGGGACAAGGATTTCCAGCAACGCCAGCGCGACCAACATCGCCAACATCGCCGTCGCGATACTTTCCACAAGAAACTGGCTGAGAAGCTGTGGCATGGTCGCGCCCATGGTTTTGCGTAAACCCACTTCCCGGGCCCGGCCAAAGGCCTGCGCCGTCGCCAGGTTCGTATAGTTAAGCCCCGCAATCAGCAAGATCAGCAGCCCCAGAAGTTCAAGCATATCGGCCACTGGCCAGCCCACACTTTCCCACAGCAGAAGATTGGTATCCTGAAGCCTGCGGCTATCCACCCCAGGAATAAAGACCTGCGTCTCCTTCGACGCGTGACGCTTATAAACCGCACCGGCCTGCTGGCTGAGCCAGGTCTCGTCCAGATGGGGGGGAAGAAGCACATAGGTCATATTCTCGCTTGAGATATTAAACCAGTCGCCCTCTGGCTTGAATTCATACATTTTTGTCAAAGCGTCGAGAGACACCAATGCCCCAAGCGCCGGCGTATCAGATAACGTCGGCACAAAATGACTGTTGCGCGGCAGGTCACGTATGATGGCTGTCACCCGGAGATCCGCCTTGCTGTGAAAGCTGATGGACAGAACCTTGCCCATCGCGTTCCCGTCGGGAAAGTATTTCCGGGCCATACTCTCTGTCAGGACGATACCCGATGGATCATCAAGCGCCCCGCTATCCCCCACGAGATAGTCAAAGTCAAAAATTTTCAGGAAGGCTTTATCGACAAACTTTACGGTCTGGTAAAATCGGCGTTCACCCACGAGTAGAAGATATTCATCCTCTACAACCCGGGCCGTCAGTTCAATGTCCGGAACATCGGCTTCAAGAAGAGGGGCCAGCGCCAAATAAACGGTGCCAAAACGGTTTTCCCGGTGACCGGCGGTCGGCGAGATAAGAGACCCCAATGTGTAAATTCTATCGGATTTTTCGAAGAAGGTGTCATGATTTTTTTCATAATCCACCAGAATGCCTGCAAAGATAAACACCGCCATCCCAATGGCCAAACCCCCGACGTTAATCAGGCTGTAGAGTTTATTCTGCATCAGGTTGCGCAGGGCGATCATCACATAGCTTTTAAACATATCAAGTCTCTTGTTATCAAAGGATGGGAATTGCCGCGCGAATCTATTCCGCAGCCCGATGCATTTCGGTCACCACTTGGCCGTCAAACAGGTTGATGGTCCTGCGGGCATAATCGGCGTGGGCCGGAGAATGGGTAACCATAATAATGGTTGCCCCCTCTTCATTGAGCTGCTTCAGCATTTCCATCACCTCTTCCCCATGGGCGCTGTCTAGATTCCCGGTCGGTTCATCGGCAAGGATCATCGCCGGTTCCGCCACCAGGGCGCGGGCAACCGCGACCCGCTGCTGCTGCCCCCCGGACAACTGGCTCGGCATATGTTTGGCGCGATGGGCGATACCGACCTTGTCGAGCACCCGGTCAACCCGTTCTTTACGTTCCCCGGCCGGGACGCTGTTATACAACAAGGCCAGTTCCACATTCTCAAACACCGTCAATTCGTCAATCAGATTAAAGCTCTGGAAAATAAAGCCGATGTTTCTCTTTCGTATCTCGGCGAGTTGACGTTCGGATGCCTGAGCCACCTCATGCTCCAGAAAGTGATATTTTCCGTGGCTCGGGGTGTCGAGCATGCCAACAATATTGAGTAACGTCGATTTGCCACAGCCCGACGGGCCCATGATGGCGACGAATTCGCCCTTTTCAATTTCAATATTTATATTGTCCAACGCCGTGGTTTCTACCTCATCCGTTTGGTAAATCTTTGAAATATTATGCAATTTCAACATGGTGTAGTCCTTCTATTCAAATTTAATTGGCGCCCGTCAGGTCAAGACGGTCCATATCAAGATAATTGGTATAAGGCGAAATAATCACCTTCTCGCCCGGCTCCAAACCATCGATCACCTCGATCATTTTGGAATTACGCCGCCCGAGTTGTATGGGACGCCGCACAGCCTTATTGCCATCCGCGCTAACCACAAAGATCCAGGCGCCGCCCGTATCGGCATAAAAACTGCCATTAGGAATCACCACCGCTTTATTGGTGTCACCAAGAAACAATTTCGTTTGGATGGTCTGGCCACGACGAATATCGGGCGGAGTAGCTCCAGTAAAAGTCATATCAACCTCGAACTGGCCGTTACGAACCTGAGGGTAGGTTTTCTTGATCCGCATGGCATATTCATCCCCGCTGATCGTCACCAGAGCCTGTTGCCCGACATCCACGCGGGCCAGGTAAAACTCATCAATCTGGGCATTGATTTTAAAACTATCCGGGTCATCAATCTGACCCAAACGCTCTCCACGGCCTACACTCTGGCCAATCTCTGCATCCAATGCCGTCAACCTGCCATCGACAGGCGCCTTGACCAAAAGATTTTCCAGGTTCTTGCGAGCAAATATAAGATTTCTTTCAAGTTGAATCGTGGAGGCGCTCAACTGCTTCATTTGCTGCTTCTGCATTTTTTCATCAGACCGCTGGCTCTCAATGGTAATCTGCCGGCGCTTTTCATAATAGGCCAATTCATCCTGAGCGTTTTCCAGTTCCGCAATCGACACATTGCCGCGTTTTGACAATGCCGTGCGCCGCTCAACCAGCCGGGTAAGGCGGATAATCTGATAATCTATATCAATCAGATTGCGTTTATGACTCAGGCGGTTTTGTTCCAGAGACAATTCGATGGTCCTAAGGTCGTTGAGTTGCTCCGTGACTTGGGCCTCTCGGGAGATAACATCTAACTGTAACGCCGTATTACTCAATTCCACGAGAGGTTGCCCGGCGACCACCGCCGCCCCGTCCTCAATATAAATTTTCTCAACCCGGCCGCCTTCGATAGTATCAAGAAAGACGGTTCGCGCCGGTTGTACCCGACCGCGCACCGGAATAAAATCTTCAAAGGCCCCCTTCTCAACCTCGGCCACAATCACTCGGCCCCCATCAAGCCTGAAAACCCGGCCCTGCTCCGGCGCCATAAAATAATACAGCGCCGCCAAGATAATCACCCCCGCCACAATCAGCTGCATTTGGCGTGAAAAAAGCCGGTTTTCCTTTTCAATCTTCCTGTCCATACCACCACCGGATTTTCCGGCATCCAAGGAAGACGGTATCGTCACAATTTTTTCCCGAGGGGCCTTTTTATCTTGCGTCATTGGTACTCAAGTTCATTTTATAAAGGGTCACCCTTCTACTAAAGCAATATATATGCCATTATATAAGTACTTTAAAATCAGTGCCTTAATAATATTTTCTTTCCATAAAACAGGATAATCTGTACATAACCGGACATCATGTGTACGATATCGGACACATAAGCGCGCAGGAAGGATATGGTGTGACAGACAATACCGGCACGATTCTGGTGGTGGACGATGATGAGGATATTCTCATTGCCGCCCGTTTGTTATTAAAGCGCCATTTCGCCAATGTCACCACGGCCCATCGACCGGACCAGATCCTGCGTATTCTGGAAAAAAACACCTTTGATGCGGTGTTACTCGACATGAATTTTTCTCTGGGTGAAAATACGGGCGACGAAGGCCTGTCCTGGCTCAAGCAGATTATAGACCATGATCCAACAATCATTGTCATTGTCATCACGGCCCACGGCGGTGTCGCCCTGGCGGTAGAGGCCATGAAAATCGGTGCCACCGATTTCATCACCAAACCCTGGCAGAACGAGAAACTGGTCTCCACCCTGAAGACCGCCGTCAGCCTGAATAAATCACGGCGAGAAGCCCGGACATTGCGCCATAAAACCCGTGAACTGGAACAGAGCCTGCGTCCGGACGAAATGATTATCGGCGAATCCGGTCCTATGCAGGACGTCATGAGCCTGATTCACCGGGCTGGACCAACCGACGCGAATGTCATGATCCTGGGTGAAAATGGTGTGGGTAAGGAACTCATTGCCCGGGAATTGCATCGCCAGTCGCGGCGGGCAGATGCCATCTTTATGGCCGTCGACCTCGGGGCCATAAATGAAAGTTTGTTCGAAAGCGAATTATTCGGCCATAAGAAAGGCGCCTTTACCGACGCCCGCGAGGATAGGATAGGCCGAATGCAGGCGGCCGAGGGCGGCACCCTGTTTCTTGATGAAATCGGCAATCTGCCCCTGACGCTTCAAACCAAATTGCTGACCGCCCTGGAACGCCGTCAGGTCACTCCCGTCGGCGCCAACAAACCGGTCGATATAAATATTCGCCTGATCAGCGCAACGAATATGGCTCCGGAGCGTCTGACCGAGGACAGTTTATTCCGGCAAGACCTGCGCTTTCGTCTGAATACAGTGGAAATCATGGTGCCCCCTTTGCGGAACCGAACTGCAGATATTCCCTTGCTGATGGATCATTTTATCCGCCATTACAGCCGTAAATACCAGCAGACGCCACGCCCCATAAGTCCTGCGGCTCTCGAAGCACTGACCTGCTATAACTGGCCCGGCAATATTCGTGAATTACGCCACGGTGCCGAGCGCGCCGTTATTCTGGCCCAGGGTGAAATGTTTGAGCCCTGGGACTTTCCCCTGCGTGTCGGGACCCCAGCCCCCGTGGCCAATGAAGAAGTTTCCCTTCCTTTAAACACCCTTAATCTTGATACGGTGGAACGAACTGCTCTGGAACAAGCCATCAAGAAACACAAGGGCAATATCTCCCATGCGGCCAGGGAATTGGGGATAACCCGGGCGTCGCTCTATCGTCGGATGGAAAAACATGGCCTTTGATCTGTCCCACAAACTCCATAGCCTAAAACTCAATGTCGCTCTGCGTCTTGGCGGCCTGTGCTTGTGTCTGCTCGCCCTTGTCTGGGTGGCGCGTCATAGCCAGAATTATGCCATTATGCTTCTTCTCGGCGGCGCTGTTGTGATACAGTTTCTGTCCTTGATGAACAAACTGACCCGCACGGATCGGGAAATCATCCGTTTCCTGGATGCCGTCAAATATGCAGACTTCTCGCAAAAATTTAGCATGAGCCGGCAAGGAGGAAGCCAGGCGGATCTTGGACAGGCCTTTGATGATGTGGTCGGAATCTTCCGAAAAACACGGGTGCACCACGAAGAGCAAACCCGTTATCTCAGGGCGCTGGTGGATCATATTCCGGTGGCGCTGCTGTCGGTGACCCCGTCAGGGGAGGCCAAGCTGGTCAACAACGCCGCCAAACGCCTGTTCGGCCTGAGCCATATCCGCCGCATCAGTGATCTCGATAAATTTGGCCCCGCACTCGTCCGGGAACTCACCGCCCCGCGCGCGGGCAAGAAACGCCTGCTGCGGATCACCGTTGATGACATGGACGTAAAACTCTTCTGTTCGATCACCACAATTGTTGTCGGCGGCCAGACAAGTTCAATCCTGTCCCTGCAAAATATCCAGAGCGAGCTCGACACCACCCAGATCGAAGCCTGGCAGGATCTGGTGCATGTATTAACTCATGAATTGATGAACAGCCTGACGCCTGTAGCCTCCCTGTCCCACACCCTCGACAGTCTGATGACAGATGTGTCCGAAAAGGCCCGACAGGAAGAGGTATCAGACGGATTTCGTGATCTGTTGCAGGACGCCAGCGACGGTATCGGCGCCATTGCCCGACGCAGCAACCGGCTGAATAATTTTGTCAGCACTTACCGTAAAATGACCAAAGTTCCCCCGCCCAAGGAACAACATCTGCAGGTCAGCAGCCTGTTCGACAACATCGAAAAACTGTTTAGCGCCCCGTTGCAGGATGGTGGCATCACCCTTGAAAAGACCGTAATACCCGACAGTCTGGCCGTGTTGGCCGATCCTGAACTTCTTGATCAGGCGCTCATCAATCTGGTGAAAAATGCCGTTGAGGTACTATCCGGGCGCGAGGACGCCATTCTGCGGCTCACCGCCCGCCTCGACCGCAATGGCGCTCCCCAAATTTCGGTCAGCGACAATGGCCCCGGCATTGACCCGGAAATCGCTCACCGGATTTTTGTGCCATTTTTCACCACCAAACATACAGGGTCTGGCGTCGGCCTTAGTCTGGTGCGCCAAATCATGCTCGCTCATAAAGGCAGCGTTTCCTGTCATCCTAACCCGGACAGTGGGGTAAGCTTCCGCCTGTCCGGCTTCTCCTGCTGACGCCTCTCTGCTCTCTGATAATCCTCATGATCATCCGACAGAGCCTTTGACCTGTCGGCCTTCCCGCGATAGAGTGAACATTCACATTATACCTTAACCCCGAAGGATCCGGTATGAGCACTCTATATGACATCACCATCACCAATAAAGATGGCAGAGAACCGCCTCTGTCCGACTATCGCGGCAAGGTGCTGCTGGTCGTCAATACCGCCAGCAAATGTGGTTTTACACCTCAGTTTGACGAGCTCGAGGACCTCAATAAACGCTACCACGATAAAGGCCTGGTGATCCTGGGGTTTCCCTGTAACCAATTCGGCGCGCAGGATCCGGGCAGTCAGGAAGAAATAGAGAGTTTCTGCAAGCTCAACTTCGGCGTGACCTTTCCGGTGATGCGGAAAATAGATGTTAATGGCGAGCGTGCCGCGCCGCTGTTTAACTATCTCAAGAAAACCGCACCGGGAATTCTGGGCAGTAAAAAGATCAAATGGAATTTCACCAAATTCCTGATCAGCGCCGATGGCCAAACCATTGAACGTTATGCCCCTTCGACCAAACCGTCAAAAATTGCCAGCGACATCGAAATGATGCTAAACGATGCAGAAACAGCCTGACATTCAAGGAGCACTTCACATGACCCGATTTTTCATCTGCCTCTTCATTGCCCTCGGTCTGGGCGTTCCGGCTCTGGCTGATAACCATCACGCTGCCCCTGAACTCGACCTGAAGACCGAATCCGCCCTCGGCAACCTGCCGCAGACCATTTCCCTGCATGGCCGCATCCATATGGCGGGACAGCCCGATGAAGCAACCCTCGCAAGCCTGAAAGATCAGGGATTTGACATGGTGATCAATATTCGCAGCCCACAGGAAATGACATTCGATGAGCAGACAATCGTCACCGCTCAGGGCCTTGACTATCATAATCTGCCGCTGATGAAAGATGGCGCGATAGATGATCAGGCGGTCACGGATATTCATCAGGTGATCGAAGCCAGCACGGGCAAGAAGATCCTGCTGCATTGTTCCAGCGGCAACCGGGTGGCGGGCTGGTTCGGCGCCCATCTGGCCCGCGACATGCATATGCCGCCGGAAGAAGCCATCGCCACCGCCAAACAGGCTGGCCTGACCAAGGCGAGTATGGAAAAAATCCTGCGCAGTTATTTGGATAGCCTCAAATAACCCACCCGCTCAGACGCCTTTCTGGGCGGGATAGAATAGATCCTTGAGAAAGCGCGGATTAAGCTTGGACAGGGGGATGCTCGAGAAAATATGCAGGATTGACCACGTGCCGATAATCTTGACGAAGCTTTTGTCCGTAATGGCCAGGCCGAGAACACTGTCAAACAGGACCACAAAAACCGCCGAAAGCGCGAAGACCATCGAGAAGAATGACACACCCTTGCGCATATTCTTTTCTTTGACAAACAGCATCCAGAAGGAAAAGACATACCAGGTCAGGATATGGTAAAAGCCGAGATAATGAAATTCAAAGACCATCCCGGTGATCTTGGCATAGGTGGCCACCGCCAATAGCGGCGCCTCGAATAACAGCAAGCTCAACCGGTTTTGGGTATAGGCCACGATCACCGCAAAACTCGTCAGCCCGACGACAGACAGGCCAGTGGCAACCCCTTCCCCCACCGGAATAATCATCAGTCCGAAGACGGCGATATAAAATACCGTGCGCAGCAACGCCATATGTTCAGGGTCTTTCAATCGCGTGCGGATCGTCAGCAGATAAGCCTCCGACAGCGCCACATGCAGCACCAAAAAATAAGGCGCTAAATGCGTCACATAAAGGGAAAAATACAACCCGACCATCAGGATTGCCGTCGCCAGCATCAGCGCATATTTCTTTTCCTTCATCTGCAGGAGATTATTTTTTGAATAATAAAACCCCAAGGCAAAATGAGAGAACAGCAGGCCGATAAAGATCGCGCGATAGGTAAATTCCCCGACACTCATGCTATAGGCCAAGGCGAGAATGATCAGTAAACTGACGCTACGACATGAGATGACAAATGTATTGCTAAAAGGCATTCGGTTTTCCTTGGTTTTAAGGCGTTATGTTATTGTCTCAGTCTGCATCTCATGCCTAAGTAAAACTACTCCATAAAAGATAGTCCTTCCGCGCCCCCTTCATTCAGAAGGTTTTCCCTGCGCCAAATCCCGCTCCACGCCGCACCGCTGACGCTTAACCGGGGCCGCCGCGCTGAGCAGGAGCAGGTCCGGCAGCAAACGCACCAGATCTGACGTCCCCTCCGTGCGGATCGCCCCCTGGGACAGCTCCTGACGGATGTCGCGAATGCCGCGCCAGCATTCGACAAACAGCCGCAGATCCGACATGATCGTCAGGTCCGCCTCATGGCCCGGATGTTTCAGGCACATATCCACCTCGTCCGCCGTCGCGATCAGCCAGAAACGCTGTGACCCCTGGGTGCCACCGGTGAATTCCAGCGCGATCACCGTACGGCCCGGCGGCAAAATGCTTTTATTTAGCCGGCCATGCATCTGCCACAGCAGGAAGTCCGGATCAAGATCATCAATCACCATATCCCGCCCCCAGGCCTGCCCCCAATAGGCAAGAGACTGAATGATCGGTGCCAGTTCTTCGCCCGCCGCCGTCAGCCGGTAAGCATAGCCCGGCCCTCGGTCCAGCGGGGTACGCGTGATTATTTCTGCATGTTCCAGGTCACGAAGCCGCCGCGACAGCAATGTCGCCGTGATTTTCGGCACTCCCTTGTGAATATCGTTGAACCGATAACTGCCTTCGATAATCCGCCTGATAATCAGCACATTCCAGCGCTCGCAGAAAATCTCCGCCGCCAGCGCCAAGGGACAATATTGACCGTATGTTGACATGTTCTTCCCCTTTATGGTTCTTCCAGCATACGCGACTTGACGGAAAACACCAATGCGGTTGAACATAGCGGCCTGACGCCCCCGATATGATTCGCCCCCCCTTAACCAAAATTACTGTGGAATTTCGTCGCAATTGGCGACGCAGAAGGTCTGGGCGCGGACCTCGCCGCCGCAATTTTGATAACAGGCCCGGTAATTCACCTCACAGGAAGGGTCGCGGCGCCGGCCGTCATAACGGTTACAGCTATAGTCGCGATAAAAATCATAATAATCTTTTTCGATCTTTTCGCCGGCTTGTTTCATTTCCCGCATATAATGGTGAAATTCTGCATCCGCCCGGGCGGATTCTTCCGTGAGACAGACTTTCTTCTGCTCAAGCTGCACCTGCTGCCCGCTGCGTTCACAATAGGTCTTGCTGTCAAGGCATTGGTTCAGGCACATGCGACCCTGCTCGTTCGGCGGTGGCGTATAATCATATACCGTTTGATAACGCGGCCCGCCACAGGCGGAGAGGCCGAGCAGACCGGCCAAAACAAGACAGAATTTCAATGGCAGTTTCATAATAACCCCTTCAGGTAAAAATAGACGTGATGAGACTATAACCCCTCATTCTAAATACAGGATGAACAGACCCAAAGAAAACGCCAACCTTCTCCGTCCCTTCGATCCAGTAAAGAAATTTACTTGACTTTAAACTATAATATCTACAATAATTCGTTAATTAACCAACCTAATAGAAAGATATTATTCATTATGAAGGTATCCAAGGCTCAAAAAGAGAAAAATCGCCAGAAGCTCATTCTCGCCGCCGTCGCGCTTTTTTCTGAAAAAGGCTATGATCAGGTGACCATGAAACAGATCGCCACCCAAGCCAAGATGGCTGATTCCACGGTTTATAAATATTTCGCCAACAAGGAAAAATTCCTCACCGCCTATCACGAGATGGTGTTGCTGCACAGTCTTGAGCAGGCCCGGGATGAAAAACAAACGGCGGGGTTTGATTTTCAGGAGAAGCTGCAATATTTTCTCGATATCTATCTGGAAAATCTGCTGGAAAACCGGGAATTTGTCGGCAAGAGCCTGAAAATGATGCTCTCTAGTCCTCTGACCACCCTCAACCACAGCTTTCCCGCCCGGGCGGCGCTGAAAGATATGGTCACAGACGCCCTCACCCAGGCGGTCGCAGAGGAGGGCTTCCCCGAAATCCCGTATCAGAACGCCATCACCCATCTGATGACCGACGCCCTGTTCGGGATCGTGCTCTATTGGCTGAAAGATGACAGTGAGGAATTTTCCGACACCACCCGCATGATCGATATGGCGCTCTCGCTGCTGACGGCGCTGCTCAAAAGCGGCGTGATCACCAAGGCCAGTGACCTCGCCACCTTCGTTATTAAAAGCCAGATGATGCGCTTTCTTGATCAGGAAAATCTCTTCACCAATCTGATGAAAATGACGTCATACCGTCAAAAGAAAGAGGCCACAGCCCCATGAGTGAAGAAGGAATTTCCACCGGAAAATTCAGCCGCTCCGCCTCTTTCGGCATGGCGGCGACCAAGATCGGCCTGAAGCATCTCGGGCGGAAGGGCAAAAATAGCCTCAAAGGACCCGAAAATGACGCCGACCGCCGCGCCGATCAAGACCGGTACGAAGCGGAGATCGGCAAGATCCTGTTTCAGGCCCTCAATCAGTTGAAAGGCACCGCGCTCAAGGCCTCGCAAATCCTCAGTCTGGAGGTCGATTTTCTGCCGAAGGGCGTGCGGGCCGAGCTGGCCCGTGCCTGTCATCAGGTGACCCCGCTAAACAAGGCGCTGGTTCACAAGGTTTTTCGCCAGGCGTTTCAGGCCTCGCCCCATGATATGTTTGAAACTTTTGAGGATACGGCCTTCGCCGCCGCCAGTCTCGGTCAGGTGCATCGGGCCCGGCTCGCCGACGGCACCGACGTCGCGGTGAAAATTCAATATCCCGGCATCGCCGCCTCGATCAAAAGCGATATCACCCTGCTGGATAGGTTGCTTTCCATCCTGTCCAGCACCACCGACCTGATCCCTGACCGCAAGGTGATCCGGATCATCCTCACAGAAATAGAGCATCAACTCGCCCGGGAAGTCGATTACCATCAGGAAGCCGCCCATGTACAGTGGTTCCGCGATAATCTCTCCCTTGCCGGGGTCATTCTGCCTGCGACCTACCCCGATCACAGCAGCGAACGGGTGCTGACCATGCAATATCTCGACGGGCTGCATCTCGACGACTGGCTGGCGACCGACCCGGATCAGGCAAGCCGCGATCATTATAGCCAGTTGCTCTTTGATCTCTTCCTGAAAAGTTTCTTTAATCTGGGTTGTATCCATGCCGACCCCCATCCCGGAAACTTCCTGTTTATGGCGGACAGTGAGCTGGGCCTGATTGATTTCGGCTGCGTCAAGAATGTCGATCCCGGCTTTGCGGCGCAACAGGCGGCTTTTTATAATCTATTGATCCGCCATCAATCCCAGCCAGACCCACAAAAACTCCATGAGCAATATCTCAAGATGGGCCTGATCGATGAAGACCTTGACCTGCAAAGCTTTCAGGACAAGTTGCAACCCTACCTCCAGGGTATGCAGGCCTGGTGTATAGAACCCTTCCAGACACCCTGCTTCGATTTTGCCCAGAAGACCCCGGTGCCGGTGCTCGATACCCATGAAGCGCGGCAGGCGATGAAATTTCTCAAAGGCATGCCCCGCGACCTACTCTATTTCGACCGCACCTATCACGGTTTGGTTCATATGCTGAAAAAAATCGGCGGCCGGGTCGTCACGGAAAACCTCTGGATCGGACCAGATCTGGGGTCGGAGAGCGCAAAATGACTAATTTCCTCTTTAAGCTGACGTCCCGCCGCTGGATCGGCCGCTGTATCATGATCGTCGCACTGATCCATATGGCGTTCACCTATATTCTCGCGCCGGGATTGTTCCCTGAGATCATCGCGACCGGTGTCCTGAACAGCGTCACCGCCGAAAATGCCGCCGGGGTCTGGTTCTTTCTCTTTGGCCTGCCTCTATTCCTGATCGGCTTAGTGGTGAATTGGGCAGAAAAAGACGACAGGATTTCCCTGCCCTGCAGCCTGACCTGGGGGCTGCTGGGTATCACCTTTCTCGGCATTATTCTCATGCCTGCCAGCGGATTTTATTTGTTGATCCCGGCGTTGATTGGCTTGTCAGCCAAGAATTACGCCGATGAAAAATCCGCCTGCTGGGCACGCTTTAAGCGCCCCTTCTAATGGTCACTGGCGGCGGATATGCCGATGCCGGTTTCTGAGCGGACATATTGCTCATCGAACTTGGCCCGTTCCGCCGCTGCCCGGGGGCTTTTATCCAGCACAGACACCAGCCAGATGGCGACAAACGCCAGCGGCATGGAATAGAACGTCGGATAAACATACGGGTAAATCGGGCTGTCATTGCCCAATACCGCCACCCAGACACTGGGCCCGAGGACAATCAGACCGATCGACAGGGCCAGCCCCACCACGCCACCGGCAACGGCGCCGCGCGTGGTCATCTTCGACCAATACATCGACACAATCAGGATCGGGAAATTGACGCTCGCCGCGATCGCCAGCGCCAGAGACGCGACAAAAGCCACATTCTGATGTTCAAAAGCGATCCCCAGCAACACCGCGATGCCGCCAAGACCGAAGGTGGCGATGCGCGACACCTTGATTTCCTCGGCATTGGTCACCACAGTCTTGCGGAAGGTTTTGGCATAGAGATCATGGGAAATCGTCGCGGCCCCGGCCAGGGTCAGCCCCGCCACCACGGCGAGGATGGTCGCAAAGGCCACCGCCGACATAAAGCCGAGCATTAGATTTCCTCCCATATAATGGGTCAGATGCAGCGCCACCATATTGCCGCCGCCCAGGATCTTGCCGAGTTCGTCATGATAATCCGGATTGCCCATCACGAAAGTCACCGCGCCATAGCCGATGATGATGATCAGGATATAGAAATACCCCATAATGCTGGTGGCATAGAAAACAGACTTGCGCGCATCCTTGGCGTCCTTCACCGTGAAAAAGCGCATCAGAATATGCGGCAGCCCCATAATGCCGAACATCATGGTCAGGGCGATCGAGATAATTGCCACAGGGTCCTTGAGCCACAGACCGGGCGCCATGATCGCCGCGCCTTTCGGATGCTGGCTACTGGCGCTGGCCAACAGAGCGCCGAAATCGAAAGCAAAGCTTTTCATCACCATGAAAGCGATGAACGTCCCCCCGATCAGCAGCAGGATCGCTTTGATCAGCTGCACCCAGGTGGTCGCCAGCATGCCGCCGAAACTGACATAACACATCATCAGGAAACTGACCAGAATCACCGCATAGACATAATCAAGCCCAAAGAGCAGCTGGATCAGCTTACCCGCTCCCACCATCTGGGCGATCAGATAAAAGATCACCACCGACAGCGAGCCAATGGCTGAAATAATCCGGATCGGTTTTTTCTCCAGTCTGTAGGACACCACATCGATAAAGGTATAACTGCCGAGATTACGCAGCCGTTCGGCAATCAAAAACAGGATCACCGGCCAGGCCGCCATCACCCCCACCGCCAGAATCAGGGCGTCAAACCCGAAACCATAAATGGCCCCGGTAATGCCGAGAAACGTCGCCGCCGACATAAAATCGCCGGCAATGGCCGTGCCATTCTGCCACGGTTTGATCCCGCCGCCTGCGGCATAAAAATCATCTTTGGATTTGGTATTGCGCGCCGCCCACCAGGTAATGCCCAATGTGGCGAGCACAAAAATAAAAAACATGAAAATGGCGGTCATATTCAGCGGTTGTTTTTCCACCGCGCCGCTTATATCCGCCCCGGCGCCAAAGGCCGCTGTCGAGGTCAGAACACTGAGACACAAAACACTCAAAAACTTTTTCATCTTAAACATGCCCCAGGTCTTCCCGTAATTCTTTTCTGATCGCGTCAAAACGGCGGTTGGCCCACCAGCTGTAAATGCCGGCACAGACCATGCCGTTCAGGATCACCAGGATCGCCAATACAATACCATTTGTCACATGGCCTCCATCCCGGAAAGGCGCCGCCATGAAAGCCGGCGCAAAAGACATGCCCAGCACATAAAGACTATATCCACCAAGGATAACCAACGTAAAAATCAGACTGAAACGCCCGCGGGCGTGGACCAGCTGCTTGAATTTAGGATGATGAAGGCAACGCGCCGTAGGGTCTTGTGACATATTCTATCCCGATATTTTGTAATGATCTTGTGATCTGTCCCCGTGTCAGGGATCTTTGATTAGACACCGATGAAGCAGGCAGAGAAAGGCCCGGTCGTTCGGTTCATCAAATAACGTTAATGTATTTAATGATTCCCTGCAACCGGGCCATTCTTAAAAATTTCAGTAACCTCCTCGAAGGTCTTAGAAGCTATAGGTTCCGGTCAGACCGAAAGTGCGCGGTGCACCCCAGGTGCCGATCGTGCCCGGTCCGATAAAGTACGCATGGGCGACATAGCTTTTGTTGGTCAGGTTTTTCGCCCAGGCCGACAGTTTGAAGTTCTCGCTGGCTGACGTCCAGGTGATGCTGCCCCCCAAAAGCGTTTTCGCCTGATTCAAAGTCTGCGCGGCTGTCGCGAAATCATTATGGGACGAATCTGTATGGGTCAGGTCAGCATTGAAATTCAGGCTGCCATTGCCATCACTCAGATCCAGATCGTAATCCGCGACAACATTAAATGAGTTCTTCGGCGCCTGACGCAATGTCAGACCTGAGTAATCCACAGGACCGCTGCGGCCTTCGATCACCAGTTCTTTGGCTTCGGTGTCAAGATAGGCATAGCCGCCACTCAGGGTAAAGTCCTCGGTCACGGCCCAGGTGAACTCAAGCTCCAGCCCGAGAATTTTCGCCGCGCCGATGTTTGTGGTCTGGAAAGACCCAAAGGTTGATCCGGGAACCGGTCCGAAACGCACCACCTGAAGGTCCGTATAGTCCATATAGAAAGCCGACCCGTTCAAGCGAAGTCTGCCATCGGCCAAATCACTTTTAAAGCCGACTTCATAATTGATCACGCTTTCCGGTTTGACCGCCCGCGTGGCGGCGATTTCCACCCCTTGCGACCCGGCAAAACCGCCTGATTTATACCCGGTTGAAACCGTACCAAAAATCATCACATTGTCATTGGGGCGATACTGGAGCGAGGCCATGGGAGAAAAATCATCCCAGCTTTCCTGCACGGGCGCCCGGAAGGTTTCGGCAATCACCCGCAGGGAGCCCCCGGCCCCGTCACAAGCGGAAAAATTCGGGAAACCGGCCGCCGCCCGTTCGGCTTCCGTCTGGCCACAGTTGACCGCGGTTGCCACATAATCTTTTTCATCGTGAGAATAACGTCCCCCGGCGAGCAAAGACCATTGCGGGGCAAAATCCCACTGGGCCTGACCATAAAGGGCGTAGGACGTAGAGTCATTCTCAGAACGGGTATATTCATTCCCGACCGTCACCTGACCTGTGGCGGTGGTATTGCGATCAATCTTGAATTGCTCAACCCGGTCAGTTTTTTCTTTGAAGAAAAACGCCCCGGCGACAAAACCGAAATCACCATCCAGTTCTGATGTCCAGCGCAGTTCCTGAGAGAAAGTATCAATCTCTTCGTCAATGTCATCAAGGACATCAGCGCCAAAAACCCCGGCGCCGATATCATATCCGCCACCAAGCGGCGCGCCGACAGACGGCATGCCCCAAGCGGTTTCCACACTGCGGTAGGCACTGATGCTGGTCAAGGTGCCTTTATCAAAATTCACTTCCCCTTTCAGGCTCACGCCATAAACTTCGCGGTCGGAAGAGCCCTCGATCGGCGCCGCCGTGGTTTGCGGCTTGTTGGCCCCCAGCGCTGTGGCGACCCCGATATAATCGAAATTGCCATTCACCACGGGAAAGCGACCGCCATCTTCGCGGCTGTCATCCATATAATCCGCGGACAGGATCCACTCACTACTGTCAAGATCAAGGCGCAACTGCATCCGTGCGGAGATCTGGTTCTCGTCGTTGACATCCTTGTTCAGGAATGTATTGCGCACATAACCATCATGCTTGCGATAATTCACCACCGCTTTCCCGGACAGCTTTTCCGTGATCGGCCCCGTGATCATGCCCTGAGCCCGGATGGTGCCTTCGTTGCCGCCCGTGACGGCGATTTTACCTTCCAGTTCATCGCCCGGCTTCTGGGTGACGACTGAAATCGCGCCGCCAATGGTGTTCCGGCCGAACAAGGCGCCCTGTGGGCCTTTAAGAACCTCGATCCGTTCCAGATCGAACATGTCAAAGTTGAGGCCAGCCCCCCGGCCAATATACACCCCGTCAAGGAACAGAGCCACGGAATTGTCCAACCCGGCCCCGTCATCGAAGGACCCTACACCGCGCATGGCGAACTGGGCCTGCCCCGGCGCAAATTCGGCAAAATGCATCCCAGGCACGCTGTTGGCGATCCCGTCCGCATCATGTATATCAGCCTTGTCGATCTGTTCCATGCCGAGTACGGCGACCGAGATTGGCACATCCTGAACGTTCGCCGCCCGCAGGGTCGCAGTCACGGTGATCTCGTCAATGCGCAATTCATTTTCCGCAGCGGCGTCTTCTGCGGCTTGAACATACCCTGGTGCCGCCATCGCCAAAAGGGCGACCCCGGACATCATTTGTTTTTTGAGTGTAAATTTCATGGACTTTTCCCATTCTATATTTTGAACAAAGATTACTTAAGCTGTGAACTATCCTGCAGCAATTCCCTGTTTTTTTATGCTGCATTCCCTACTTCAACGGCACAGAAACAAAACCCCTCAACAATTTTAGGAATTTTTTAACAAATAAACTAAATGGGATAAAATTCAGAAGCTGTACGTCACGGTGGCGCCATAGGTGCGCGGGGTGCCGAAAAGGGCGTAATCATTACCGCCGAGCACATAAAGATGGGTGATATATTCTTTATCCAGCAGATTTTTCGCCCATAACGTCAATTCCCAGAGATTGTCGCCGGTTTCATAGGCGATCGATGCGTCCAGAAGATCAAAGGCCGGCTGAATGGTCAGGCTGTTATCAGGTTCGCGATAACTTTCCCCCTGATAGCGATAATCCCCCCGCAGCCGCAGGCGACCACCCCGCACCGGATGTTCATAATGAAACGCCAGATACAGCGAACTGCGGGGTGCCTGACGCAGGGTATTGCCGGCGAAATCCCGACCGGAAAGGTCATTGAATTTATGGTACTTCGCGTCGAGATAACCGTAAGAGCCAAATAATTCCAGGCCGGTGAAAGGTTTGAGGGTAAATTCCACTTCCAGCCCCTTGATGCGGGCCGAGGCGGCGTTGCTGGTCTTGAAAAAACCGAAATTCCCTTCGGTTTTGAACTGCACCACCTGAAGATCACGGTAATCAGCATAAAATCCCACCACATTAAGCCTCAGCCGGTCCTCGAACCACTGGGATTTATATCCAACCTCGAAATTCCACACCGATTCCGGATCAATGGTGCGTTCCGCCAGATCCCGGGTCGCCGGCGCCCCCTGGAATCCACCACTTTTATACCCCCGGGACACGCTGCCGTACCACATCACCTGAGGCGTTTGCTGCCAGGTCAGGGTAAAATTAGGTGAAAAATCAGTCCAGCTGCCCATGTTATCAAGGGTAAAATCATCCACCAGAATAATCTGAACCCCATTGGCTCTGTTCTGCTGATGCATTTGTTTACGTTCATATGTCAGACGCCCGCCCACCTTGATGTTCAGGTCGGGGGTCAAGGCATAGGTGCCTTCACCAAAAACCGCAAAACTGTTGGTTTTATTGTTCTGGTTGGTGGTCGATCGTTGACCGGGGAAGATAAAATTTTCCGTCCGGTGCGTATGTTCAAAGAGATAATAAAGGCCCGCGATATACGTCAGATCCTGCCCCTCCGGTGAAATCCAGCGCAGCTCCTGCGAGAATTGCCGATGGGCTTCCACCACATTGGAATTCACTTTCTGATTAACCAGATGGGTTGGCAAGCCGGTGGAATCCTCAAGCCAGGAAAAGTCGCTGTTGCGAAAGGCCGTGATTGACAATAGTTCCCCATACCCGCCCCGGTGGCTGATCCGGCTGCTGACCCCCCAAATGGTGCGGTCAGTATAACCCTGATCGCTATTGATCGCCATGTCCACCCGCCCGCCGAGCCGTTCAAACAAATCCGTGGGCAGAATGGCTTCGCCGGTGAGCTGTCCATCCGGCCCCAGCAACAGCACTTCTTTGCGGCCAACGACCGGGATGCGGCCTGTACTTTCGAAATCGTCGCGGCTGTAATCACCCCGCAAGGCAACCTGGGTATTTTCAGAGAAGTCAATTTGCAGGGCGCTACGCCCCGACCAGGTATTTTCATCATTCTGTCGAATGCTCGGCAGAAACAAGGCCTCCTGCCAGCCGTCGCGTTTGCGTTTATGCACCGCAACCCGACCGAGAATTTTCTTGCCCACCAAAGGGCCGCTGAGGGTCGCGCGCAGGTCCCGGCGATCAAAATTGCCCAACGTCATCTCCAGATCACCGGCCAGTTGCGGCGTTGGTGCATTGCTGGTGACATTGATCGCCCCGCCAATCGCATTCTTGCCATACAGCGTCCCCTGGGGCCCGCGCATGATTTCGATCCGTTCCAGATCAAAGAAATTCATGCTGATGGACGTAATGCGCCCGATATAGACATCGTCGATAAACATAACAATGGAATTGTCCAGCGCCGCCCCGTCATCATTGGACCCTACGCCGCGAACATGAATTGTGGGCTGGCCGATGCTGAAACTCGCCACCGTCAGGCCCGGCACCCGTGTCCCCACATCATCCAGGGTATGCAGCCGGGTTTCGCGGATCAACGGCGGTGAAATCACCGTCACCGCCACGGGCACCTTTTGCATATTCATCCGGCGCCGCAGCGCGGTGACCACAACTTCGTCAATGTCCTCCGCCGCCTGAGGGGCCGGGTCATCTTCTTGCGCCGGCGCAGGGCCCTCGGCCTCAACAACAGGTGTTTGAGACGGCTTATAGAGATCTGGTGACAAAGTGATGGTTCGGGAATCAATGTAGGCAAAGCCAAGCCGGTTGTCCCCCAGAAGTCGCCGCAACGCCTCGTTCGGATAATAACTGCCCTTTACGGCGTGGCTTTTCAGGCCAGTGGTATCCTCTTTCCGCACCACAAGAGACACATCGGCCTGCTCGCCAAACATCAAAAGGGCGGATGACAGAGATTGCGCCGGCACGTCAAAGGACACTTTCATCTCTCGAACTGTGGACGGAGCGGGCGCAGACAAACCTGTGGCAGACGATAAAAATATCGCGCCGCCGATTAAGGCAAGACGAACCATGCCTTTCCTGAGATCAACCATCCTCAACAGGAAATGTAACGCCATATACTGATCAGGTTATTCCGATAGACAACCGTCGACAGAATTGATGTCGCCGCGTCTGGGATAACCTCCCTATAGATTTTTTATATTTTTTATAATGTTATATAGAAACCACCCGACCTCTGCAGATCGGGTGGTTTCTATATAACATATTCTTATTTTTGAGGATAGAGGTAGATCAGATCTTTCGATACCGGTTGCGCGGTAATATGAAAAGTTTGTTCCAAAGCTTTCAGGGTCGCCGCCCGGTCTTCCACCTGCAAAATCGCCACCACTTCGATATTTTCCAACGCCGGATCACCAATGCGTATCTCGGCATCGTAATACCGGTTCAGGTCTTCCACCAACGTGGCAAACCGGGCGCCGTTATAGACCAGTTTGCGATCGCGCCAGGACAAAACGGCGCTGCCATCAACCGGCACGGCAACATTGTCTGCCTGATCATCGCCAAGGATAAATTTCTCGTTCGGTTTCAACGTGGCGTCGAGAGGCAGCTCAACTTTGTCCAGGTCTGATATCCGGCCATGATCCACCACGCCAACCGCCCCTTCCAGAACGGTGACGTCACTGTGATCCCCGCGGTGACGTATATTGAATTTGGTGCCCAGTACCCGCACCAGCCCCCCAGACGTCTCAACATAAAAAGGCCGGTTCTCGTCTTTCGCCACGTCGAAATAAACTTCCCCTTCCGCCAGATAAATCACCCGCTTGTCCGCCTGCAGGTCAACCCGCACATGGGATTTGGTATTCAGCATCAGATGAGACCCGTCTTCGAGAATAACATCCGCCAGCTCTCCCCGCGCCGTTTGATGGTTATCCAGCCACAGGTGGTCTCCATACTGAACCCCGAGAACACTGACCAGCAGCAAGGCGATCGAGGCCGCAATCAGACGCAGCGACCAGAAAATATTTTTTTTCGGGGCCAGATCATTCGCGGCAGGTCTCACACCCGTCAGGCCTTGCGGCGCACGGTGATCGTCCAAAGCGGAAACAGATGCGGTTGGTTTCTTTTCCAACACCGCCAGATCATCCCACAAGCCCCCAATCTCAAGATAGGCGGTCTGATGATCATTGCTCTGGCTGATCCAGTCGGCAAAAGCGGTAATGCGCGCGTCCGATGGATTTTCCGCGCGCATCTTCACAAACCACTCTGTGGCTTTATCCAGCATTCTGTCGTCTAATGTTTTATCCGCCATTTTTTTATCTTTTCTTACCCCGTTTCATCTCTTTCAACGATCGAAAGAGAGATTCCCTCACCTTCTACCTTACATTTATTTTAAGTGCCTGCGCAAATGTTTGAGAGCCTGTATCATATATTTCTCCACCATACTCACAGAAACCTCCAGATCCGAGGCAATCTTGCCATAGGTCAGATGCTGTTCCCGGTGCATCAGAAAGGCCCGGCGACATTTGTCCGGCAATTCATCCAGCGCCCGATAGAGACTGTCCAGTTCCTGTCGCGCCGCCACATGCCGGTCGGGGGCAATGGCGGACGCCTCACTGGCGCTGCCGCTTTCAATCCCGCCTGTCACCTGGTGAACATATTTCTGGTGGTGCTTGCTTTTCCGCTGTTGGTCAATGATGATATTGGTAGCCGTCCGGTACAGATAGGCGCGGGGGTTTTCCATTTCCTCCAGTCCTTCCCGGTTGATCAGTTTCTGATAAGCTTCCTGCATCACATCAAGGGCATCTTCCCGGCAGTGGGTTTTATGCAGCAAAAAGCGAAGAAAACCTTCATGGTTTTCCTGATACATTTTTTTTAAGAATGATGTCTGCTTTTCTTCCATACTGCCGTTAAAAAACCTTCCTGCGGAATTATACCGTTAATGCCTGAAGTAATATATAACAGAATATCCGGAAATATCTATTCCGGAACGACCGGTCAGTTTAATATATGCACCGGTTTGCCGATACGGGACCGTGAACCAGGCCTTCCATCAGCCAAACATCAGTTATGGCTAGCCAAAACAGGTAATTCCCCGTATTATTAATAAAAAATAAACGGGTAGACATAAAATTAAAGAGGATAATGGACCGTGAGCGATACCAACAGCGAACGTACACTCCCTGCTAATGACGAAAACTTCCTGAATGACTTTATCCCGTATATCATGTACCGGATCACCAATCGCATGAATATGGACCTGCAGGATTGTTTACGCCCCAGCAAGATCAACGTTTCCCGATGGCGGGTGCTCTGCGCCCTGATCGCCCGGGATGGCCGTAACATGAGCGACCTCTGCACCTTCACCATGATGGAACAATCTTCCGTCAGCCGGGTGATCGACACTATGGAAAAAGAAGGCCTTGTGATCCGAAAACTGCAACAGCAGGACAACCGGTACGTTCTGGTTTATTTGACCGATAAAGGCCGGGAAACATTCAAGAAAGCCTCCGGTCCCGCCTTTTCCCGCGAAGATCGGGCGCTCAAGGACTTTTCAGACGAAGACCGTCAGCAACTGCTGACCCTGCTGAACCGTGTTTTGGATAATATCCAGTCCGACTGACAGACACGGAAGGCTCCCCCATGTCCCAGATTCATAGCCGGTTTCTGACCTGCGCTGACCGCACCATTCACTTTCTTGAAGCCGGTGACCCGGAACGGGACACTGTTGTCATCTGGCATGGTGTCACCGGCAGTTGTCGGGATCATGTGGATCTGGTGCGGAATCTCGCCACCGACTATCATGTCATCTGTCCGGATTCCATTGGCTGCGGCCTGTCAGACTGGGTGCGCGACCCGGATACCGATCCCGGTCTTACGGCCTATGCGACACATGCCCGCGCCCTTCTTGATCAGCTCGGGATTACGTCAGTACGCTGGATCGGGGCCTCCAAGGGGGGCGGTCTCGGCCTTATTCTTGCAGATATTATGGTCGAATGCCCGATCAGTCATCTGGTTCTCAATGATGTCGGGCCAGGTTTTCCCGAACGCCTGCGTCAGGCGGCGGCGAAAAACATCCTTCACCCGCCGCAGTTCAAGACTTTCCCGGCGTTTGCCGATCATCTGCGCGCCCTGCTCAGCAAAGGCGGGCTGCGGCTGGATGAAGATCACTGGCAGGCGTTGACGCGTCACTGGTGCCGCCGCACCGATACCGGCCAATTCACATTTCAGAATGACCCGGCGCTCGCCCACCAGTTCACGCAACAGCGCCAGGATTTTGATCTCTGGTCCCACTATGACAGGATTACCGCCAAAACTTTGCTGATCCGGGCGGAACAGTCCCTGATCCCCGAAGAAGACCTGATGGAAATGCGGGCCCGTGGCCCCCGCTGTCAGGTGCAATCGCGCCGCGGCGGGCATATCAGCCTGATGACGGACCCTGCGGAACAGACCGTCATCCGCGCCTTTCTGAAAAGTTGATTGTATTATTCCAGATGCCGCAGCATATCGGGGGAAAGGTCTGAAATTTTCCGACAGCCCAGCAAGGCCATATCGCGTCTCATCTCGGCCTGCAGCAGGTCAAACATCCGCCTGACCCCGGCTTCACCGCCCGCCGCCAACGCATACAGATACGGCCGCCCCATCATCACCGCCGTCGCCCCCAACGCCAAAGCCTTGATCACGTCCGTCCCGCGCCGCACACCGCCGTCAATCAGGATTTCGGTTCGCCCCCCAACAGCCGCCACGACCTCCGGCAGAATATCCAGGGCCGCTGGCGCATAGTCCAACTGCCGCCCGCCGTGGTTCGATAAAATAATACCGCTGGCCCCGATTTCCACCGCCCGCACGGCATCTTCGACGGTGGCGATGCCCTTGATCAGAAACGGCCCGCGCCACTGATCAACCATCCAGGCCCCATCTGCCCAGGTTACCGTCGGGTCAAACTGGGCTGAAATATAAGCCAGCAGGCTGTCACGGTTGGCCTGCCCGTCATTGGCCGCCCCCACATTGGCGATTTCGACTTTCGGGGTCGTCAGATACCGCATCAACCAACGGGGATGACACAGGATATCAAGTAGGGTCCGGGCATTCAAGGCCGTCGGAAAAGTCAGGCCATTGCGCAGATCGCGTTCCCGGTTACCTGTGACCGCCAGATCAACCGTCAGGCACAAGGCCTGATAATGGCTCTGGCGGCTGCGGGCGATAAACTCCTTGATAACCTCGCGATCGCGCCAGACATAGATCTGAAACCATTTCGGTCCGTCACTGGCCTGCGCCGTTTCCTCGATAGAGGTGCTGGACACCGACGACAAGGCATAAATCGTGCCGGCCTGCGCCGCCGCGCGGGCCACCGCTCTCTCGCCGTCCGGATGAAACATCCGGGTCTGCCCGGTCGGGGACAGCAACACCGGCAGATCCACCGCCTGGCCCTGTACCGTAGTCGACAGGTCAATCTCCCCCACATCCCGCAGGACCCGGGGCAGAAGTTGATAGCCCCCGAAACTGTCAAGATTACGTTGTAATGTCACTTCATCATCGGCGCCGCCATCAAGATAATCAAAAATCATCCGTGGCAACCGCCGCCGGGCCAGCGCACGAAAATCCATAAGATTATAACAAGACTCGATTGATGACATCATACGCCCTCCGCCGTGTGTAGGTTACGATCACTCTACCCCGCAAAGCCTGAGAAAATCAACCACCAAGAACCGTGCGATACAGCATGCGTCCGGCCGCCAGCAATAAGAACCCGCCAAAAATCAGGCGCAATTGACGCTGTGTCAGACTATGGGCGATCCGCACCCCCAGAGGCGCCGCAAGATATGTCACTGGCGAGATAATCAGAAATCCGATCACATTGACAAAACCGACACTGCCCGGCGGCAGAACATGCCCCCCGCCCAGGAACTGGCCCGTCACCATAAAACCGATGGTCCCCGGTACGGCAATAAACAACCCGAACAGGGCCGCTGTCCCCACCGCCCGATGGATCGGAACGGAAAAAAAGCTCAGGGTCGTTACACTCAACGCCCCACCGCCAATGCCCATCATGGTCGACACCCCGCCGATCAGGCCCGGCAGAACCGGGGTCAGCACGCCGTTCGGCACCTTGGGCGCCAGACGCACTTCACTCAACGGCAGGATCATCTTGGCCGCCACAAACAGGGCCACCACGGCAAAGACTGCGCTGAGACCGCCGCTGTCCACATGGGCGGCAAGCCAGGCCCCAAGAGCGGCCCCCGTTAAAATCCACAGCCCCCATAATTTCACCAGATCAGCATCCACCGCCCCGCGTGCGTGATGCGCCCGGGCCGAAGAGATTGAAGTCGGAATAATGGTGGCCAGAGAGGTTGCCACCGCTACATGCATGCGGATCGCCGGATCAACCCCGAGAAAGCCAAGCGCAAATTCCAGCACCGGGACAATGACAATGCCCCCGCCAATGCCCATCAGTCCGGCCATTACACCGCCAACCACACCGGTGGCCAACATTAACAGGATCAGCGGCAGATAAAGCTCTATCAATTCCATAAAAACTCACGCGTCAGGGTCTGGGGCTCAATATATCGCAAAAGACAGATCAGGCCCGGCCCGTCAGTCTTTCATGGATGCGCTGAGATCATGCAACAAAGCCAGAAGTTTATCCAGCTTTTCCTGACCAAATCGAGCGGTGATTTCCTTGTAAATTTCTTCGCACCGCGGGGCCAGTTTCGCAAACAAGGCCCGCCCCTTCGGGGTAATCGAAATTTCAGAACGCCGCCGGTCCCGGCTGGGGATAATCCGGGTGATCAGACCACGTTCTTCCATTTTACGTATAATCCGTGAAACGCTGGGCTGCAGAATAACACATTTTTCCGCGAGTTCCACCACCTCCAGCACCTGGTTTTCGGCCAAAGCCCGCAAAACCCGCCACTGCTGATCCGTCAGCTTGTTATCAAGCAACATCGCCCGGAAATCGGTCATGATCGACTCCCGGCCTTTCAGTAAAGTGATAGGCAAAGAATGGGCCAGGTCCCGCATGGGAAGTTGCTCACCCGTGAATGTTGTATCCCTTTTAGTATTTTTTGAAGTCATATTCTTGATTCATTTCACTCAATAAGACATGGATCACCATGAGTTGAAAAACTTCTTGAAATGCACTATACAATAACTACTTATCCTGATCTATAGAAAACATTGTCAGACAACCTGACCCGCGGCATGACCCGACGCCCAGGCCCATTGGAAATTATATCCCCCAAGGTGGCCTGTGACATCAAGGACTTCCCCGATAAAATACAACCCGGGAATTATCTCGCTCTCAAAGCTTTTCGAGGATATGCCGCGCGTATCAACCCCGCCACGGGTGACTTCGGCGGTCCGGAAGCCTTCTGTCCCGTTCGGACGGATGGTCCATGTATTTATGTGGGCCGCCACCGCCAAGAGTTTCTGATGAGACAGGTCCGCCAGACGACCATTGACCATCGTTTCAGAGCATATAAATTGCGCCACCCGACGCGGCAGAACCTGAGCCAGCGCATTATGCAGTTCCAGCTTCGGCTGACTTTTCTTCAGGTCCGTCAGATATGCCGCCATATCCTGACCCGGCGCCAGATCAAGGGTAATATCCTCGCCCGGCTGCCAATAGGATGAAATTTGCAGGATCGCCGGACCACTGAGCCCCCGGTGGGTAAACAGAATGGCTTCGGCGAAACGTGTTTTACCGTGACGGACTTCGGCCTCGACCGACACCCCGGCGAGCGACTTGAATTTTTCAAGCTGTTCATTCTGAAAGGTAAAGGGCACCAGCGCCGGTTCCGGCGGAATAATATCATGTCCAAACTGGCGCGCCATCTGATAGCCAAAACCTGTCGCCCCCATCTTGGGGATCGACTTGCCGCCACAGGCGACAACCAGTGCCGTACAAGTGACATCATCCCGCCCGAGATACAGTTTAAACCCGACATCCAGTTTCTGGATATCTTCAATATGCGTTGCCGTGCGGATTTCGACATTGACCGCTTCACATTCCCGCACCAGCATATCGATGATCTGCAATGACTTGCCATCACAAAAAAGCTGTCCGAGTTTCTTCTCATGGTACGCGATGCCATGCTGCTCGACCAAGGCGATAAAGTCTGCGGGCGTATACCGACGCAGGGCCGAAATACAAAAATGCGGATTTTGCGACAAGAAATTCTTGGGGTTTGTATCCCGATTGGTGAAATTGCAGCGCCCGCCGCCGGAAATGCGGATTTTGCCGGCGATCGTGTCGGTGCTTTCAATAACGAGGACTTTACGGCCACGCTTGCCGGCCTCGATGGCGCACATCAATCCCGCCGCCCCGGCCCCGATAATCACCACATCAAAATCTGTCACGCCTGAATCCTGTATATAAGAGAAAGACTGTGCATAACCCGTATAGTCAGGCAATGCAACAGTCTCTCATGCAGAAAACGCAAGACCGATCAGGCGTAGATCGCCTGGATGGTGGTATATTCTTTCAAACCTTCTTCGCCGAATTCAACGCCAATGCCGGAGCCTTTGACGCCGCCAAACGGCACGTTGGGCTGGATCATGCCATGTTTGTTGATCCAGGCGCTGCCACATTCGAGCTCTGCCGCCAGAGCCTTTGCCCTCTCCAGATCCGTTGACCAGATCGAACCGCCAAGGCCATTGTCCGAGGCATTGGCGCGGGCAATCGCGTCCTCAATGCTGCTGTATTTAATGATCGGCAGAACCGGACCGAATTGTTCCTCGTCAACAACGCGCATGCCATCGCTGACATCGGCGAGCAGCGTCGCGGGATAAAAATAACCGGGCCCTTCCTGCGGATTGGCGCCGAGCAATACCCGGGCACCCTGGGCCACCGCGTCATCCACCAGCCCCTTGACCTTGTCATATTGCATTTTATTCTGCACCGGCCCGAGGATCATATTTTCATCCAGCCCCTCGCCCATGGGGATATTGCCGGCGAATTCGGCAAGCGCCGCGCAGACGTCTTCATACACATCTTCATGGACATAAAGCCGTTTCAGGGCGGCGCAGGTCTGGCCGCCGTTAATGAAAGCACCCCAGAACAGGCCCTCGGCAATCGCCTTGGCGTCGACATCCGGCAGCACGATGCCCGCATCATTGCCGCCCAGCTCCAGGGTCAGGCGTTTCAATGTCGGGGCGGCGCTGGCCATGATTTTTTCCCCCGTGGCGCAGGAACCGGTGAAGACGATTTTCTGAATATCCTTATGTTCGCTCATCAACTGGCCGAGATTATCACGCCCGGCCACCACATTGAGCACGCCTTTCGGCAGCACACCACTGATCAGTTCCACCAGGCGCAGGGTACTGAGCGGCGTGAAGGGCGATGGTTTGATCACCACGGTATTGCCGCTGCGGATGGCCGGGATCACATGCCAGATGGCGATCATCAACGGCCAGTTCCACGGCGTGATGGATCCCACAACCCCCACCGGCTTGCGGTGCAGTTCCACCCGGCCTTCTTCGTTATCCTGAATGACCTCGACCGGCAATTCCAGGTCGGCGGTATAGTGAGTCCAGGCCTGACAGCCACCGATCTCGAAGCGAGATCCCAGGCCATTCAGCGGCTTGCCCTGTTCCTGGGTCAGCAATTTCGCCAGCTCTTCCGCATGGTCTTCGATCACCTGACCCATGGCGTGACAGGCCGCCTTGCGGTCGGCATCGGACACCAGACGCCAGCTCTGAAACGCAGCCTTGGCGGCAGCCACGGCGTCATTCAGCTGGGCTTCCGTCGCCACCGGGCAACGCCCCAGAAGGTCACCGGTCGCCGGGTTGAAAATGTCAAAATGATCGGCGGTCGGCACAGCGGCGCCGTTGATATGCAGGGAATAGTCCATGGTTGTCTCCGTTTATTTATGTATCATGCGCATGACCGTCGCGCCCATGTCGGGGCAGCCCGGCAGAACCACCTCGCCTAGCCGGCTCAGGTCTGTGCTGTCATAGATGGCGATATCGCAGGTGGTGCCGCCGACATAGACTTCTGTCCCGTCGGCCGATATATCGGTCTGATAATAGGTGTGATCCAGATCGATGCGCTTTTCCGTATGGGGCTTTTGCAGATCAATCTTCAGCAGCGTGTTATAGGCGGCATAGGCGGTTTTTCTGTCCGGGTGGAAAACCGAACTGAACAGCACCTCCGGCGCGCTCTGGAAATAGGTCATGTCGAATTTCTCGGTCTCAAGGTCAAGCGACAGCAGCCCGGTGCGGAAACGTTCCATATTGTCTTCCGCCATGTCAGTGCGGGCGTAAAAAATCGGTGTTGAGAATATGCCGTTATTGTCCCAGCTCGGCCAGAAGGCCAGTGCATCCGGTTGAGAAAGATTTTCCTGGGTCCAGTTGCGCAGCGGATAGGCGACCTCGGCTTTGCCGGTCTGCACGTCTATTTTATAGAAATCCCAGCCCATGGCGTAGAGTGCGCCGCTTTTGGCGGTCATCAGCAGATGAATGCGCCGCGGCATGGGGAATTCCCGCACCGGCTTGGCGTCCAGCCCTGCATCGGTTTTAAAAACGCTGAGACGCGGCTCTAGCGATTCATACCGATCCGTGTGAATGCGGGTCGGAATATCATAGGAATAAATCTCGGACCCGTCCGGGCTGATGTCAAAGCCGTAATTCCAGGTGCGCTCATCCTCTTTGTAATCCAGGTCGGCCCGGAACACCACATCGCCATTATCAAGATCGATACCGACGATGGAGCGTAAACTGTTGGTGCCAACATAGGCCACCTTACCGTCCGGAGAGACAACGATTGACTGCGGACCGGTGCTGTCGGGAATGGTGAAGCTTTTTTCGACCTTGCGGGCCTTGATATCAATCACAAATAATTTGTCCGGCCGGGCGCCGACAACCATATATTCCTTGGCCTGCACCCCGAAAGACGCCAGAAAAAAGCTCAAGCCCAGCATGGCGCACAGCAGCTTTATGTTATGCATGTCTTAATCCTCAATCTGCGTTTTAATCTTCGGGGAATACCGCGTCCAGCTTGCGCCAGTTTTTACGGGTGTCCTGCAGTTCCGACCAGTCAGGATAGGTATTGACCGTATCGGGCACCGCCGCCGGCCACCAGCAAGGGTCGGAACAGCCATACAGATCCGCTTCCATGGGCTGACACAGCGAGGCGACACTGCCAAACGGATCTACTTCCCAGCCCGGATCGGTCGAGGTCGTACAGCCCGCCACAGTCTGCATGGCGAAGACTTCCTCGGTCGCGCCGTCGGCAGCGGACTGATCCAGCAGGTGGGCTTTTTTGTTCAACGGTTTTAAATGTCTCATGATCTTTATCCTGATCGCTCGAATTATTGTATCGGCGGCGTGTTCCAGCGTTGCACGGTGGCAATCAGATGCGCCTCCGCCGTCAGGGCTGTCGCGCCTGCACCATATGTGGCGATGATCTTCAGGTCACCGGCATTATTGGTGCCATATTTTCGTTCCGGATTGGGCCCCGCCACCGCCGGAATAAAAGTGCCCGTGGCGGTAATGGTCCCGGCATATTTTTTATCCTGCATTTCTGCCGCGGTTTCGTTGTAATTGTCCACAGTCCAGGTAACCGGCACCAGACCCAACATCAGGTCATCGGCAGTATCCCTGATCCCGTCTGCCCCGACAGTATAGCCGGTGGCCTCAAATTGCGCCATGACCTTGGGGATCGGTCCGCCACCGCCGCCAACCCGGGATATGCCATAGTCCGGGGTGACTTTCAGGTAATCGACCTGGGTGTAGAGCACGACATCCTGTGCGGATTTTTGCGTTCCTACAGACAAGGGCGCCGCACCAGAAACGTCGGCGCCGGCTGTCGCCACAACAACAATACGATCAGACGAGGCGGCAACCACTTTCACGTCAACACCGGGAATCTTCACGTCACCGGAAAGCCCCATGCCACTGATCACGATCTCGGTTGCTTCTCCCGCTTTCAACGCAAAGGGCGAGACATTCATTATAGTCGCCCTGTCTGACGTTTTGCGCAAGGCCGTGATGACGATGCCGTCTTCCGGATGGTCTTTATGGAACATCCGGCCACGCATCTGGTTACCGCCTTCAGACGCCGCCCAGATCTGGCGGTACTTCTGATCATTGAGCGTCGCCGCCCCGCGCCATTCATACCCGCCATGGACAATTGACTTGCCTGTTCCGGCCACGAGACTGCCGTCCGGCCAGATGAAGTTATATGTGACCGCGTAAGTGTCGCCCTCGCCGGCCGTCGCCGTCATGATGCCGTCCACATCGCCCACACCGGGGATATGGCCGATGATGCGCCAGTCTCCGGCCATATTCTGCCATTCGGTTTGCTGCCAGGCGGACCAGGCTTCGGTCTGCAATGGATACATTTCACCGAGCTTTTCCGCCACCGGACCGAGAGCATCGGCGCGCCAGTCGCGTTCCCGCGACAGCATTTGATATTCGATAGAGGCCCATTGGCCCAGATGCATATGCACCAGATTCTGCCATTCCGCTTTGTCGCGGCGCTGCAGGGCGACCCTGGCATAGGTATGACAGCGGGCGCACATGGCCGCAAGATCCGGGTCGACGCCTTGCTCTATCACGTTATGTTTGCGTTCGAGCACATCACGGTGCGCCGCGGTCTCCGTCGGGGCGAGGCCCTGGGTGTCGGAGAGAAATTTCACCAGCGCCCGGCGGTCCTCTGGTTCGATATGCAAACCATGAAACACGGTCATCCGGGCAATATTCATGTCCCAGCCTTCCGGCGATTTCCGGATCTGGCTGATACGGCTGAAGGTGCCGTCGGCGCTTTCCACATGGCAGCCGGAGCAATTATCACTAAGCAATGCCCGCCCGGCCTGCATTGCGGCGGGGCCAACATTGGAAATCTTGTCAGTTTGTTCAGACTGTTCGGAACAGGAGGCCAACGTCAAAAACAGAGTCAAACCGAGAAGGTGAGTAAGAATGTTCTTGTGGGTCATATCCTAAATCCGTGATGCCTGAAAACTGTTGATCTATCGCAAAAAGTAAAAGTAGAAGGGGATCAGGGGAGGATATTCTCCCCTGATCCCGTCGGTTGTTAGAAACGTGTCCGCACATCCAGCCCAATGGTCCGGGGACGGTTGGTGACAATCCGCTGACGTCCTGGTGTTTCCGCCGCAATAGAGCGACTGTCCGCCATATTCGCATGGGTATTGGTGACATTGTCAACGAAAAGGGTGATTTCCCACTCTTCTTTGATGACACCAGCCCGCAGATTCAAGGCTGTCCAGGCCGGACGTTCCCGCTGGTCGCCATTATTGGAGCTAAAGCTGCGCCCATAATGGTTGAAGTCAGCCCGCAACAAGCCTTCCAAATCATTGCTGACCGGGAAGATATATTCACTTGATGCGGCAACTGTCCAGTTTGGAACCCCTTGGATCTTGTCACCTACTGTCACTCCTGGAGTTCCGCCGGCATCGGTGATTTCCGCATGGGCATACCCAAGTGCGAAGGTCATGGTCAGACCATCAATCGGTGCCGCCATCATTTCAATTTCAAAACCCTTGACCTCGGCCTGGCCAGCATTATTTTTATACTGGAACCCACAACCCAAACGGTTTTGTTGAATGATATCACTCCATTTGATGAAATAGGCTGACGCGTTCAAAGACACGCGGTTATCGGCCAGCGTCGTTTTTACACCAGCTTCATAACTCCACAAAGAATCGGAATCATATGTTCGGTTGGCCGCTCGGAACGTATCATGTTCAGCATCTGAAGGGCCCGCGAGTACATCAAGTTCATCACCACAAAGATCTTCAGGAACATTGCCATTCACGCCACCAATACGGTACCCCTTGGACGCGGATGCATAAACATCCACATCGTCACTGACATTGGCCTGAACCATTATCTTAGGGTTAAAACCACTTTCGGACGTATTCCCGTCAGCGTGCGTTTTCCCACTGTTGGCAAAACCGTCTGAATCAATGACCGCGTCAGTTTCGGTTTTAAAGTACCTTCCGCCAGCCGTAATGGAGACCCGCTCAGTAATATCATACGTCACTTCGCCGAAAACTGCGTATTCCTTTGTATTAAAGAAATTGTCGGTGACAAAAATCAAATCCGGCGTCGTCAAACAAAAACCATTAACACAATCCGCCGCCACACCTGGACCTGTTGCTGCATCAATTGCATTATTCAATCCGACTTGCAACGCCGGTGGATATTGCAGATGGTTTTTGGTTCTTTGATAAAATACACCCGCAGTAAACTGTAAAGGGCCATCCAGTGCCGATGTATAGCGTGTCTCATGCACCAAAGACGTATAGGCCTCACTTTCATCCAATGGCGCTTCCAAAGGGTCCAGGGGTATCCCGATTACATTGTTGAACAAGTTATGCAGGAATGTTGCTTCTTCTTCAGTTTCATTGAGGTAGCGATCAAAATAGGACGTGGTTGAGGTCACTGTTCCAGAATCCAGGTCCCAATTAATCGTTCCGCTGGCCAGCCACCAGCGATCACTGCCCGGCTCATCCGTATCGAAGAAACGTTTTTCAGTGAAGTTATCCGGCGAGATATCCGCAAACGGAAGCCCATCTGCATTGATTTTTTGATACATAAATTTCGGCGTAAAAGTCACATTTTCAGCAATTTCAGCCTTTGCGACCACTTGGAAGCCGCCAAACGTCTCGCTATCCACATTTTCGTGCGTATCGAATGCCGGCCCCGTATTCTCTACAACTTCACCTGTCTGCGCATTCGTCCATTCCGGAATATATTCACGATCATACACCCCAGAGTTTCCTCCGGCATAGGCTGTAAGCCGCAAGGCCAGCTTGTCATCAATGACGGGGATATTAATGGATGAATCAACGGACCAGTTCATTGTCCCCTCTTTGACAGTAGAGAGAGTCCCATGAGCGGACCCGTAAGCTTCATTATATTCAGGCTGCTGCGTGATCAGGCGGATGGTGCCGCCCATGGAGCGGGCGCCGTACAACGAGCCTTGCGGACCGCGCAACACTTCCACCCGAGCCACATCAATCACCCGCGGCTGGATAGAAGCCGGCATGGGAGTATCGTCAATGTAAAAGCCTGTGGTATTGTCCCCGAATACCCCACGAATGGCCGGGGAATTTGAGTTAAAACGACCGTCTGATTCATTGCCGAAGCCCAGGTTTGGCACGCGAACGGCGAAGCTCGCAAAGCCAGTTGCGCCCATGCGCTCCAAGTCCTGCGCGCCAATGGCCGTCACCGCCATACCCGCTTCCTGCAGGGTCTGTTCGCGCTTTGAAGCGGTAATGACGATCTCTTCAAGACCGCCAAAGGCTTCCTCGGCTTCCTGCGCATATGCTGTTGGTGTCAGGGCTCCTGTTGCGATAAGCGCCGCAAAACACGTTGACCCTGTCAGTTTGCGCCACAAATTGCTGGTGTTAGATTCCCGCATAGTCCTCTCCTAATATGATAATATGGTTACATTGGTGTAGTTAAAGTGCTTGTTTTTTCGATAATTTATTACACATATTTAATAACACACTGTGAATAAACTATCGGTTCGTCCAGATAAATTCTTGCCTGAGCGCGCCTCTAAAAATGTTATTAAGTGCCAAATTGCCCGACAAGGCGACGTATTTGCCCTTAAGCCTCCTCGATAGTGGGACCTTAATGCCCCTCGGTTAATCGATACTGTCGTGGAGACAGGCCAAATTCCTGTTTAAATGCGCGACTGAAATGTGCGGCATCGTTAAAGCCCCAATGAAAGGCAATTTGTATAATATTCTGGTCGGCATAACGCCGATCGGCCAGTTGCTGCCGCGCCTCATTCAGACGCCGCAACCGGATCCATTCGCCGCAGGATGCCCCTTCCGCCTGAAACAGCCGGTGCAGATGCCGGATCGACAGCCCGCATAATTCCGCCACCATTGATGGTGTCAGGCCGGGATCCGTCAGTTTCTGCTCAATCACTTTGCGAATATTCGCCATCTGGCGGCTTTTCTGGTCAAGCACCTGATCCGGACTATACCCCCGCAAGGTCGCGCCCAGCAGATTAAGCAGAACCTCGCGCACCGTATTATAATCCGGCTCGCCAATATGGGCCGCCTCGGTATAGGTCGATGTCAGAAATTCTTTTGTAACAGCGCCCATGCCCGCCCGGCCCGATATCCGTCGGGCTTCCTGAATACGACGGTAAGGCAGGAAAGATTCCAATGTGGCGCGCGGGATATGCAGCGAGATCTGCTGCATGAAACCGTCATACTTAAATTCACTGGGATAGGCGGAATCAATCAGGGCCATATCGCCCGGCTGCAGATGTGCCTCATTGTTCCGTTGGGACAAAATCGACCGCCCGGAAAGCTGCAGGATCAGAAAACAGTATTTATTATCGCTTTTTTCGATCTGCTTGCGGGATCGGATCACCCGGTCTGCATTCATAGCAATACCGGCCACATCAAAGCCGCCTATATTGCGCAGATCAATCGCGCCGCGAAACTTGCTCCAATCGTGGGAAATGGTCTCGAACTCTCCACAGACTTCCTGCAAATGCGTCGCCCATTGATCGGCCTGATACGCCGGCATAGCCTCGGCAAATGATGAATTTGTCCCTATGTGTGGATTAATCGCGCCCATTCATTCCCTGTAACTTGTTGATCTTTTAATTCAGGCAGATCGCACTATATTAGCATAGTGTCATTTTATATGTGAACAAGGTATCAAATGTAAGGGGTAGCGTCAATAAACTGATTACTATTCAATTATATAAGGCATTACACCTTTCCCCGGGCTGCTTTCATGGCAGCGGTCAGGACATCATGATCACCAATATGGTTCGCCAGTAAAAGAATCAGGCGGGCATTCATGCGTTCCACCGCCGTCTCATCCAGCCCCCGCTGCAGGTCGATCAGTTCTTGATAGAAGTCATCGGGACGGGCAATATTCTTTTTCACATTAAGGGACATCAGTTGTTCTCCTTTGTCTGGCCGGATGCTTTTGCCAATGCGGCGACAATTGCGGTTTCGTCAAAATGACGCCAGCGGGCCGCCACATGCTGATCGGGGCGGATCAGATAAACAGCCCCCTCTCCTCCGTCATAACGTTCGGTCAGCACCCCTGTATGATCTTCGATCTGGTTACCCACCGTCATGACGGTGGCGGTAACTTCCCCACAGCGCACTTCGGATAAAGACGGCGCCGTCCCAAACACCAGCAGGGTGAAATTATCCCCCAGTTGATTAAGCAGCCAGCTTTCCGTCCCCTTGACCCTTACCGGGGCGTCGGCACAATTTGTCCCCGGCGCCATACAGCCCGTGAAAATGTCTTCGTCGGGCCCATTCAGGGAGGAATGGTTATAGGGTGTCGGCATCGACAGTCGCCCGCTATTAACCAGAGGGCGGGCGAATTCATACTCCTTCGACAGTTCCAGCACCGCATCGCGGAAGGTACGGCTGCTCTGACTTTTCGGCGTGATGAAATCGGTGGAGCGGGTCGAATTCAGCAGATTGTCATCGGCGGCGTAAGCGCGCTCTTCATTATAACTGTCGAGCAGACTTTCCGGGGCCTGACCATCGATGACCAGTTTCAGCTTCCAGGTCAGATTATCGATATCCTGAATGCCGGTATTGGCCCCGCGGGCGCCAAAGGGGGATACCTGATGGGCCGCATCCCCGGCAAACAGCACCCGGCCATAGCGGAAGTTGTCAATCCGGCGGCAGGCGAACTGATAGATCGACACCCATTCGAGCTCAAACTCGACATCTTCGCCAAGCATGGCCTTGATCAGGGGAATGACATTTTCCGGCTTGACCGCCTCAACCGGATCCGCGTCCCAACCCATCTGAAAATCAAGCCGCCAGACATCATCCGCCTGCTTATGCAGCAGAGCCGACTGGTTTTTATGGAAAGTCGGGTCAAACCAGAACCAGCGTTCCGTCGGGAAATCCGCCTGCATCACCACATCGGCGATCAGGAAACGGTCCTGGAAAAACTGCCCGGTGAATTCTGCGCCGACCATGTCACGCACGCCACTGTTGGCGCCGTCACAGGCGATCATCCAGTCGCTCTCCATGGTGAAGACGCCGTCCGGGGTTTCCACCTCCAGCACCGTATGATCCGCCTTCTGCGTCAGGCCCAGCAATTTATGTTTCCAGCGCAGATCAATCAGGTCAGGATATTTGGCGAGTTCCTCCACCAGATATTCTTCGCAGTAATATTGCTGCAGGTTGATCATGGCCGGCATCTTGTGATGATCTTCCGGCAGCAGGTCAAATTCGTAGGCCAGTTCCTCGCGAAAAAAAACCTTGCCCACTTTCCAGCTCACGCCCTTTTCCACCATGCGGTCAGCAACCCCGAGCCGGTCCCAGATTTCCAGTGGCCGTTTGGCGTAACAGACCGCCCGGGACCCGACACTAACCGTGTTGTTATCGTCGAGCACCACCACCGGAATGCCGCGTTTCGCGCAATCCAGCGCCGCCGTCAACCCCACCAGACCAGCGCCAATAACGACCACCGGGTGACGTTTAATCTCGCCCGTCCGTTGTTCTTGCGATTGGACATAGGGGTACTCAGGCCATGTATATGTATTCAACATTGGGCAATTTCCTTTATCTCAAAAGGGACTATTTTTAAGCGAAACAGGCGGGTTTTAAGCGAAGAGGCGACGCCTCCTTAGCCTTCCATATCCTGCCACATTTTTATATCGCGTTCGGCTGTCCAGATGCGGGGATCGCGCACCCCCTGACATTCGTCATAGGCGCGGGTCACATCAAACGGCAGACAATGTTCAAAGATCACCCAGTGACCATATTTCGGCGACAGGGCCTCCATTGTGGCTTTATAGGTATCGCGCAGGTTCATGCCTTTCGCCTGACAGGCCTTGACCGAGCCATACATATCACTGAGGAAATCACGGGTTTCCTCAATCGCCTGCCGGCATGTATCGGCGCTCATCAACGCGTCACCACGGCCCGGCACCAGTTTCTCCGCCTTGAATTCGAGCAGATTGTTCAGGGTTTGCGGCCAGTCTTCCAGATAAGCGTCGCCGGTATAAGGCGTCGCACCGAATTCCACCAGATCACCGCTGAACAGGACTTTATCCTGCGGCAGCCAGGCGATGGTGTCGCCCTTGGTATGGCCGCGACCGACCTGTTTCAGTTGCACTTCGACGGAGCCTAGCCAGATGGTCATCTCGCCGGTAAACGTCTGGGTCGGCCAGGTCAGGCCCGGCACGCTTTCTATGGCGTCAAACAGCCGTGGGAACCGCTCATATTCAGATTTATAATCCTGCTCGCCGCGTTCCACGATCAGATCACGGGTGTCGTTGCTGGCGATAATATGCTCAGGCTCATACCCGGACGCGCCCAACACCCGAACCGCATGATAATGGGTCAGCACCACATATTTGATCGGCTTGTCGGTCACGGTGCGGATCTGGTCGATCACCAGTTGCGCCATCACCGGGGTCGCCTGGGTATCCAGCACCATCACGCAGTCATCCCCGATGATCACGCCGGTGTTGGGATCACCCTCGGCCGTGAAGGCATAGGCATGCTCGGACAGCTTGGCAAAGGTGATTTTCTTTTCTTCCAGATCGGCCTGTGAAGCAAATTTCTTTTCGGACATAAGTTAACTTTCCCTGGTGTCACATCCCGCAGGACATGAGGTTTATTGTGCATTTGAGGCTATTATAGATATTAAATAATATTCTGTCTGTCCCCTCAGAGGGGGACAAGGGATCTTGCGTGATATCAACGTGGATTTTGGATACCGTTTCGCTTGTCCAGAATGGCGGCGGAGAGGGTGTTGTCTTTCCCCCGGGACAGCAGTGGTCAGTACGATTGATGCGGCCCCCTATCCCCGGCCCGGCAACATTTCCAGACACAGGCTGAACAGTTCATTTTGCGATGAAATACCGAGCTTGGCATATGCTCGCTTGCGGTATGTATGTATGGTCGACTTGGCAACCTTGAGCTCCAGCGAGATCGCCTCCGAACTGTATCCCTGCAGAATGCGGCCACAGACCTGACGTTCACGGTCAGTCAACCGGCCAAAGACATCACTCTCCCCCGCCAGCAGATTGGTCATCGCATCGGGAGAACGGCTGAGCGGCACCTGGGTAATAATCGGATCAAGGGCCGTTTCTTTTTCCGCCGCCCCCAAAAGCCGGGCATGTTTGAAAATCAAATTGGTCAGCAGAGGTAAAATACGCGACAGAGCATCGCCTTCGGCGACAGAAAAACAACCACTATCGCGCAAACGGTAAAAACTGCAATAAATGGTATACTCTCGCCGGCGCAACAGACTGGACATTTTGTCAATCAGGCCGGTGGCCTCAAAGAATCGCGCCTGATATTCCGCATCATAGGCGCTGGTCGGGGTGTGAGGCAATAATGTTACCCGCGCATCCTCGGTTGCCGGCGCCCCGGTTAAATTGGGATCCCGGGCATGAAACTGTTCGGTATAGGCCTGCGTCAGATTCTGGCAGGTGGCCGCATCCAGCATGCTTTTGGTAAATAAATGCGCCGTGGTGCCGTCCCTGTTGTGGATAAAGACCGCGCAATGATCAACCCGCACCGCGCCATTGACCAGAGCGAACAACCGGTCTTCAAAATCATCCCGGCCCAGAGTGCCAATGGCCGCATTCAGCCGCGCAAGCCATTCATCCGATCCTGTCACCACGTCCCCGACAGGGCTGTTTCCGCTGATGCTGTTTTCTGTCATACCCACACTCTACTTTATCCGGCGCTCACTATGAACATATTGCGCCCGGGATACAAGATCTTCCCACAACCTCTCCCGCGTTCCCCCCGCCTGCAGATAGGCCGCCACCTGACCGGAAAGATGCGCCGCCCCCAAACTGGCGCCGCCGATACGTGGCGGGTCGTCCCGCGCCTGATCCAACGCCCGTGGACAGGCGCCAAAGTCCGCCTGACCACTGTCAAGCCAGGAAATCTCCGCCACGGCACAGCGCGCATCCCCGGTCGCCCGGATCACACCGGGATACTGGGCGGGATAGACCGCCGCCCCCTGAGCCGGGGCGCTGGCGATCAGAATAATATCCGCCGCCACGGCCCGAACGCAGGCTTCACGCAATACCGTCCTGTCCTGCTGCAACCCGAGACTGAGATTAATAACATCCACCTGCACCGCCACCAGCCAGTCGATGGCCGCGGCCACCGTCGCCGCCGTGGTCACACCCTTGGCATCAAAAACCTGAGCATTATAGAGCATGGCTTCCGGTCCATGGTGACGCAAGATGGCGCTGACCGTTGTGCCATGCCCCAAGGGGTCCGGCACCACCGGGGTCTGTTGCACAGCCCCCGTATCGTCCTGAACAAACCGGCAGGCCGGCATCTCATCCCGGCAAAAGCCGGGCGGCAAACCGCTATCCACAAGTCCCAGTCTAATCCCGGTGCGCGTCACGGTGTAACCTCGGTCAACTGACCATCCCGCAGGGAGAAAATACGATCAAGATTACCAATCGCGCCCACATGATGACTGATAATGATCCGGGTGCGCCGTTCAAAGAACTGATCCAGCATTTCCTGAAATTCAACTTCTGTTTCATTATCCAAAGCCGACGTCGCCTCATCCAGAATCAGCACCTTGGGATCCATCAGCAGGGCCCGGGCGATGGACAGCCGTTGTTTCTGGCCCCCGCTGAGTTGTGCGCCGCGTTCTCCGATGACGGTATCATAGCCGGCGGGCAGGCTTTGGATGAAGTCATCAATTCGGGCCGCCTGTGCCGCGACAATCACCTGATCCATCGACGCGCCCGGAACCCCGTAGGTGATGTTGTCCCGCACCGTGCCGCGAAACAGAATGGTATTCTGGTCCACCACCGCAATGATGCGCCGCAATTCCTTCAGCGCGATTTCCTTGTAACTGACCCCGTCCAGCGTGATGCTGCCCATCAGAGGATCATAATGACGATGCAACAGATCAATCAAGGTCGACTTGCCGCCCCCGGACGGGCCAGTGATAAGGATCTTCTCGCCCGCCTTGATGTCAAGGCACACATCACGTATCCCTTGCTGCTGCGCCTTGTCATGATAGAAGCCCACCTGATCAAGAATGATATGCCCCCGGGCCCTGTCGCCGATTTCCTTTGGTGTAGACGGGTCCTTGACCGGCACCTTATGCCGCCTTAACGCCCGCACCCGGATGAGACTGACCATCGCCCGCTGATAGGCGACATACAGCCCGAGAAAACTTTGCACCGGCCCGGTTGCCCGCCCCATATAGGCGGAAAAGGCGATCAGGGTCCCCAATGTCGCCGTACCATCAGTGACATGATAACCACCGACGATAAACACCATCGCCGTCGCGATACTGGTCAACATCCCCGGCACGCCGCCGGTCACGTGATTAACCACCTGCAACCGCAACAGGTCGTGAAGATAAGACCGGTTCAGGCCGCGTAACCGGGCCTGTTCCTGTTCCGCACCCGACATGGCCTGAATGACTTTCACCGATTCCAGTCGTTCGATGAGAAAACTGCTTAACGTGGCCGATTTTTCCCGCAAATCGCGGCTGCTTTGTTCCACCCGGGGTCGCATCAGGCGCAGGAACAGAATTTGCAACGGCAACAAGGCGAAGGCGATCAAGGTCAGTTGTGGACTTAGCCACAGCATGATGGCGATACTGCCGATCAGGGCAAGGCTGCCATTGACCACCGCCAACAGACTGTCTGTTGAGAAACGCTGCACCTCCGCCACATCGCCATCAAGGCGCGAGACAATATCGCCCGTGCGCCACCGGCCAAAAAAATCAGGCGACAACATCATCAGGCGCTGAAAGACATCTTCCCGCAGACGAAACAAAATCCGGCCCGACAAACCGACATAGAGCCACCGGTTGATGCCGCTGACCACAAACACGATAAGCGCCATAATGATGATCAATACCGCGAATTGCACCACCCGATCCATATTGCCCCGCATCAGACCATCATCAATCAAAAGCTTGGTCAGGTAGGGTTGCGCCAGAGCAAACCCGGTCATCACCGCCGCGATCACCATCACCAAAATCAGCGGACCTATTTCAGGCCGCATAAATTGTCCAACCCATTCCCGGGCGTGCCGTCGTCTGATTTTATCTTTTTGCGCCTGTTTCACTGGCTCGCATCCCTTTATCATTTAATTTGTTATTAGAAATCAGGCTTCACATAATCTGACGCGCTGCAAGCCACTTTCGAGCCACAATAACCTGATCCACATCAACCTTCAGGGCCGCGGCATATTTTCCGTCATCATACCCATCCTTGAGGATCTGTTCAAGCAATGCAACCAAGGGCACACCGTCAAGCTGCCAAACACCGCGCGGGTAATCTGCGGTGACGATTACTTTTTGCGCGACGATCAGACCGTCACGGACCACCGGTTTTTCCATCACCCGCGCCGGCTGGGACAGGGGATCGGGATGAGAAGGTCCCGCATCCCGGGGCCAGGCCCGCCGCGCGGCCCAGAATTCATTATCCGGCCAACGCGCCTCCAGCGCATAGAATTCCCGGCCCATGGCGCAGCCGCCGTCAAAGGCGACATCAAGCCGTTCCTGATAAAAATGCAAGGCCAGGTCGCGATTCTCCGGTGTCTTCAGCAGGCTGTTGATCACCGGCACCGCGGCCAGGCCACTGCCGATGGCATAAAACAGGCCATTGCCCGACAGGGGATCCAGCGCCATGGCCCCGTCGCCAACCACAAGGAAATCATCGCCCCCCGTATGATGGCTTTTTTGCGCCGCTGCGGTGCGGACCGAAACCCTGTCCGACAGGGGCGCAGCGTCTTTCAACCAGTCTGCGGCCTCCGGCAATTGCGTCACAAGATCGTCGAAAAATTGCGGCAATCCGGTCTTGGGCGGCAAATGCCCCTTGTCGCTGCGGGTGAATATCTGCAAAATCGCCTGGCCCTTGCCATCACGCAAATGCCAGGCCCACCCGTTTTCAAAGGCCGCCACCGCCGTCATCGGCATTTCCTCCGGCACCGTATATGATTTCAACAGGGCCGAGGTGGCCGGCCCGGCCGTATGACGCTTGTCCGCATCTTTCACATATCCTCCCCTGGCTTCTCTGCCTCTGGCTTCCACAAGAAAATCGGCGTCGATCTGTCGGGCGACGCCGTCCTGTGTCCAGAAAACGCGCCATCGCTGATCCCCGCGCCCCACCCGATCAACCCGGCCATCCATCACAGTCACCCCGCGGGCTGCCGCATCACGCAGCAACGCCCTATCAAAGGCCTGACGGTCAACGATATACTCTCTGTTCCGGGCCTGGGTTTCCCCATTCCATTGAGCCGTGCGGGTCACCATCGGCCCCAGAGCCGCCACGGCCTGTGTAAAACCGAAATGCCGCAGGGTCGTCACAGGGCGTTCCGACATCCCTTCCCATGCGGGATAAGGCCGCGGACGGGTGATGATTGTCACGCTCAGGCCAATATCCGCCAGCCCGCAGGCGGTAAAAACGCCCGCCGGGCCACCGCCCAAGACAACAACTGTTTTATGCTTCTGCATAGGCTCCTTCGTCTGATCCATCAGATGTTTCTGCTGCCTCCCGCCCCTTTTTTCTGTTCGTTTGTTATTCATTCACATGGTGGTCGGGGTAATCGATAGGAATATCAGACTTTTTTCACCCGAACAATGGTGCTTCACCCTGTGCTCCCTGATCGGTTCATTTTCTCAGACAGCGGGCTTGACCCCATCCCTGTCTCGCCCTTATGATAAACAATCGTCATTTACAGCAGACATTTGTTTAAGCACCGGTTTTGTGTCATCTCAGGCTTCGCGTTACGCGGGGACCCATCGCCACCAGACCGCGGTTATATTAAGGGACATTATGCAGTTACAGGAAAAAGAACAACAACTCCTGGATCTTCTTAAAATCAACAGCCGCATGAGCGCGGCAGAACTTGGCCGGCAACTGGGCCTGGCCCGGTCCACCATTCATATGATGTTGGCGCGGCTGGAAGAAAAGATCATCGACAGTTATACCGTGAAGCTCAAGAATCTTGATGTGGAAAATCAGACCACCTGTTATGTGCTGATCACCCGGGACCCGAAAAAAGCCGTCGAGATCGAAGAAAAAATGCGCGCCATGGCCGAAATCGATTCTCTGGTCACTGTCGCCGGGCAGCATGACTTCATTGCGCTGGTGCGTACAGACAGCACCCAGCATATGGACCGCATTCTCACCGAAATCGCCATGATGGACGGCATCATCAAGACCGAAAGCCACATCATTCTGTCCGAAAAATTCGACCGGCGCTTATAACGGCGCGGAAGCTTTAACCTCTCATCTCTCTGTTTGCGGATTATACCCATGGCGTCTTTGCTCAACATCAAACACCTCCTTCTTGACGCCAAACAGGGCGACCTGCCGCCCGCCGGGGTTTTCCTCTGCAGTGCCATCCTGGCTATTCCCGCCCTCCAGGTGCTTCTCTACCCGGATATGACAACCGGCGGCGGGTATGTGCTCTATAATATCCTGATCACTCTGGTGGAATTTATCTTCTGCCTGTTGATCATTCTGAAACGCAGAACCTACGGGTATAATCTGAACCACCTCCCCCTGCTGCTCGCAGGGGCTTTTATGCTCTGGTTTCTCGCCGTTGTTCTCAGCATCCCGGATATGCCCCTGCAGGCCGGGGGCCTCATTGTCACCATCCGTTTTGCAATTCATTTTTGCTTCTTTATTGCTCTCGGAAGCTTTCTTGTGCAGCATCCCTCCGCGGCGCAGCGTCTTCTTCTGTCCCTCCTGATCTCCGGGATAATTATGCTCCCCCTTTTTTGGGCCAGACTATATCTGACCTATGATCAGCCGGATTTCGACTGGACGTGGTCTTTGCCGGGATTTACCAATGTCCGCCATCTTGATTATTTCCTCGGCGCTCTGGTCAGCCTGCTCGGTCTCTTGCCCCTGATCCGCCTTTTTCAGGACAGCACCCGAACCCTTCATGTCACCCTGACCCTGTTACTGGCTTTATGCTGGGGGATGATTTTCTGGAGCGGCGGCCGCGGATCGGCTGTCGCCGCATTTCTGTCTGTCACTACTCTACTGTTGTTTTTCAGACCAGAGGGATGGCGAAAAGTCGCTCTGTATAATCTGTCAATCCTGTTCATCGCGGCGGTAATTTCTGCTTTCCTGCCCGCGCCCAACGGATCTTACGGCATTTTACGGTTCATGACCAAGATCACCGAAACAGATAGCCTTGATGCATTTAGTGCCGGACGTTTGGCAATTTGGCAGCAGGTCTATGCTGTCTGGCTGGAGAATTTCTGGTTCGGCATCGGGGCCGGTCAGACCAAAACAATTATCCCCGCCGCCTCAGCCACATTTGGACAACCCCATAACATCATTCTGCAGGCGCTGATGTCCTGGGGCGTGATTGGCGGCGGCGCTTTTCTAATCACTCTTTTTGCTGGTTTCTGGACACGACTCAGACAGTTTCAATGTCTTCCCGAACACAGAAACAGCATTCATATTGTCGCTTATGGTCTGGCCCTCACACTGGCCGTCAACGCTCTCGTCGATGGAACCCTGTATTATCCCCTGCCAATTTTTCTCTTTATCATTGGCTTCGCCTGCGCCATTGCCCCAAAGGCTTCCTCAACCTAGATCAATATTGTTCAAAATATATTGACATATGTTCTATTATCATAGACAAAATGTCTTATTAATGAATTCACAAGCAATATTGGCGAGATCAATGACAACAGAAACAGCAGCAGAATGTTTGGTACGCGCCCTGCGCATCAACCAGGTGGAAAAGGCCTTTTGCGTCCCCGGCGAGAGCTATCTCGCGGTGCTTGACGCCCTGCATGACGTGGCGGATAAGCTGGAGCTGATCACCTGCCGTCAGGAAGGCGGCGCCGCCAATATGGCCGACGCTTACGGCAAGCTGACCGGCAAGCCCGGCATCTGTTTCGTCACCCGCGGCCCCGGCGCCACCAACGCCAGCATCGGCGTTCATACCGCCTTTCAGGATTCGACTCCGATGATTCTCTTCATCGGTCAGGTGGCCCGCGACCAGTTTGACCGGGAAGCCTTCCAGGAAGTCGACTACCGCCAGATGTTCGGCCCGTTGGCCAAATGGGTCGCGCAGATTGAAAGCGCCGACCGCATGGCGGAATATGTCACCCGCGCCTTCCATGTCGCCCAAAGCGGTCGTCCCGGCCCCGTGGTTCTCGCCCTGCCGGAAGATATGCTGGTCGATGAAATTCCCGTGCGCGAGATTCTTGCCGCCCAACCGGCCCATGCCGCGCCGTCCGCCGACGATATGGCGGAACTGCACATCGCTCTCCGGCAGGCCAAACAGCCGCTGGTGATTCTCGGTGGCTCCGGCTGGGACGTGGAAGCCGTGAACCGCATCGAGGACTTCCTGAAAAAGAATGATCTGCCGGCGGGCGCCTCTTTCCGCTGTCAGGATCTCTGCGATAACCGGCTGGAAAATTATATCGGCGACGTGGGCATTGGCATCAATCCAAAACTCGCCGAGCGGGTGCGCAATGCCGATCTTATTCTCTGCCTCGGCCCGCGACTGGGCGAGATGACCAGCAGCGGCTATACCCTGTTCGAGGTTCCCTTCCCGCGCCAGAAGAACTTCATGGTCCATAGCGGCGCAGAGGAGCTGGGTCATGTCTACCGCACCACCAAATCCATCAACAGCAGCATGAAGAATATCGCCAAAGCCCTCGCTGCCCTGCCCGCTGTCGAAGCCCCCGTCTGGGCCGACTGGCGCAAACAGGCGCGCGCCGATTATGTCGCCTGGAATACGCCCCTGCCCACCGTCGGCGCCGTCGATGTCGGCGCGGTCTATGACCATTTGCGCGCGGTGATGCCGGAAAATGCGATCTTCACCAATGGCGCGGGCAATTACGCCATCTGGCTGCACCGCTTCATGCCCTACAAAACCTTTCGCAGTCAGCTCGCCCCGACCAGCGGCGCCATGGGCTACGGCCTGCCCGCGGCGGTCGCGGCCAAGATCGCCTGCCCGGACCGGCCAGTGGTGTGTTTCGCCGGCGACGGCTGCTTTATGATGAACGGCCAGGAGCTGGCCACCGCCATGCATCACAAGGCGAAAATCATCATTCTGCTGTTCAACAACAGCATGTATGGTACAATCCGTATGCATCAGGAAAAAAACTATACCGACCGGGTGGTCGCCACGGAATTGACCAACCCTGACTTCGCCGCCTACGCCCGCGCCTTTGGCGCGCATGGCGTCACGGTGAATAAAACAGAAGACTTCGCCCCAGCTTTCGCAGAAGCCCTGGCGGCGGACACCACAACCTTGATCGAGATTAAGGTGGATCGGCAGGCCCTGACCCCCGCCGCCACATTGGATCAGATCAAAAATATGAACCTTTAAGCGCGTAACACAGGAATTAGCATGACAAACCCTATGAATATTCAGGAAATTTTTTCCGCTCTCAACCTGACGGACAATGACATCAGCGGCGGTACGCTCGACGTATTCGCCCCCCGTGACGGCGCGAAAATCGCCAGCGTCACCATGGACACGGCAGCCGGCGTTGACGCCAAAATCGCCAAATCCACGGAAGCCTTTAAAGCCTGGCGCATGGTCCCCGGCCCGCGGCGCGGTGAACTGGTGCGTCTGCTCGGGGAAATCCTGCGCGACAAGAAGGAAGCTCTCGGCTCTCTCGTCAGCCTCGAATGCGGCAAGATCTATCAGGAAGGCCTGGGCGAAGTTCAGGAAATGATCGACATCTGTGATTTCGCCGTCGGCCTCAGCCGTCAGCTTTACGGCCTGACCATTGCCTCCGAACGCCCCCTGCATAAAATGCGCGAATATTGGCAGCCAATTGGTCCTGTCGGCATTATCTCCGCCTTTAACTTCCCCGTGGCCGTTTGGGCCTGGAATTCCGCCCTCGCTCTGGTTTGCGGCGACAGCGTCATCTGGAAACCGTCCGAGAAAACACCCCTGACCGGCATCGCCTGTCACAAATTGCTGCAGGACGCCATCGCCCGGTTTGGCGAAGACGCGCCGGACGGCCTGAGTCAGCTTCTGATCGGTGAACGCGATATCGGCGAGATCATGGTCGACGACAAACGCGTGCCCGTGATCAGCGCCACCGGCAGCTGCGCCATGGGCCGCATCGTTGGGCCAAAAGTCGCCGCGCGCTTTGGCCGTAGCATCCTTGAACTCGGCGGCAACAACGCCCTGATCGTCGCCCCGTCCGCCGATCTCGACCTGGCCTTCCAGGGCATCCTGTTCGGCGCTGTCGGCACCTGCGGTCAGCGTTGTACATCCACCCGTCGGGTATTTGTCCATGACAGTGTCTATGACCAGATCGTTCCCCGCCTGAAAAAAGCCTATGAAGGCCTGAGCATCGGTGATCCGCTTGACCCGAAAACCCTGGTCGGCCCGCTGATTGATCAGCAATCCTACGAGAATATGGAAGCGGCGCTGAAGCTCGCGGCCTCTCGCGGCGGTGAAATCGTTGGTGGCGGCCGCGCCCTCGCCGACCAATATCCTAACGCCTATTATGTCAACCCGGCGATCGTCGAAATGACAGGTGCAGACGACAATGTTCAGGAAGAAACCTTCGCACCGATCCTCTATATCTTCAAATATAGTGATCTGACCGACGCCATCGCGCGGCAGAATGATGTGCCTCAGGGCCTGTCGTCCGCCATCTTCACCCGCGACGTGCTCGAAGCCGAAACCTTCACCTGTGAAGCCGGCAGTGACTGCGGCATCGCCAACGTCAATATCGGCACCAGTGGCGCTGAAATCGGCGGCGCGTTCGGCGGCGAAAAAGAAACCGGCGGCGGTCGGGAAAGTGGCTCGGACAGTTGGAAAGCTTACATGCGTCGTATGACCAGCACCCTGAACTATTCCACAGAACTGCCTCTGGCGCAGGGCATTAAATTCGGCTCTGACGATTAAAAAGGATCAGGAACATGGCGGGACCTCTTTCTCATATCAAAGTAGTGGACCTCAGCCGTGTTCTGGCCGGGCCCTGGTCAACCCAGATGCTGGGCGATCTCGGGGCCCAGGTCACCAAAATTGAACGCCCCCATGCCGGCGATGATACCCGGCATTGGGGCCCTCCCTTTATCACCAATGCGGACGGCAGCCGCGGCGACGCCGGCTATTTCCTCTGCACCAACCGCAATAAAACCAGCCTGCAGCTCGACATCACCAGCGATGCCGGTCAGGCAACCATCCGCGACATGGTCAAGCAAGCGGATATTCTGGTGGAAAATTACAAAGTCGGCGGCCTGAAGAAATATGGTCTTGATTATGACAGTCTGAAGGACCTTAATCCGGGTCTGATCTATTGTTCGATCACCGGCTTTGGCCAGACCGGCCCCTATGCCAAGCGTCCGGGCTATGACTTCATGATCCAGGCCATGAGCGGCCTGATGAGCGTGACCGGCGAGAAAGACGGTCTGCCCGGCGCAGGGCCGCAAAAAGTCGGCATCGCGATCGCGGACCTGATGACCGGCATGTATGCCTCCGTCGGCATTCTGGCGGCGCTTGCCCACCGGGACCAGACCGGCGAAGGCCAGTATATCGATCTGGCGCTGCTCGACTGTCAGATGGCGATGCTGTCCAATCAGGGCAGCAATTATCTCGTCGGCGGCAGCGCCCCCAAACGCATGGGCAACGCCCATCTGAATATCGTGCCCTATCAGGTGATGCCGACCAAAGACGGCCATCTGATCATCGCCGTCGGCAACGACAGTCAGTTCCAGAGTTTCTGTCGCCTTTGCGCGCGTCAGGATTGGGCCAACGATCCACGTTTCGCCACCAATGAGGCCCGTGTGGTAAATCGCGAAGAGCTGATCCCGCTGCTGGAAGAAGTGACCCGCCACCGCAGCACCCAGGACTGGATTTCCGCATTGGAAGCCGCCAATGTCCCCTGTGGCCCGGTCAATAATATCGAGCAGGCCTTTCAGGACCCGCAGGTTATCCATCGTCATCTGCGGCGGGACATGACCCGGCCTGACGGCACAAAAATCCCGGTGGTCGCCAACCCGATCAATTTTTCCAAGACTCCGATCGACTATAAAATCGCGCCCCCCAAATTAAAGTAAGACGAAATTAAAATAGCGCAAAAAAAGTTACGCCTCCTGAAACATTTAATGATATGTAGGGGCCATGCGTAAGACATCTTTTCATAACGTCCCCGCGACCCTGATTTGCGGTCATGGCAGCCGGTCCCCGGAAGCGGCGGCGGAATTCACCTCTTTGCTGAAAAATCTGCAAAAGGCCCGCCCGGATCTCCCTCTTGCCGGCGCCTATCTGGAATTCAACAGCCCGACCATCCCTGAAGGCCTGCAAGCCTTCTATGATCAGGGCCACCGGACGATTCATGTCCAGCCCCTGACCCTGTATAACGCCGGCCATACAAAGGCCGACATGCCGGACATTCTTAGCGCATTCAAAGATCAAAATCCTGATGTGATCCTGAAATACGGCAGCGCCCTCGGTCTTACGGATCAGATGATCGCCGTTGCCGCCGCTTCTGTGGAAAGCGTCCTGCCGGAGGGAGATCGGGAAAATTGCAAACTTCTGGTGGTGGGCCGGGGATCAAAAGACCGGGCCGTCGCCGACCAGACCATCACCTTGTGCCGTAAATTGCATGACCGGTTCGACTTTGGCGACAGCCGTTATTGCTATGCCGCCGACAGCGCTCCCCTGCTGGACAGCGCACTGGCGCAAGCCGCCCGGTCCCATTATCCGGAAGTGGTCGTTCTGCCTTATCTTCTGTTTTCCGGGCGTTTGCGTCGGGATATTCAGACGGCGATTACCGCCGCCGCGGCCAAATATCCCGATTTCACATTCCATGTGGCGCCGCATCTCGGCATTCAGGATGCACTGGCGGACGCCATTCTTGCCAAGATCGACGTGATCGGGCAATTCTAGAAAGCCCCCTGACTGCCCGCGCAATGCAGATCTTATTTCAGATGGCGGAAATCAAATACCCGTTGGGCCTTGCCGACGGAACGCGGGATGCCGTTGGGTTCCCGCACGTCAACCTTAGTGCTGACACCGCAGAGGTTCTTGATGTGTTTTTTCAGCTCTTCTGCAATATGTGACCGATTGTGGTCATCGGAAAATTCCGGCTTGGCTTCTGTCACCACCGTCAGTTCATCCATCACATGCGGGCGGCGGATCTCGCAGAAGTAATGCGGCGTCAGGCGGTCGTCCTTGCAGATAATTTCTTCGATCTGGGTCGGGAAAACATTGACCCCGCGGATGATCATCATATCGTCGGAACGACCAAAAATTCGCGAAATGCGGCGCATCTCACTCACCGAACCCGGCAACAGGCGGGTCAGGTCACGGGTGCGGTAACGGATGATCGGAAAGGCTTCCTTACACAGTGAGGTAAAGACCAGCTCACCTTCCTCACCGTCGGGCAGCACTTCACCGGTTTCCGGGTCGATCACTTCCGGATAGAACAGATCTTCCCAAATGGTCAGGCCGTCCTGGGTTTCGGCATATTCCGCCCCGACGCCCGGCCCCATCACTTCCGACAGACCGTAAATATCCACGGCTTTCAGATCAAAGCGTTGCTCGATCTCTTTACGCATTTCCTCGGTCCAGGGCTCGGCCCCGTGAATGGCGATTTCCAGCGATGTTTCGCGCGGATCAAGGCCCATCTTCTCAAAACTGTCGGCCAGCGACAGCATATAAGACGGCGTCACCATGATGATGCGCGGTTTAAAATCCTGAATGATGGTAATCTGGGATTCTGTTGCCCCGCCGGAGGCCGGAACGACAGTGCAGCCGGCGCGCTCGGCGCCGTAATGCGCCCCGAGACCGCCGGTGAACAGGCCATAACCAAACGCCACATGCACCATATCCCCCTCACGCCCGCCGGCGGCGCGGATGCAGCGGGCCACGGCCTCTGCCCAGACATCAATATCCTGCGCCGTATAACCGACGACAGTCGGTTTACCGGTGGTCCCGCTCGAAGCATGAATACGCGACAGCTTTTCCTGGGGCACCGCAAACAGACCGAAGGGATAATTGTCCCGCAAATCTTTTTTGACGGTAAAGGGAAACTTGCTCAAATCCGCAAGACAGGTCAGATCATCGGGATGGACCCCCGCCGCGTCAAAAGACGTGCGATAGAAAGGGACATTGTCATAGGCGTGTTTCAGTGACCATTTCATCCGTTCCAGCTGTACGGCCTCGATTTCGTTACGGCTGGATTTTTCAAAACCGTTAATTCCTGAAAACATCGTCATATGGTCCTTTTCCCTGATTTCGATTTGCCTCATAAGAAGACTAAGCCGCTTTGTCTTTCCCGACAAGCATCTGGCCCAGCTTATTTATGATACAAAATAACTAACTTTATGAAATAATATGTATCACGAATGACAAAAATGGCAAGTCTTAAAGACATTAAACATCAAAAAAGCAGCAAGATAATTTCTTACTTCCCCCTTGGCAAGCAACATGATTCTTCGACCGGCCGGTCAGTTCTGCAATATTAAAGCTATAAAATATCTTTAAAAACAATATCTTGACCTTTCCTTTATTTGATCTGCATCAAATGATCCTCAAGCCGGCACCGCTATAAGGAACCCTGATTAAATTTAACAAGGAAAGGCGCGCCATGACGATATCAGACGCAATGATATCCCCCGCCAGTATATCAGACGGTCCGGGTGATTCTGCTCCCTCTTCCCAGAATACGCCCCCGCCCTTCTCGGCCCTGATGCTGACGGGGCTGATGTTACGCCCGCTGCCGCGTCGCCCCCTGAACATTATTCTGGACCGGTTTTCCGCACGGATCAGCCGCACCCATCCCGCTGTCTTTGATCGACTCGTCCCGTTGGTGGGCTGTCATTTTGTCATCCGTCCCACGGACCTGCCCCATGATCTGCGTCTGATCATCGGTGACGCCAGGGTCACCTGCCAGCTGGATGACGCCATGGCCCGGCCCCCGGAGGTGGTGATCACCGGCCCGTTTCTGTCTCTAATCGATATGATGGACGGCCGGATTGACGGCGACGCGTTGTTTTTTGCCCGCAGCCTGACCGTAGAAGGCGACACAGAAGCGTTGCTCACCCTGCGCAATGCCATGGACAGTGACGATATTGATCTGCGGGCCGAAATTCTTGATGCCCTCGGTCCCCTTCATGCCCCCGCGAAACTTTTCTGCGGGATCGGCAGCCGCCTATTCAGGGCTTTCGATCACGACCTGACCCAAATCCAGAACGCCCTGAATCAGCCGCTGTCCAGCCGCTGCGACACGCTGGATCAGGAAAACCAGATCCTGCGCCGCCGCCTTAACGGACTGGAACAGAAACTGGTCAAAAGTCAGGCGCGGCTGCACAGCCTCAGCCGGAAGATTGCCTCATGACATCCGAGAAAACACCTTCGAAACTTGAACTTGTTTGTCCGGCCGGCACCCCGGCCGCCCTGCGGGTCGCCGTCGACGCCGGAGCCGACACGGTCTATCTGGGGTTTCGCGACGCCACCAACGCCCGTAATTTCCCTGGCCTGAATTTCTCGGTCGCGGAACTGGAAGAGGCGTTGGACTACGCCCACAGCCATGACGCCAGGGTTCTGCTGGCGGTAAATACCTATGCCCAGGCCGGCAATGATGACGCCTGGACCCAGGCCGTGGATAATGCCGCCCGCCTGAAAGTGGACGCGCTTATCCTCGCCGATATCGGCCTGTTGGATTATGCCCACCGCGCCCATCCGGATCTGCGCCTGCATCTGTCGGTGCAGGCTTCGGCCTCCAACCCGGTGGCGATCCAGCATTATGTCAAAGAATTCGGCGTTCGGCGGGTGGTGTTGCCCCGGGTCCTGACCGTGCCTGAAATCAAGTCGCTCAATCAGGAAATTGACATCGAAACCGAAGTCTTCGCCTTTGGCGGCATGTGCCCCATGGCCGAGGGGCGCTGCAGCCTGTCGTCCTATATCACCGGCAAGTCGCCCAATATGAATGGCGTCTGTTCCCCGGCAAGCCACGTCGCCTATATTCAGCAGGGCCGCACCCTGACCAGCAATCTGGCGGGTTTCACCATCAACAGTTTTGGCCCCCACGAACAGGCCGGATACCCTACCCTGTGCAAGGGCCGCTTCACCGCCAATGACGAAACAGGTTATCTGTTCGAGGAACCCACCAGCCTCAACGTCACCGGCATTCTCAGTGAGCTGATGGCCGCCGGGGTCACGGCGCTGAAAATCGAAGGCCGCCAGCGCAGCAAGGCATATGTGCGTGAAGTGGTGCAGAATTTCCGTCAGGCCATCGATCAGGCCGCCCGCGGCGAAGGCGGCAAAATCGCCATGGATAATCTTTCCGAAGGCGGACAGAACACCACCGGCGCCTATGACAAGAAGTGGATGTAACATGCAGAATGCACGCTTAAACCTGGGGCCGTTACTGTTCAATTGGGACAGTGGCAAAATTCGCGACTTTTATTTTCGCATCGCCGATGAGGCCCCGGTTGATCGGGTGCATATCGGGGAAGTGGTCTGCGCCAAACGGCTGGCGGGCAAGGATTACCTGCCAGAGGTGATGGACCGGCTGACCGCGGCAGGCAAACAGGTGGTGCTGTCCGGGCTCGCCCTGATCATGGACGGGCGCGACCAACAAATCACCCGGGATCTGACGGAACTGGCTGACGATTATCTGATCGAAGCCAACGATATTTCTACCGTCAGTCTGCTGCGCGGTCGCCCCCACGCCATCGGTCCCTTTATTAATGTCTATAACGAAGCAACCCTGAAATATTATGAGCAGGGCGGCGCGACCCACATTTCCCTGCCCTACGAGCTGCCGGAAACCTCCCTGCAGGCCCTGAGCGCGCACGCCGAAAGCGCCCTTGAGGTGCAGGTTTTTGGTCGCCTGCCGCTGGCGATCTCGGCCCGCTGTTATCACGCCCGCGCCCACAAGCTCAGCAAGGACGGCTGCCAGTATGTCTGTGACAAGGACCCGGACGGGCTCCCGGTCACGACCATGGAAGGGCAGAATTTCCTCGCCATCAATGGCCTGCAGACCCTGTCCTATTCTTACTGTAATCTGATGGCCGAACTGCCGGCGCTCACGGCTATGGGGATTCGCGACTTTCGCCTGTCGCCCCATGACGTTGATATGGTGCGGATCAGTCGGATTTACCGCGACCGGCTGAACGACCGGCTTTCTTCCCCTGAGGCCAATGACGCTTTAGAGCAGGAAATGTTTGCCATCGAATTTTCCAATGGTTATTATCACGGCGTTGCCGGCAGGGAACAGATTAACATAGCTTAAATCATCAGCATACAAGGCCAATAACCCCATGAGTTCTTACGATAAACTTGTAGAAGGCTACCGCAAATTCCGCGCAGAATACCTCAGCGAGGAAAATGCTGACTGGCTCTCCAAAGCCAAGGACAAACAATCTCCCAAGGTGATGGTCATCGCCTGTAGTGACAGCCGGGTCAATCCGGTCATCCTCACCCAGGCGGGGCTCGGCGATATTTTTGTCGTCCATAATGTCGCCAATCTGGTGCCCCCCTACAAACAATCCGGCAATACCCATCACAGCACCAGCGCCGCCATCGAATTTGCCGTCAAGCATCTCAAGGTGGAACATATCATCATCAAGGGCCATAGCGGCTGCGGCGGCATCAATGCCCTGATGGCCGACCATGATCATAAAACGGTTCTCGAGACTGATGCGCCCTACAGCTTTATCCGCCCGTGGATGGATATCGTCGAAAAAGCCTCGGAATTTTCAGCGGAAGAAAAAAGCCAGATGGATGAAGACGCTCTCGCCACCCTGTGCGAACGCCGGGCGACCCTGATTTCACTGGAAAACCTGAAAGGCTTCCCCTGGGTGAGAGAAGCCATTGAAGCCAAGGCCTTAAAACTCCACGCCTGGCATTTCGACATCGCCAGCGGCAGACTGGTGCAATATAACAGCAAAACCGACGCCTTTGAGGAACTGGTTTAACGCAGGATATCCAGTCGTTTTCTGGCATACTCCAAAATGTGCCCCATTTCTTCAGAGCCCAGCCATGGAGAAACCCGACCTGAAGACCAACTAAACCGGAAGACGGATGAATGTTAATCCTCTTCCGGTGTTTTCCCCGCCTCTTCCAGATCCATATATTTCATCAACATCGGCATTTGCGCCATCATGAAGATAAAACTTAGGGGGATAAACAGCCAGATTTTGGTCTCGAGCCAGGTGTCAAAGGCAAAGTTGCGGTGAATGATCTCGTTCAGCACCGCATTGAGAATATAGAAAAGCCCAAACCGGAATGACAGTTTCTTCCAGGCTTCATCGGGCATCGGCGGAAAGCCGGCCTCGAAGATGTTTTTCAGAAAATATTTGCCATACGCCACCCCGATAAGAAGCGCCGCCGCAAAGAACCCGTAGAGAATGGTCGGCTTGATCTTGATAAACATTGGATCACGGAAGTACAGGGTCAGCCCCCCCATGATCCCGACCAGCGCCCCGGAAATCCACAGGATCAGACCGATCTTGCCGAAAACGAGCTTCGACGCCACCATCGACGCCACCATCGCGCCCATAAAGACCTGGGTCGCGAAAAAGACAGTTTCCCAGTCCTTGGCGTCATAAGCATATAGGAACAGCGCCAGCGGGAAAATCTCGATCACGATCTTCAGCAATTGTTTTTGATTCGTACTCAATGTCATTAACGCGCCTTACCCTGTTATAGCCCCACCAGCATTTTTGAAAATTCATCTGCATCAAACGGCTGCAGATCATCGATACTCTCGCCGACGCCAATGGCGTGGATCGGCAGTTTATACTTCTCGGCGCAAGCCACCAGCACCCCGCCGCGGGCGGTGCCGTCGAGCTTGGTCATGATCAGGCCCGACACATCGGCGGCTTCCTGAAACACCTGGGCCTGAAGGACTGCATTCTGCCCCGTGGTCGCATCAAGCACCAGCAGCGTATTATGGGGCGCGGTCGCGTCCTGCTTTTTGATCACCCGGATAATCTTGCTGAGTTCTTCCATCAGATGGCTTTTATTCTGCAGCCGCCCGGCGGTGTCTATCATCAGCACATCGACCTTCTCGGCCCGGGCTTTTTCGATCGCCTCAAACGCCAGCCCCGCCGCATCGGCGCCCACCTTGCCGGAAATCACCGGCACCTTGTTGCGCGCGCCCCAGACCTGCAATTGTTCGATCGCCGCCGCGCGGAAGGTATCGCCCGCCGCCAGCATGACCGACTTGCCGTCCTGCTGAAATTTCTTCGCCATTTTGCCAATGGTCGTCGTCTTGCCGGAGCCATTGACCCCGACCATCAGAATGATATGCGGCTGATGCGTGCCATCAATGACCAAAGGCTGCGCCACCGGCCGCAGAATATCGGCCACCTGGGCCGCCAGTGCCTGTTGCACCTCTTCCGACGAGATTTGCTTGTCAAACCGATCTTTGCCGATGGTCTCGCAGACCGCGCGGCTGACCGTGACCCCGAGATCGGACATGATCAGCAGGTCTTCCAGTTCCTCTAGCGTGGCGGCGGTGAGTTTTTTCTTGGTGAAAATATCCGCAATACCGCCACTTAGCGCGCTGGTGCTGCGCTTAAGGCCGCTTTTCAGACGGCTGAACCAGCCTTTTTTTTCCCCTGTATCATGTGAGGTGTTTTGTGCCGTATCTTGTTCGGTCATGAATGTCCAAAAATCTGTTTTTTTGAGCGGCGCTTAATCCGCCAGTTCGCTAATCAATATGCCCTGTTCATAGCCGGTTACCCGGGCTTTGGCAATATGGCCAGAAGTTAAATTATCCAGGGAGAAGAGCGCGGTGATTTTCGCCGGGGCGAAATATTCCGTATGACCGATCACCGCCTTGCCGTCCCCGTCGGGTTTTTCCACCAATATGCTGACCAGCTTGCCGATCTGGTCCCGCATATAGGCATCAAATTTTTCCTGCCCCCGCGCCCGGAGCCGGGCGGCCCGCGCTTTGCGGACCTCTTTTGCCACAGGCGGCATCTTCGCCGCCGGGGTGCCTTCGCGGGCGGAATAGGGAAAGACATGCAGATAGGTGAGATCGCATTCGTCGACCAGCTTCAGGCTGTTTTCGAACATCTCTTCGGTTTCCGTCGGGAAGCCGGCAATGATATCGGCGCCGAAAACCACATCGGGCCGCGCCGCCCGCACCCGGCGACAGAATTCAATGCTGTCCTCGCGGGAATGACGGCGCTTCATGCGCTTGAGGATCATATTGTCGCCGGATTGCAGCGACAGATGCAAATGCGGCATCAATCGTTTCTCTTGCGTAATAACCTGAAACAGCGCCTCGTCAGCTTCGATGCTGTCAATGCTGCTCAGGCGCAGTCGTTGCAAACCCGGAACAAGTTTCAAAATCTTCTGGCACAGCACCCCAAGGCTGGGCTTGCCCGGCAGGTCCGGGCCATAAGAGGTGATATCGACACCGGTCAGGATCACTTCGAGATAGCCGTTATCGACCAATCGTTGCACTTGCGTTACAACCTCGCCTATCGGCACCGAGCGGCTGTTACCACGGCCATAAGGAATGATGCAGAAGGTGCAGCGATGATCGCAGCCGTTCTGCACCTGGACAAAGGCGCGGGTGCGTTCCTGATAACCCTCAATCAGATGGTTGGCAGTTTCTTTCACCGCCATGATGTCATTGACCAGCAGCTTCTCGCTGTCGGCAATACCGAAATCCCGGTAACTGTCGGCATGGAGTTTTTCTTCGTTGCCCATCACCTGATCGACCTCGGCCATTTTGGCGAAGCTTTCCGGATTAACCTGGGCGGCGCAGCCGGTAACGATGATTTTGGCGTCGGGCCGTTCCTTGCGGGTGCGGCGGATGCTTTGCCGCGCCTGACGGGTGGCCTCGGCGGTGACGGCGCAGGTGTTAAAAATCACTGTATCCATCAGCCCGGCTTTTTCCGCGTGATTTTTCATCACCTCGGACTCATACGTATTGAGCCGACAGCCGAAGGTCACGACATCTGCTTTGGTCTGAGCTTTATTTTTTGTCGGCACCTGGGTCATGCGAGGCTCCCCAGATCAATCTGACCCTCATAAACATAGCTCACCGCGCCGGTCATCTGTACATGATTGTCGGCGTCCCACGCCATATGCAGTGTGCCGCCGTCAAGGTCGATAATGGCTTTGCGGTCCACCAGACCGCGCAGACTTGCCGCGACCACGGTGGCGCAGGCGGCGGAGCCACAGGCCTCGGTAATCCCGGCGCCGCGTTCCCAGACCCGGTGGCGCAGATGGCCGTCTCCCCGGTCCTCGACAATGCTGACATTGACCCGTTCGGGGAACAGCGGATGATTTTCGATCTCGGGTCCGAGCGTTTCAAGTACAATCGCCGCCACATCCGGGACAAAAAACACCACATGAGGATTGCCCATATTGACCGCAACCCCGTGGGACAAAGGCCCGACACTGAGGTCAAGATCGGCAGTGTCCATGTCTTGAGCCAGTGGAATGTCCCGCCAGTCAAGCAGGGGCGTGCCCATATCGACCCGGATCAGGTCGCCGTCCCGGCAGGCCGTTAGCAGGCCAGCTCCGGTCTCGATCGTCACCCGGTCACGGCCCAGCTCCTGCAATAAAATATCCCCGACACAACGGGTGGCGTTACCGCAGGCCGCCACTTCACTGCCGTCGGCATTCTGAATCCGCATGAAGACGTCGGCCGTCTCACTGGGCCACAGGGTGATCAACTGGTCGCAGCCAATCCCGCGATTGCGGCTGGCGAGCTGGCGCACCTGAGCCTCGGTCAGATCCAGCTGATCTGTCCGGCCATCAAAAATGATAAAATCATTGCCGAGCCCATGCATCTTGCGAAAGGGGCGGCGGCACGTGTTGAGCGTCCTGTTCATACCGCCATATATGGGAGGATTCGCCGAAATGTCCACTAAAAACTGACTCTTTCCGTAGGCTTTTCGCCCGCCCTCACCCGAAGATCAGCGGCACCAGACTATAGGACAGGGCCGTGACCACCACAATGCCGACCAGATTGAGACGGAAACCGGCCGCCGCCATCTGGGGGATCGTCACTTTTCCTGTGGCGTAAATCACTGCATTGGGGGCCGTCGCCACCGGCAACATAAAGGCGCAGCTCGCCGACAGGGCCACCGGCGCAAACAGCATCATCGGATCAATTCCGGTCGAGACCGCCAAGGCGCCAAGCACCGGCAGCAGGGTCGCCGTGGTCGCGGTATTGCTGGTCAATTCGGTCAGGAAGATCACCATCGCCACCAGACAGAGGACGATCAAAATCAACGGCAGCGTGCCAATCGCCGCCAGGGCCGCGCCAAGCCAGGCCGCCAGCCCCGAAGCCGCCACCGCCGCCGCGAGGCTGAGACCCCCGCCGAACAACAACAACACGCCCCAGGGGATTTGATTGGCGGTGTCCCAGTCGAGCAAGGCGGTGCCTTTTTCCGTCTGACAGCCTGACGGGATAATAAACAGCACCGTCGCGCCGCCCACCGCGATCATGGCGTCATTAAGCCAGGGCAGAATCTCCAGATTCTGCTGCATCGGCACCCGCAAGATCCAGGCCGCGGCGATAAAGACAAATACCCAGGCCACCCGCCTTTCCGGGCGCGACATCGGCCCCATGGCCGCAAGTTCGTCCCGCAGCATATGTTCCGCCACCGGCGCATCATCCAGATTAAAGGGATACGCCCATTTGGTGAGCACAAACCAGGCCACCGGCACCATCACCAGAACCGTCGGAATACCAAACATCATCCAGGTGAGAAAGCTGATCTCGATGCCATAGGTGGCTTTCATAAAACTGACCACAAACAGATTCGGCGGCGTGCCGATCGGGGTGCCCAGCCCGCCGATACTGGCTGAATAAGCAATGCCGAGTATAAGGCACAAGACAAATCCCTGGTGTCGTTTATCCTGATCCCGGACAATTTCACTGGCCAGTGACAGGGCGATGGGGATCATCATGATCGAACTGGCCGTATTGCTGATCCACATGGACATCAGCGCCGTCGCCGCCATAAACCCCCCGATCAATGCCGCCGGATTATTGCCGACCCGCACGAGAATATTGAGCGCCAGCCGCCGGTGCAGGTTCCAGCGCGCCAGGGCCGTCGCGATAATAAAACCGCCAAGCAGCAAAAAGATGGTTGGCCGGGCGTAGGGCGTCGCCGCCTCCGCCATCGTCATCACCCCGAGCGCCGGAAACAGCAGCAAGGGCAACAGACTGGTGATCGGGATCGGCAATACTTCCGTCGCCCAGAAAGCTGCAAGCAGCAGGGCGACCCCGGCCGTCCGCCAGGCCATGACGCTCATGTCCACCGGCGGCGGCAACACAAACGTCAGTGCGAAGAGAAATAATCCGATCAACAACCCAATACGGCGTGTCCTGCTCATAAAACCTGTCCCAAATATTATTATTTTCTTTTGAGAAGAGAGTTAAGGTTCCGGCTATGTAAAGTCAACAACTGTTCCCTGACCACACAGGGTGAAGAAGAACTTTTGTGGCATATAATGGGTATCATTAAAGGATCGGATGACTTAGTCTTGACAGAACATCGCCACATTCGCCTCATAAAACCATAAAGATGCGGAGAAAACAGATGCCACGTCTGTAACCTCGAGTGAAAGGCCTCCATATGCAAGACTTCATCCGTCCGTCTTCGAACAAAATCCATTTTATGGGTGTCGTGATGGCCCTGCTCTTGTCACTGACCCTTGCCGCTGGGGCGACCGCGTCTGATCAAGCTGTAAAACTTCTCGCCCATGATGGTGCCCCAGAAGACTTCTTCGGTTTTGATGTCGCCATCTCCGGCGACACGCTCGTGGTGGGGGCCCTCAAAAGCGACGATGACATCAAGGGGGTTGATACGGGGTCGGCCTATATCTTCACCCGCGACGGGAATACGTGGGGCCAGCAGGCCAAGCTTGTCGCCGCTGATGGCAGGGCGGGCGATACCTTTGGCGGAAAAGTCTTTCTCTCTGGCGATACCGCCATTATCGGCGCCAGCCATGATGACGATAAAGGTATCGATTCGGGGGCAGCCTATATCTTCACCCGCAAGGGAACAACCTGGAACCAGCAGGCCAAAATCACAGCCACTGATGGCATGGCGGGAGACGCCTTTGGGCAAAGCATCGCCTTTGCCGGGGATACTCTGGTGATCGGAGCGCCTCATGATAATGATCGGGGCGATAACTCCGGTTCGGTTTATGTCTTCACCCGCGCGAATACGGGCTGGGATCTCCAGACCAAACTTACGGCCGCCGATGGGGCGGCGGGTGACGTCTTCGGCATCAGCGTGGCGTATTCCGACGATACCCTCGTGGTGGGCGCCGATCTGAACGATGAAAAGGCCCTCAATGCGGGCGCTGTCTATGTTCTCACCCGGTCAGGAGGTCACTGGAGTCAACAGGCCAAACTGACCGCAGCCGATGGGGCGGAAACCGATATCTTCGGCGTCAGGGTAGCCTTATCCGGCGACACCGTTTTAATTTCGGCGCGCCGGGATGACGATGATGTCATGGGGATTGATTCAGGGTCGGCCTATGTCTTCACCCGGTCTGGGACCACTTGGCGCCAGCAGGCCAAACTCACGGCTTCCGATGGCGCGGCGAACGACAGATTTGGCCGGAGTATTGCTCTGGAGGGCAACATCGCCGTGATCGGCGCCATGCTTCACGACCAGAAGGGTCCTGACGCAGGCACGGCCTATGTTTTTACCCGCTCAGGAGAGGCCTGGCAGCAGAAGACCAAACTCACCACAGCCGATGGCGCAGCGGGAAATGCCTTCGGCTGGAGTATGGCGCTCTCCAACGGCGCCGCCGTGATCGCTGCCCGCCATGACCATGGCACTGGCTCAGGGGCGGTTTACCTGTTTGATGTCCGTCGCTGGCAATAAAGCCTGCCCTGTTGCTGATTGGCAGAAAGAATAGCCACATGGCCAGGGCAACATCACATTTTCATTCCCAAAGCGATAAAAATCCAATATAGTGGATTTATAACACCAATGAGTTCTGATCTTATGACACGTACTTCGCCGCCGGACGTGGGCCGGAAAATCAAGCATATCCGCAATGAAAAGAAGCTGACGCTGGAACAACTGGCGACGAAATCCAGTGTGTCCAAATCCATGCTGTCCCAGATCGAGCGTGGCCGCACCAACCCGACGCTGGCGATCCTGTGGAGCCTGACCCAGTCGCTCGATATGGACATCGCCGATCTGCTGGACAGTGATCGCGCGGATGACGGTGGAGGTGGCCATAAAATAGACCATGTCAAAGCCCACCAAACACCGGAAATCCAGAGCGCCGATGGCCGTTGCACCTTGAAAATCCTGGGCCCCGTCGATCTGGTGACCCAGACCGAATGGTATGATATGATGATGACGCCCGGCGGCCTGCTCGATTCGGATGGCCATGCCGAAGGCACCCGGGAACATCTGACGGTCATAGAAGGAACCCTGACCGTGCGCAACGGGCAAGAAGAAATTCGCCTTGAGACCGGCGACACCGCCCGCTATGACGCAGATATTCCCCACTATATTGAAAATAAAAGTCAAAAACAGGCCCGGGCCCTGATGGTGGTTCTCGCCCCCTGATGGCGGCCAGCAGGCGATTTTGAGAGTTCAGTATACTAAATTATTTTTTCATTTGACCAATATATTAAACTATGTTTTTAATATAACGGAAATTCACGCCAGTCAATTGTAAAGGATATCTCATGGGACAGCGTTACACGGATTTTTTAACCACCCAACTTCAGGAATTGAAGGAACAGGGTCTCTATAAGGCCGAGCGGGTCATCACCACACCGCAACAGGCAGTGGTTCATGTCGCCGCCGGCGGTGATCAGGATTATATCAATTTCTGCGCCAACAATTACCTTGGCCTGTCCAATGACCAGACTCTGGTCGAGACCGCCAAGGCGGCGCTCGACACCTATGGCTACGGCATGTCGTCGGTGCGCTTTATCTGCGGCACCCAGAATATTCACAAACAGCTGGAGCAGCGGCTCGCCAGTTTCCTGAAAACGGAAGACGTCATTCTTTACCCCAGTTGTTTCGACGCCAACGCCGGGTTGTTTGAAACTTTGCTCGGCCCGGAAGACGCCATCATCTCCGACGCGCTCAATCACGCCAGCATCATCGACGGGGTGCGGCTCAGCAAACCAAAACGTTTCCGCTATGCCAACAACGACATGGCCGAACTGGAAAAATGCCTGATCGAGGCGCAGGACGCCCGTTTCCGCCTGATCGCCACCGACGGCGTGTTTTCCATGGACGGCATTCTCGCCAATCTGCCGGCGATCTGTGACCTGGCCGAGAAATACGACGCGCTGGTGATGGTTGATGACAGTCACGCGGTCGGCTTTATGGGCGACACCGGCGCGGGCACCCCGGAATTCTGGGGCGTGTCCCACCGGGTCGATATCCTCACCGGCACCCTGGGCAAGGCGCTCGGCGGCGCGTCCGGCGGCTATACCGCGGCATCGAAAGAAATTGTCGACTGGCTGCGCAACCGGTCCCGGCCTTATCTGTTTTCCAACACCCTGGCCCCGGTCATTGCCGCCACCACCTGCAAGGTGCTGGACATCCTACAGGAAAGCGGGGCTTTGCGCGACAGAGTTCACGCCAACAGCCGCTATTTCCGCGACGGTATGACCAAAGCCGGCTTCAGCCTCGCCGGGGCCGATCATCCGATCATCCCGGTGATGCTGGGTGACGCCAAACTGGCGGCGCAAATGGCGGAAAAACTTCTGGATGAGGGTATCTTCGTGGTGGGCTTCTCCTTCCCCGTCGTGCCCAAGGGCCAGGCCCGTATCCGCACCCAGATGTCCGCCGCCCACACCCCGGCGCAGCTGGACAAGGCCATTGACGCCTTTACCCGTATTGGCCGTGAACTCGGCATTATTTCCTGAAGGAGCCCCGCCATGAAAGCCCTGATCAAAGCCCAACCCCAAGAAGGCATCTGGATGGAGGATATCCCCACCCCGGAAGTCGGCCATAATGATGTGTTGGTCAAAGTGAAAAAAAGCGCCATCTGCGGCACCGACATTCATATTTACAACTGGGACGACTGGGCCCAGAAAACCATCCCCGTGCCCATGGCCGTCGGCCATGAATTCGCCGGCGAGATCGTCGAGATGGGTTCAGAGGTTCAGGGCCTGAAAATCGGCCAGCGGGTGTCCGCCGAAGGCCATGTTACCTGCGGTCACTGCCGCAACTGCCGCGCCGGAAAGCGTCATCTGTGCCGCAATACCATGGGCATCGGCGTCAACCGGCCCGGGTCCTTCGCCGAATATGTCGCGGTGCCCGCCACCAACATCTGCCCCCTGCCCGACGGCATCAGTGATGAGCTGGGCGCGATCCTCGACCCGCTCGGCAATGCGGCCCATACGGCGCTGGAATTTGACCTGGTGGGGGAAGATGTGCTGATCACCGGCGCCGGTCCCATTGGCATCATGGCCGTCGCCATCGCCCGCCAGGTGGGGGCGCGCAATATCGTCATTACCGACGTCAATGACTATCGGCTCGGCATCGCCAAGCAGATGGGCGCGACCCGGGCGGTCAATGTCTCCCGCAAGTCCCTGAAATCGGTGATGGCGGATCTGAAAATGACCGAAGGTTTCGATGTAGGCCTTGAAATGTCCGGGGTGCCTCAGGCGTTTAACGATATGCTGGATACCATCAACCACGGCGGCAAGATTGCCCTGCTCGGCATTATGCCCGAGGGCACGCCCATCGACTGGACCCAGGTGATCTTCAAAGGTCTCGAAATCCACGGCATTTACGGCCGCAAGATGTTCGAAACCTGGTACAAGATGATTGCGCTTCTTGAAGCCGGACTGGATATCAGCCCGATCCTGACCCATAACTTCAATATTGACGACTTCCAGCAGGGGTTCGATATCATGCGGTCGGGGCAATCCGGCAAGGTGATCCTCAACTGGGATGAGACGTAAGAACAACAGGCCGCGAACGGGATCAGGCGTAACCCGCCTGAATCTCGACGGTTTGTTTTTCCTGTTCCAGCGGAAAACTGAAACGGGCCACCGTGCCAACGCCAAATTCGCTTTCAAGACGGAAATCCCCCCCGAGCAATTCGACAAAGGCCTGGGTCAGCGGCAACCCCAGCCCCGTACCCTCCTGGCTACGCACCAGGTAAGAATCCGTCTGGCCGAAGGTTTGCATCGCCACCTTCAGGTCTTCTTCGCTCATACCAATGCCGGTATCGGTCACGCAGATTTCCACCATACCTTCGGGGCTTACGTTCCCCGTCACGGTCACGGTGCCGCCTTCGGGGGTAAATTTGACCGCATTGCTCAGGAGGTTCAGAAGAACTTGACGGACCATACGTTCGTCCGAGCGAAATGGCGGTAAATCATCGGGGAGGTAGTTGTTGATTTCAAGGCCGCCCTTGACAATCGCCTTGGACAAAAGACGCAGGGTCTGATCGGCGACATCCTGAATATAAACCGTTTCCAGGGTAATGTTATAGTTGCCCGTCTCGACCTTGGACAGGTCAAGAATATCATTGATAATCGCCAGGAGATGATGACCGCTGTGGTTGATATCCTTGGCATACTCAGCGATTTTCTCACTGTTGGATTCGAAATAGGTTCCCCCAATCAGATCAGAAAACCCGATGATTGCATTTAACGGCGTGCGCAATTCATGAGACATATTGGCGAGAAACTCAGACTTCGCCCGGTTGGCCTTTTCCGCTTCCAACAACGCCAGCCCCAGTTTCTTGGTAATTTCCTGCTGGACTTTGGAATAACGAAGCCGCAACAGCATGAGAACCAAAACCCCGAAGCAGAGAAATAACGCCACAGCTGCAATAAAGATGATCTCACGGGGCAGGATTTCCGGCGGGGCATGAGGCACCGCCGCTATGCGCCAGGATCCCCCGGGAACCACCACGGATAGCTCGACATTCTCCCCGTTAAAGGCGTCCGGCGTGCCATAAAACACATCACCAGACCGGCCTTTACCGTCCTTCCCGCGCAGGGAAATATCAAAAGTCGCATCGTGCGCTTTGACCGCCTTTAACATTTTCTCCGCGTCGATCAATATGGAAACCAACCCCCAGAATTTTCCTTCATTGGCGCCTTCCGCCACAATGACCGGGGCCCGGGCGATAAAGACATATCCTCCCTGAACAGACCGCAAAGGCCCGGCAATCACCTGGTCTCCGGTTGACTTCGCCAGAAACGCCAGATCCCGCTGCGTCTCTTCTTTTCGGTAATCAAGCCCCAGCGCTGCTTCGTTGCCTGCGCGGGGATAGACATATTTCACCACCATATCCGGTGCAAGCCCGAGACTTTTGATTTGGGATTTCTGATGAAACAGATTTTGCGAGAACTGGTCAAATTCGTCTTCGACAATCTCCGGGTTCATGGCCACATAGGCCACCACCGCCCCGAGCTGATACAGGTTTTTGTTCAATTCCCGTTCAAAATCCGACCGCACCATCATCAAGGTGTTAAACGCTTCCAGCCGCGTACTCTGGTTTATTCTTTGCCGTTCTTCATTGGCGACCACATATGAAAAACTAAGAATAATAACAATGAAACACATCCCGACACTCAGCAAAAGCCAGTTTTGCCGGAAATCAAGCTGTTCCAGATAACGTGAAAGTCGCCCCACGGATGTCTTCGTCATATGCCCCCTACCAATTATTCAAATGGGTTAATGGCATGATATCGTGTGTCCTCGCTTTTTCAGGTAATGCTGGTGGTATTCTTCCGCCGGCCAGAATGCCGATGCAGGGGAAATTTCAGTGACGACCGGGTCAGGCCATTGACCCGATGCGTCGCAGGCCTCCCGGGAGGCTATCGCGATATCTTTCTGCGCCTCTGAATGATAGAAAATCACCGACCGATACTGGCTGCCCCGATCCGGTCCCTGAGCATTCAATGTTGTGGGATTGTGGATGGTCCAGAAGACCTCCAGCAGGCTGGCAAAATCAATGCGGTCCGGATCATAGGTAATTTCAACAACTTCCGCATGATTGGTTTCCCCGGTACAGACCTGTTCATAGGTCGGCTGCGCCGTTTGGCCGCCCATATAGCCAACCACCGTTGAAACAACGCCGTCCACATTGTCGAAATCCAACTGGATTCCCCAGAAACATCCCCCTGCAAGGGTTGCTTTTTCCATGCTACTACTCCCGAACTATAGTGCATGAATCTAGCTTAGTTTTAGACAGACCGCAACCACTTTAGAATATGATTATATGAGGAACTTCAACCTGCAAGACATCCGCCACATTACGGGGCCGGGTCAGGGTTTTCCAAATGTATCCGGTTCACTCCGGTCTCCAGTTCCGGCGTCCAGGGAACCTCAAAAGCCGCGATATTTTCCTGCAATTGAGACAGTGTCGTCGCTCCGATAATAGAGGAAGTCACGAAAGGTCGGCTGTCGACGAATTTCTGCGCCAGTTGCACCACAGTCAGTCCATGATCCTCGGCCAGACGCTTATATTTCCCGATCGCCTGTTCCACCGCCGTGCCCTGATATCGACTGGCGAATCCGGGGAACAACTGCTGACGGCTGCCAGTGGGCAGGACGCCCCCGAGATACTTTCCGGACAGGGCCCCGCCGCCAAGCGGCGAATAGGCCAATAACGATACCCCTTCCCGCGCAGAAATTTCCGCCAGACCCTGTTCATACAGACGGTTCAGCAGATTATAGGCGTTCTGCACAGACTGCACCCGCGGCAATTTTGCGGTTTCACTGTGATGCAGAGCCTTCATCACGCCCCAGGAAGTTTCATTTGACACCCCGACGTGGCGGATCTTGCCCTGCGTCACCAGATCACCCAACACCTGCAAAGTTTCTTCAAGTGGAATACTGTCCGGCGCTTCCCGGTGCACATATCCCCGGGAGTCGGCAAAAAGATTAATCGGCCGATCCGGCCAATGCAATTGATAGAGATCGACATAGTCTGTTTTCAGACGCCGCAGGCTTTGCTCCAGCGCATAGGTGATCTGCTCCCGGTTCAGCCGGGTGGTGTCGCTGAAAGGGCGGAACCAGTCGCCATCCCCGCGTCCGACCACTTTTGTGCCCAGGATCACCTTGTCCCGCCCGCCGCGCGCTTCCAGCCAGGACCCGATATAGGCTTCCGTCAACCCCTGGGTTTCTGCCTTGCGCGGCACGGGGTAAAGCTCTGCGGTATCAAAGAAATTGATTCCCGACGCGACAGCATAATCCATCTGCTCCCAGGCTTCCGCTTCCGTGTTCTGCTGCCCCCACGTCATGGTTCCCAGACAAATATTCGAGACCTTGATATTTGATCGTCCCAGGTTTTCATATCTCATACAGCGTCTTCCTCATTTTTTAAGGTGGGTGTCTTCCCCATATAGGGGCAAAAAAAAACATTTACAGAGGGGTATTAAAATATATGCTCAGGATCAGTTGTTTCGCGTGTAACCAAAAATAAAATCGCACACAGATAAAAACACAAACGAAGTATATTTAATGCGCTTTCTTTTTCTTCCGCTTCTGCGCTGTATGGCGTTGTCCTGTGGGGTTTTCGCCCTTTCCGCCGCCACAACGGCCGCCCCCGAACAGAATATTCTGCTTAAGAGTTACGCCCAGAAATTCGATCAGTATTTTCTGGAAAAACTAGAGGAAAAAGGCATTCCCGGCGGCGCATACGCCATCATCAAGGGGGATGAAGTCATCGCCATGAAGGGACATGGGGTGCGCGCCAAGGCCGGATTGTTTCCTGTTGATGAGCATACGGTGTTTCGTCTGGCCTCTCTGTCAAAAACCTTTGCCGCCAGCCTGACGGGAAAATTGATTGAAGAAAATAAATTCAGCTGGGAAGACAATATCTCCACCTATGTGCCGGATTTCAAATTCAAGAACAGCCACCAGGCCCAAACTCTGAAAATCCGCCATATTCTGAGCCACAGTTCCGGAATTGTGCCCAATGCCTATGACAATCTGGTCGAGGCCAATGTCGCTTTTCCGAAAATCATCTCCAAGTTCGATAAGGTCAAGCCGATCTGCAAACCCGGCGATTGCTACGGCTATCAGAATGTAATCTATAGCCTGATCCAGCCGGTTATCGAACAATCCACCTCGGAAAGCTACGCCGACCTGATGACGGAAAAGATTCTCGCCCCGCTGGGAATGAAGGACAGTTCCCTCGGCCTTGCGCCCTTTATTGATCATTTCAACCGCGCCTCCCCCCATGTGCGGGCCCGGGGAAAATGGCATACCGTCAAGGTCAAACCCGGTTATTACAACCTGCTGCCTGCCGCCGGGGTCAACGCCAGCATCTCGGACATGAGCAAATGGATGATTGCCCAGCTGGGCGGCAACCCGGACGTACTGTCCGATGAACTGCTGAACAATCTGACCAGCAAACAAATCCATACCCGTGGGCAAACCCGCCGCCGGGAATGGCGAAAATTCATCACCGACGCCTATTACGGCCTCGGCTGGCGCATCTATCAGTTCGGCGACGACGAACTGATCTATCACAGCGGTTGGGTTTCCGGCTTCCGCGCCGACATCGCCTTTTCCAAATCTTACAATATTGGTCTGGTGATCCTGCTGAATGCCGAATCCAATGTGATCAATGAAATGAGCACCACCTTCTGGGACGAAATTCTCAACGGACCGAAACCGCCGCCCCACCTGATTGCCAAAAAGAAATAGGGCCGCCCGGTAACCAGGCCGCCCTATGGAATGAAATCGGAGAAGGTTTAATATTTAAGCCCGATGGTAAACCACAGTTTCTGAGTATCTACGGAATAGGTGTCGGCGTTATAATCGGCGTATTTCACCGCCACGCTGTAATTCTTGTCGATGGCATAAGCCACCAACAGGTCAAACTCTGTCCCATAATCCACATCTCCAAACCGGGACGTGAATTTATGGTAGGTGGCCGCCGCTTTCAGACCTTTCAGTGCACCGTCAAATTTATAGGCGCCGGTGAAATATAAATCATCAAGACCCGCCGCCGGCGTGGCGAGGAATTTATCGGCCCAGCCATTGAATTTATGCAACGTCGCCAGAGGTGTGGCAAAGCCAACATTCCCGTCATCACTGCCAAGAGATTCATATGTGGCGGTCAGACTGGCGCCGGCAAAGCCAACCCCGCCGGAAGCCAGAATATAATTCACAGAATAATCGCCGGGATTATCCTTTGCATCTGTCTGATTGGCGTATTCCAGTTCATATAATACATGGGTCTTGTCTGCGACTTTCGCCTTCCCGGCGAAGCGCACCCCGATGGTGTTGGTGGAAAAACCAGCCACATCATTATTGTCGAGCAGATAAGCATAGGCGGTCACTGTGCCATATTCAAACCCGCTATATTCCGCATTGAACAGGTGACTGTTGGAAGAATGATCCCCGGCCGGGCTGTCATTGCCGAAAATACGGTTCACATTCCAGACGTAACCATAGAAGAATTTGGTATCTGGCAGCGATGTATTGACCACCGTGACGCTGTCCAGATTCTGATCATTCTGCCGCCAACCGACCGTGCCGACAAACCGCTGATTTCCAAGGTTGATGGATTGCCGCCCGGCGCTGATCTTCGTGCCATCAAGGCCGGTGAAGCTAAGATAGGCCTGATTAACTTCCGTATGACTTGGGTCAGCCACGACGGGATAAATCGCCCCCAGACCGTTAATGGTGTTGTTATATTTCTCATCAGCAAGATTGCGGGAATCTTCGAATTCCACAACACCGGAAAACCCTTCATAGGTGCCTGTTTTATACCCCAGCTTGGTGCGAATGGTGAAGGCATTGGCATCCTCGGTAAAGTTGGCCTGATCGACATTCTCATACCGGAGACGCACATTAAGATAAGCTGTGCCGCCAGTCACCGCCTCAGCCAAACTGTCCGCCGGGTCTTCTGCCGAGTGTGCCGTCATCGGCATACTCAATATGGCCGTGGTTGATGCCAGTAACAGACTTCGGGTGACGGTGCGTACAGTAAACATGGATCGTTCCTCTATATTTAAATTGTCCAGTATTTTCTAGATATGCCTCTGACTTCAAATTGATTTGATAAAAGTCAATTTTCTGCCAAAAACACCTCTCTGGACGTCTCTCGGGGAACATTTACCGTGATAGTCAATGTATTAAATATTAAACTGTTATAAAATAAAGACTTTCTCCGTTCCAAAAAAGACTCACGGCGGCTTATCAGCCCCCTACTCGCGGGCCGTCACCCGGGTGCCATCAACGACGTTATTACCGGGGTGGATAATCACCTGGCTCCCCTCTTCAAGGCCGGCAACAATTTCAGCACTTCTTTCATTGCGCCGTCCGACCGTCACAGGCTGACGCACGGCCCGACCGTCCCGCACGACAAAGGTCGACCATTGTTCGTTATATCGGAACAAGGCGCTGACCGGCACATTCAGGACGTTCTCCGCCTTGTCAACGATGATGCTGCCTTCAACCCGGAAGGCATGACCAAGAGATTGCCATTTCTCGATCGGATCAATAAAGTCAAGGATCACATTGACCCGCTGCTCCTCAACCCCCAGAGCCGAAATTTTGGTAAAGCCGCTGGGTTCCACCAGCCGCACCTGGGCCCGGATATCTTCCCCCCCGCCCCAACGCTGAATCAACGCCATGTCGCCCGGCCGCACCTTGACCGCATCACGAGACAGCATTTCGATCACGACTTCAAGGGCCGACGGGTCACCGACCTCCACCAAGGGCGTGCCCATGGGGATCACCCCCTCGCTCTTGTGCAGAATTTTCAATACCTTGCCGTCCACCGGCGCATGGACACACAACTGACATCCCGGCCCGTTCTGTTCCGCCGCGGTTCCCGGCTGCACCAGTTGCGCCCGGGCGGCCCGCAGGCGACTTTCCATCACCTTCAGGTCTGCCCGCGCCGTTTCCACTTCCGCCCGGCGCATCTTGAGCTGCAATTCCGCCTGTTCCAGCCGGGCGATGGAGACATTGCCGTTTTTAAAAAGCTCATCTGTCCGGCGATATTCCGCCTTGGCATATTCCAGTTCCGCCAACGCCCGATCCAGTTTCGATTGCGCCAGTCCTTTGGCCGCCACCGCGCCCTGGACATCGGCCTCGGCCTGAATTTCAGAACGCTTATCAAGGAAGCGTGGGTCCGCCGGCGTCATATGGGCGATGACAGTCACCCCGGCTTTCACCTGGTCTCCCGGTTCGCTTTCGATGCGCATCACCCGACCTTCGATCGGGGCGGAAACCACATAAATATCATGAATGCGGGTCCGGCCCTCGGCCTCCAGCGCGATCACCACATCACCGCGACTGGCCAAGGTCATATCGACCTGTTCCGCTTCCGGAATAAAGGCAAAGATCAGCGCCCCGAGCAAGGCCGCGCCCACCAGATATTTCACCACCAGTTTTATTTTTTTAATCATCTTTATTCGACCCCTTTTTGGGCAGTTACCAAATCAATATTTTCCACCTGACGCCAGACGAGATAAAAGGACAGGATAGAGCTCGCCACCACAATCAGCACCGCCAGACCATAAGTATTTCGATCAACAATCGCCGGCACCCGGAACAATTCCGTATCCAGAGATTGCGCCATACCGGCCACCATCAGTTCCCCAAGCCCGAGCCCCACCGGGATCGACATCAGAATGATCAGCGCCATTTCGCCAAACAGCAGATAGGCGACCTCGCCCCGGGTCAGGCCCAATACCCTGAGACAGGCCAGTTCCCGCCCCCGTTCCGACAGGGCGATACGGGCGGTATTGTAAATCACGCCAAAGGAAATCAACCCGGCAAAGACGATATTGGTCGCCACCATTTTAAGAATATTCTCCCCCATGGTATCTTTGAAAATCTCGCGGGCTTTTTGCAGAATATTCATACTGGCAATGCTGGGAATGTTTTTGATCTCCTGAAACAACGGGCCATGCCACAACGGATCAGTCATCAGGGCCGCCCCGGTGACCACCGGGCCTTCCTGCAAATACTGATTCAGGCGATCCATGTTCATAAAAGCACTCAGCCCGATAAACTCTTCGACAATTTCCGTCACCGGAATATGCAGAACCGGCCGTCGTTCCTCCAGAACTTCGGCGGTAATAATGTCACCGGCCTTCACATGCAGCACTTCCGCGAGCTTGGCCGACAGGGCGATGCCCCGTTCCGGAATCGGCGCCGCCCGCAGGTCCCGGTCAAGAATGCGGTGCAGATCCGGATCAGGACGCAATCCGGTAATCGCCGATCGTTTGCTGTAATGTTCGGATTTGAGAAAAACCGCAACGCTCCGGATCGGCTCAACCGCGATCACCCCCGGCATCAGCCGGATTTCCTCCAGGCTTTTGATGCCGCGCGGCTCAACAAAACTCAACCCGATGTCTTCGCGCTGGGTCATGTCGAAATGCACTTCCATCAGATAATCAATCGAATCCTCCATAAAAAAGGCGAAGATCAGGATCGACATGGACAGACCAATGCCCAGAGTGGAAAACAGAGTCCGTACCGGGCGACGCTCCACATGACGGATAACAATGCGGGTCAGGTGAGAGAAGTATTTCTCGAGCCCGACCTTTTCCATCAGGGTCTGGCGAAACTGCACCGGCGATTCCGGGCGCATGGCCTCTGCCGGGGGCAAACCGGCCGCCTGACCGATTGCAATCAACGTACCGAGCACCGCGGCGAAGGTGCAAAAGAACACCGCAAAAACCATCACTTCCGGCGAAAAGGAAAATTGTAAAATCGGAAAATGAAAGAACTGGGTATACATATTGGTCATACCGCCGCCGAGCCAGATTCCCCCCGCAATGCCAAACAGGCTGCCAATGACCACAATCATCAACACCATTTTAAGATAATGCAGGGCAATTTCCCGGTTGCGGTAGCCGACGGCCTTCAGCATGCCGATCTGTTCCCGTTGTGTCGCCACCTGCCGGGTCATCACCACATTGACCAGAAAAGCCGCCACCGCCAGAAAAATCGTCGGGGCAAATAACCCCATGATCCGCAATTGCGTCAGTTCGTTTTCCACAAACCAGTGGGATTGCTGATCGGCGCGGGCATAGGAAATCAATCCGCCATAAGGTTTCAGAATGATGTCCAGTTCCTGCTTGATCTCTTCCGGATCGGCGCCCCGGTCCATACGGACCGACACATCATTGAAAGCCCCGTCCATATCCACCGCCGCCTCCAGCGCCCGGCGCCCCATCCAGAATATGCCAAACCGCTTGTCATCCGGAAACAGCGCCCCCGGCCCCATGGCGTAGACATATTCCGGCGACAGCACCACCCCGACAATCTTCAGAGATCGCTTATGGCCATTGATCACCATGTTGACTTTATCCCCCAGATGAAACCCGTGGGCCTTGACGAAGGCTTCATTGGCGAGGATCGCGTCATCCTCGTCCGGCTCCAGCATCCGGCCCTTGCGCAGATACAGATTATTAAGCAGCGGCTTGCGCCCGTCGGGCAGGGAAATCAGCTTGCCGGTGGCGGGTTCGGCCATATCTTCCACCTGAACCGTCACCCCGAAAACCACCCGCGCCTCTACCGCCGAAACGCCGGGAATTTCCCGAATCTGTTGCCGCACAGACAGAGGCGCGCGTTTCAACTGAGCAAAAACATCGGCGAACTGGTAACGGTCATAATAGACGTCCTGGCTAAGCTTGAGCGAATCCACCACCCCGAACGACATGATGAACGTGGTGATGCCGCAAGCCATCACCATCATGATCGCCAGCATCTGGCCCTTGATCCGCCAGATATCGCGCAGCAGTTTCTGATCAAGCGGTTTCAAAATCACCAGCTGATCTCCTCTGGCGAGACCGGATTGTCATTGAGCTGTACCTCCACCGCCTGACCGTCGGCGAAATGTATCACCCGATCCGCCATCGCCGAGATCGAGGCATTATGGGTAATGATGATCGTGGTGGTGCCATATGTGCGGTTGACTTCCTGCAGGGCTTTCAACACCACAATGCCTGTTTCGCTGTCAAGAGCACCGGTCGGCTCATCACACAGCAGCACCTCCGGTCGCTTGGCCAGAGCCCGGGCGATGGCGACCCGTTGTTGCTCGCCGCCCGACAGTTGCGAGGGAAAATGACGGGCCCGGTCTTCAAGGTGCACTGCCGCCAGCGCTTCCATCGGCGGCATGGGATCAAGAGAAATATCCGTCACCAGAGCCACATTTTCGAGCGCCGTCAGGCTCGGCACCAGATTGTAGGCCTGAAAGACAAACCCTACATTATACCGCCGGAACCGGGTCAGTTCCTGTTCCGTGTAATGCGACAGCCGATCATTGTGAAAATACACTTCGCCGCTGGTCGGGCTGTCCAGCCCGCCAATAATATTGAGAAACGTTGATTTTCCACTGCCCGACGGGCCGAGCAACACCACCATATCACCTTTGGGGATATCCAGACTTACCCCGCGCAAGGCCTGGACAACCGTTTCACCAGACGGGTAATCCTTGGTCAGGCTTTCCGTGTGGAACGTGATGTTATTTCGCAAAACATCTTTGGATAAGACATTATCATTATTCATCTTTTTCTATATCCCCGGTCACAATATATCCCTTTCAGGAAATGAACCCCCTAAACCTATTACGTTAAAGACGGCCTTGCAAGCCATCAGGTTCATGCCTACAGTGGAAAAACAAAAATAAATTCGGGTGGACCAAAAAAAGGGTTTCTGAGTATGTCGGGTAATATGGAATGGCTGAGTATTTTACCGCCGCTGGTGGCAATTACAGTGGTGTTATGGCGCAAGGAAGTCATTCTCGCCCTGTTTCTGGCAATTTTCACTTCCGAGGCCTTGTTGCTGCTGGGCGGCGGAGGAGAAGTTTCCGTCGGCACTCCCCTGTTTGGGCTGCTCGCCAGTCTGGAACGCATCATCAGCATCTTCACCGATATGGGCAACAGCCGCATCCTGATGTTCAGCCTGATGGTCGGCGCCCTGCTGGCCTTTATCCGCGTATCTGGCGGCGTGACCGCGATGGTGGAACTTCTGGTCGGCAGCGGTCTTGCCCGCAGTCGCCGCTCGGTCGGGCTCCTGACCAGCCTCACCGGTGTTGTGGTCTTTATCGAATCCAACCTCAGCGTGCTCACCGCCGGCATTCTGGCCCGCGGGTTGTTTGACAAATTCAGCATGAGCCGGGCGCGGCTCGCCTATATCATCGACAGCACCAGTGCGCCGATCTGTATTCTGATCCTGCTCAACGGATGGGGCGCTTATATTCTGGCCCTGCTCAGCGGCTATGAACTGGACGGGTCCGCGGCCGAGATATTGTGGAATACGGTGCCGCTTAATTTCTATGCCCTGGTGACCCTGGGCATCGTGTTTTACACCATCATCGCTGACAAAACCCACGGGCCGATGACAGACGCCGAAGCCCTGGCGCAGAAACTGGATACCGATCCCGCCCATGAATATCCGCCGACCCAGGCCCGCTTTATGGTCATTCCCCTGTTGACCATGGTCGGCGGCATGATCGCCTTTATGTTCTGGACCGGCAACGGGGTTCTTGCCGATGGCAGCGGATCGAAATCGGTGCTTTACGCCACCGCCCTCGCCTGCCTCGTCGCTTACGGGATGATGTTGTGGACCCGGAAATTCAGCCATATCAAACTGGTGGAAATCGGCTTTGTCGGCATGGGGGAACTGTTGCCGCTGGTGACCATTGTGCTTTTCTCTCTCGCCCTCGGCGCCAGTGTCAGGGAACTGGGCACCGGGGTATTCATCGCCGGTCTGGTCGGCGACTATCTGCCGCTAATTCTTATCGTGCCAATGTTGTTTGTCGCCGGGGCCCTGATGTCTTTCACCACCGGCACCTCCTGGGGCACCTTCGCCATCCTGATTCCCATCGGGGTTCCTCTGATCCAGACTCTGGGCCTGCCGCCGTCACTGGTGCTTTCAGCGATCCTCGGCGGCGGGATCTTCGGGGATCACTGCTCCCCCATATCCGACACCACGGCGGTATCCGCCCTGGCCAGCGGCTGTGACCTGCTGGAACATGTCAAGACACAGCTGCCCTACGCCCTGACCGCGGGCGGCATTACCCTGGTGCTTTATGTGATCGCCAGCGCTCTCATGATTTAAAAGGTCCAGCTTTCAAAAGCGGCGCGAATGCCATCTGCCGCAACCTTGTTCATCATCAGCAGTGTCAGCAGGATCTTGGCTTTGCGCCCGTCCAGTATTCCCGCCGGAATCAGCCCGCGGGAGATCAGGTCGATTTCCGCGCCGGGGTAGCCGTACGTTTCCCGGAACACAGGGCCCGATCCGGTGCGGGACGCCAGAATCACCGGTCCGGTTTTGACCAGTTTCTCCAGAGACGCAAGATAGGCTTCCGGCACATGCCCGGCGCCAAAGGCTTCGATCACCAGCCCGTCACAGCCGGCCCCCGCCAGCAGGTTGAGCAGAAAACCATCGTCGCCGTAAGACGCCGACAACAGCACCACCCTCGGCAGTCTCTTTTGTGAAGGGATGTTCACCATCGCGCCCCGACGTGGCACTGCGTATAAAGTCGCCCGGCCCTCTGTCACCCGTCCGATGGGGCCCATCGTCGGCGAGGTAAAGGCCGCCGGACTGCCGGTATGGGACTTTGTAACAAAACAGGCGCTGTGGATATCGTCATTCATCACCACCATCACCCCGGCCCGGCCCAGATCCCCGGTCGCCGCCGCCGTCACCGCCGCCAGAATATTAGCCGGGCCGTCCGCGCTCAGGGCCGCCGCACTGCGCAGAGCCCCGGTCACCACAACGGGCGGGGCAATATCCAACAGACAATCAAGCAGAAAAGCCATTTCTTCCAGCGTATCGGTGCCCTGCACCACGACAAAGCCGTCAACGTTGCCCGCAGTGGCCGCGGCGTTGATTTCCGTCGCCAGAGCCAGGGCATGCGCATAGGTCAGGTTTCCGCTGGCGATCATCAGGTCCGTGCGCGCCTCGACCTCGGCCACGTCAGCCAGACCGGGCACCGCCCGACACAGTGCCGCCGCGTCAACCGTCGGCACAACGCCGCCCGTCGCGCTTGAATGAGCAGTATCCGGCGCTGCAGAATCCGCCATGGTGATTGTTCCTCCCAGCAAAAACAACCGTACTTTTGACCGCGCCATACCCTGTTCCCTTCACTTGCTCAGATTACGCTGTCTTCGCTCATATCACGCCCGATCAAATTGTACAATCACAGGCAAGGATACAGATGACATATACCGCCCTAATTTTGCCCTAAATCTCAGGATATATGCGGCAGCCCGATCAATATGTGAACGAAAATTTATTGCATAATTGTAAATGTTCAGTATGGTAAGGCTTCAGTAAAAAAATAGACTATTTGGTCAAAAATCCAAAACATACAGGAAACACCATGTCAATGATATCTACACCACAGTTATTTAAAGGACTGTCCGTTTCTGCTCTGGCCCTGGCCAGCGCATTGACATTCACCACAGCACAGGCAGCTGAAGACTCGGCGATGATCCTAGAGGAAATCGTTGTTACGGCTCAAAAACGTTCCCAGAACCTACAGGATGTCCCCTCTTCTGTCGCCACCCTTGGCGGCGAGAAAATGGATGTGCTTAAAGGTGCTGGCGCGGACATTAAGTTTATGTCTGCCCGCGTCCCAAGCCTTTATATCGAAACCTCTTTCGGGCGCACCTTCCCGCGTTTCTATATCCGCGGCCTCGGCAACAGCGATTTCGACCTGAACGCCTCCCAGCCAGTATCCCTGATCTATGATGAAGTCGTTCTGGAAAATCCGATCCTCAAAGGCGCGCCAATTTTTGATATGGACCGTGTTGAAGTCCTGCGTGGCCCACAAGGTACGCTGTTCGGTCGTAACACCATCGCTGGCATCATCAAGCTCGAATCTAAAAAACCAACGCAGGAAACCAACGGTTACGTTCGCGCGTCGCTTGGAAACTTCGGTGCCGTTGAGTTAGAGGCCGCCGCAGGCGGGGCTTTGGTCGAAGACAAACTGGCGGTCCGGATCTCCGGCATGTACCAACGTCAAGGAGATTGGGTAGACAACACACTCTCAAGTCCGGAAAAGGATCTTGAAGATTTCGTCGAGGCGGCAGCGCGACTCCAACTCTTGCTTACACCTTCTGACGCAACATCCTTCCTACTCAATGGGCACATTCGCAGTATGGATGGTACCGCAACGGTTTTCCGCGCTAATATCATCGAGCCAGGAAGAGGCGGCTTTATACAGAATTTTAGTCGTGAAAGAGTACATCTCGATGGCAGAAATGAACAGGCCCTCGACGCTCACGGCGTAAACCTGAAGATCGTCCATGATTTCGATTTCATGACCTTCACCTCTGTAACCGGTTATGAGCATGGTAAAGTCTTCTCTCGAGGGGACGTTGATGGTGGATTTGGTGGTGTATTTGATGGCCAATTCCCCTCTGGCCCGGGATTTATTCCATTCGCGTCTGAATCGGCCGGTGAAATCCCCGGTCTGGATCAATGGACACAGGAGATCCGTTTCTCGTCCAATGATAATGAAATGATCAACTATCAGGTTGGTGCTTTCTATTTCAGTGAAGATCTGACCATCAATAACTACAGCTACAATTCATATACCGGCGGTACACAAAATGGTTTTGCGGTTCAGAAGCAGGACATCAAGGCGTTTGCGCTTTTCGGAAACATTGACGTCAACGCCACCGAAGACCTGAAAATCACTGCTGGATTGCGGTATTCTGACGATAAGAAGGATTTCACCGCCACCCGCAGCCAGTCGCCTTTCGGGGCACCGAATGTCACGGTCAACAACAACACCAAAGAAGACAACCTGAGCTGGGATCTGAGCGCGATCTACACGGCAAATGAGGACATTAATGTCTTCGCCCGCGTGGCAAAAGGCTTCCGGGCCCCAAGCATTCAAGGTCGCATCGTCTTTGGGGACGCCTCTTCCGTTGCCTCTTCCGAAACAGCCTACTCCTACGAAATGGGCATCAAGGCTGACGTTCTCGAAGGTCGTGGCCGCGTCAATGCGACGACATATTATTATAACGTCAATGACATGCAGTTAACGGCTGTTGGCGGGACCAGCAATGTGACCAAACTGATCAATGCCGACAAAGTTGAAGGCTATGGTTTTGAGGCTGACATGGAATTTCTGGTGACCGATAACCTGGCAACAACTCTTGGACTGAGTTACAATAAAACACAGATCAAAGATAATGCCTTGTTCATCGTACCTGGCGGTTCTGGACCAACAACCCTTGATCCTACAGGTCCCTCCATCCCTGGTCCTTTCGGCCCTCAGGCCACTGTTTCTCTGGATGGAAATCCTTTGCCAAACTCACCTGAGTGGGTTTTGAACTTCACTGCCCGCTACAGCGTCCCTGTTGAAGGCGGCGAATTCTTCGCCTACACCGACTGGGCCTATCGCTCCAGCATCAACTTCTTCCTCTATGAAAGTGTCGAATTCAAAGACAACTTCCTGCTCGAAGGCGGTTTGAAAGCGGGTTATGTTCATGGCGATAACGAATGGCAGGTGGCACTTTATGTTCGGAACATCACCAACGATCTGTCTCTGACAGGCGCCATTGACTTCAATAACTTCACGGGCTTCGTTAACGAGCCGCGCAAGTGGGGCATCGAAGCCAAATATAACTTCTAAGCCTAACCGCCAGAAGAACATGACATACCAGGCAACCCCTTCGGGGGCTGCCTTTTTCTATTCTGAACTGTCTTTGATCATATCGAGCATACCGGCAGCCTTGATCTTTTCATACATGGCCTCGCCCAGGGCCTGCACCCCGTTGATTGGTCGGATATAGACCTCGAAATCAACAATCTGACCCTGATCATTCCAGCGGATCAGATCGACCCCTTTCAGAGAGTATTTACCGATCCGGGCGCTGAATTCCAACGCCCAGCTATCGCCCTGCAACAATTCCCGGTGATAGGTGAACTCCTCAAAAATATCGATCACAGCGCTTAAGATAAACAAGGCCGCCATTTTGCCCCGGCGCGGTTTGAGATAAAGCGGCGTATGAAAGACCACCTCATCGGCCAGCAATGTGTTCAACGTCTCGAGATCGCACCCAAAGACAACCTTGTGCCACGCCTCCAGCCTGGTCTGATCTTCCATTTTCAGCTCCTCCATCATGATTTATGCTGAATCAACAGGGTGGCGGCGCACTCACACATATCTTCCACCGGACTGTCGCCGCGATAGATACCGTCAATCATCAGACGCGCCAAACCGTGCAAGGCCCCCCAACTGACCTGAGCCACCCGCAAACTGTCTTCCCGGGGGGACAAGAGACCGTGCGCCTGCCAGCGCCGGGTCATTTCGACCTGTAGTTGAAAGGCGGCATAAGCAACCGCTTTCAGGCTTTCACTGGCCTTTTCCTGCTTCCAGATCGCCCGGCCAAACATCAGATCGTAGATTTCCGCATGCTCGATCGCATACCCCATGTACCAATGGATATAGGCGCGAAATTGCGCCACCGGGTCCAGGGACCTGTCAGCAAATAATGTTTCCGCCTGGTCACGCCAGGCATAGAACCCCTGTTCCGCCAAATGGCATAACAGAGCGTTCTTGTCGGTGAAATAGTGATACGCGGCGGTACGCGATACCCCGACCTTTTCCGCCAGCTTACGCAGCGACAGGGCCTCGACGCCGCCCTCGCGGATCATTTTCCGGGCGGCATCCAGCAGGCTGCGCTGCAGATCACCGTGGTGATAGGCGGGTTTTTCTGGTATTCTGCTTGTCGGATTGCTGTCTGTCAGGGACATGGCGACGTGTGCTTTCTCTATGTTTTCAATCAAGCCTAGCACTCAATCTTGACAGTGTCAAATTACGCTGTTATATATCTAATAGTTATAAATTGTGCTGGTAAAGGACCTTCTCATGACCGCTTCGACTTACCCCCATCTTCTGGAACCGCTCGACCTGGGCTTTACCACATTGAAAAACCGGGTTCTGATGGGGTCCATGCATACAGGACTGGAAGAAGCCAAGGACGGCAATCATCGTCAGGCGGCCTATTTCGCGGCCCGCGCCCGGGGCGGGGTGGCCCTGATGGTCACGGGCGGAATTGGGCCCAATCACGAAGCCTCTGTCCATGCCGGGGCCCGGATCATGGAAACCGACGAAGATGTCGCCTTTCACAAGGTTATCACCGATGCGGTCCATGCGGAAGACGGCAAGATCTGCATGCAGATTCTCCACACCGGCCGTTATGCCTATAATGATAAATTAATCGCCCCGTCACCGATCAAGGCGCCGATCAACCCTTTTGTCCCGCATGAAGTGACCGAAGACGAGATTGAGCAACAGATCAAAGATTTCATCCGGTCCGCCACCCTGGCGCAAAAAGCCGGTTATGACGGGGTCGAAATCATGGGGTCCGAGGGCTATTTCCTCAATCAGTTCATTGTAACGCGCACCAACAAACGCAACGACGCCTGGGGCGGAAATTACGAAAACCGCATCCGTCTACCGGTCGAGGTCGTCCGTCGGGTGCGTGACGCGGTAGGGGAAAAATTCATCATCATCTACCGCCTGTCCATGCTCGACCTGGTCGAAGGCGGTAGCAGCCATGACGAGATTATTGAACTGGGTCTGGCCATAGAAAAAGCCGGCGCCACCCTGATCAACACCGGCATCGGCTGGCATGAAGCCCGCATTCCGACCATCATCACCAAAGTGCCCCGGGCCGCCTTTACCTGGGTCACCGCCGAATTTAAAAAAGCACTCCACATTCCGGTAATCACTTCCAACCGCATCAATACGCCGGAAATCGCCGAAGAGGTGCTCGCCCGCGGCGACGCCGATATGGTGTCCATGGCGCGGCCCTTCCTCGCCGATCCGGAATTTGTCAACAAGGCGCGCGAAGGCCGGGCCGACGAAATCAATACCTGTATTGCCTGCAATCAGGCCTGTCTTGATCATATTTTTGTCGGCAAGATTTCCAGCTGCCTGGTCAACCCCACCGCCTGCCATGAAACAGAGCTGACCATTACGCCCACAGATCACCCGCAAAAGATTGCCGTGGTCGGCGCCGGCCCCGCCGGCCTTGCCTATGCCACCACCGCCGCCCGCCGTGGACATCATGTCACACTTTATGATGCGGCCTGTGAGATTGGCGGTCAGTTCAATCTCGCCAAGAAAATTCCCGGCAAGGAAGAATTCAGCGAAACCCTGCGCTATTTCGCCCGTCAGATCGAACTCACAGGAGTAACCTTGAAACTGAATAACCCGGTCACGGCACAGGACCTGAATGACAGCGATTTTGATCAGGTCATTGTCGCCACCGGCATCAGCCCGCGTCTTCCCGATATTGAGGGCATCGATCATCCCAAGACCATGATATACCGTGATGTGATTCAGGGCGCCCCGGTCGGTGATAAAGTCGCCATCATCGGCGCCGGCGGCATCGGTTTCGACGTGGCCGAACTACTTAGCCACGGGACCAGCAGCCCAAGTCTCGACATCCCGACCTTCATGGCCGAATGGGGCATCGACATGACCTTCTCCGCCCGGGGTGGTGTTGAAGGCGTTACACCAAAATCGTCCCCGTCCCCCCGCCAGATCAGTCTGATGCAACGCAAAGAGTCAAAAGTCGGCGCCGGCCTCGGCAAGACCAGTGGCTGGGCCCACCGCACCGGGCTCAAACATAAAGGAATCCAGATGATCCGCGGCTGCACATACCACAAGATTGATGATCAGGGTCTGCATTACACCAGCAACGGGGAAGACCATATTCTTGAGGTGGACAATGTCATTCTCTGCGCCGGACAGACGCCGTTGCGCGATCTTGTTAATGGGCTCGAAAAACCCTATCAGTTGATCGGAGGCGCCGATGTCGCAGCGGAACTTGACGCCAAGCGCGCCATTGATCAGGGCACCCGGCTGGCGGCGGCGATTTAAGGCGTCTGGCCGCTTTTCTGACTGATGCCTTCCCCCAAGGGCGGGATCAGAACCACCAGAAGAATGCCCGCGGAAATCAATACCCCTGTGCCCAGCGACAGAATCAACAGGCCCTGGGCCAGAAAAGGCGCCAAAATCGCTGTGCCAGCCCCGGCGACCAAGGTAACACTGAGGATGATCAGGGCCGATCCCCGCGCGTCGTCATCTCCTGCCGCCTGTAGCGCCCGCATAAAGCCCACTCCACCGCGCAGCCCCAGCCCCGCATTCAGCGGCACAAAGGCCGGAATCAGAACCAGAGGATCATTGCCGCCAAATGCCGCATACCCAATGATGAAGATCACGCTGAGCCCGCCCATATAACTGCCCACACTGATCAGGATTTCCGGTCCGAACCGCCTGACCAGAGAACCGGCGACATTGGATAAAATGATAAAGGTTGTGACCCCACAGACCTGCATATAAATAAAATTCTCAATGGTGCCCCCCATCGTTTCAATCATCACCACCGGAATGGAAAAGACAAACACCAGCAACCCCCCGAGGATCAGCCCGTGACTGAGTCCATAGCGCAGATAGGTCGGATTGCATAATAATTTGCCATACCCCCCGAGATCCCGTGACGCCCGGGCCGGATGCCCCGGCAGAATGCGGGGCCGCACCACCAGAATGAGCGTCAGGATCAGCGCCGCCCCGCCCGTCACCCAGAAAGACCCGGTCCAGCCATACTGACTCAGCAGCCATAATCCCGCAATCGGCGCCAGCGCCGGCACCAGGGATTCAATACTGCCGACCAGACTGATGGCCCGCACCGCCCCCACTTCGGAAAAAAGCTGTCGAATCATTCCCGGCGCGATCACCGCCGGCGCACTGGACATAAAGCCCTGGAAAAAGCGCAATATCACTAATACCCAAATATTTTCGGCATAGATACACAGCAATGAAAGAAGACCGAAACTGGCGATCGACCCGAGAAAAATCTTGCGTCGGTCCAACCGGCTGGCAATGATGCCAAAGACAAGAAATCCGCCGCTGGCCCCGACGACATAAGCCGCGAGCACCAATTGGACTTCACCGATACCACTGTTGAAAATTTCCGGCAGCAAAGGCACCGCCGGCAAGACAAGATCAATGCCCGCCAGACCAATAATCGTACCGGTCAGAATAATGCCACAGGCCAGAATTTTAGAAAGCGATGTTGTCATACAGGATCCTTTACAAGAGCCCGTATCATCATGATCCACAGACGAAGATCAAGTAAATTGTCGACAGATTCAGCTTTGTCGGCGGCGACGCAACAAAGAGAAGCCCCCCAGGCCGACCAGCAACAATCCCGCCGCGAAAGGTTCCGGCGTCCGGGTTGCCTGGGCCAGATTTACCACCCCTTCAATCACATCATTGGCACAGGACATGGTCCAGTGGAATGCAATCTGTTCAGCGCTGGCCAGGTCTGTTCCGGAAACATCAAAAACAAATTCCAGAAAATTGCCGCCCGTGTTGGCTTCCACGCTGCCAGTGGTCAGGCCTTGGCCATAATCAAAGGCGGCTGAATCGGCGACCTTGTAAAGATGCTTGGACTTGTAGTCTTTGCGATCACTGCCATAATCGAAATTATCGCGGTCCGTATACTGGGTTTCATATTTCTTGCACCAGCCCTTCCAATGCCTTTTGACGCAGACCTGTTCACTGGCATTCAGGT